>JAPDPX010000001.1:311734-623468 GCA_034506255.1 candidate division KSB1 bacterium | reverse complement strand
GGCAACGGCACCTACAGCTTTGCAATACTCAACGCCACCACGGCCAACGGCTACTTCAGCAGCCGCGAAGGCAGCCAGCCACCCCAGCTTGTGATCGAGTACAGCCCTGGCTCCGGCAATGCTGCGCCTGTGGCCAACAATGACTCGGCCAGCACAACCGCAGGCACCGCTGTCACCATCAATGTGCTGGCCAATGATTCCGACAGCGATGGCACGCTCGATCCCGCTTCGGTCACCATCACCACCGCCGCTGCCAACGGCACCACCAGCGTCAACTCCAGCTCCGGTGCCGTCACCTACACCCCCAATCCCGGTTTCGCCGGCAGCGACAGTTTCGCCTACACCGTGAGGGACAATGCCGGCGCCACCTCCAATGCCGCCACTGTGAGCATCACTGTCAACCCCGGCAATGCTGCGCCCGTGGCCAACAATGACTCGGCCAGCACAACCGCAGGCACCGCTGTCACCATCAACGTGCTGGCCAATGATTCCGACAGCGATGGCACGCTCGATCCCGCTTCGGTCACCATCACCACCGCCGCTGCCAACGGCACCACCAGCGTCAACTCCAGCTCCGGTGCCGTCACCTACACCCCCAATCCCGGCTTCGCCGGCAGCGACAGTTTCGCCTACACTGTCAGGGACAATGCCGGCGCCACCTCCAATGCCGCCACTGTGAGCATCACCGTCTCAAACAGCACGATCTCATCTCTCACGTTCACGCCAATTGCGGATGCCTACACTTCAGCGGAAAATCCGGACAACAACTACGGCAGCGAAGCAGGCTTGCGTTTCCGCTACAGCAACTTGACTTTCATTAGCTATCTCAAGTTCGAGGTTGCCGGCATCACCGGCAGCGTACAAAGCGCGAAACTACGGGTGTATGTGACCACCGGCAGCAATGACAACGCCACGGTCTACTCCGCTTCCAACTACTATGTCGGCACAACCACGCCATGGACCGAGTCCGGCCTCACCTGGAACAATGCCGACCGTAACGGCGGCGCGCTCGCCACCCAGGGCCCGTTGAGCAAGGACGCCTGGTACGAATGGGACGTTACTGCTGCCGTGAGCGGCAACGGCACGGTGAGTCTCGCGATCCTGAACAACACGACGGCGCTGGGTGTGTGCAGCAGCCGGGAGGGCGCGAATCCGCCGCAACTGGTGGTTGAATTCGGCAGCAGCGCGCTGCCGCGGCCCAACAGCAACACCACCACACAAACCCTGGCGTCAATCACGGCCAACCGGCTGCCCGCTGACCTGCAATTGCTGGGCAATCATCCCAATCCGTTTTATTCACACACCACCATCACGTATGCCCTGCCGGAGGCGGCGCCGGTCAGCTTGATCATCTACAATCT
Source organism: candidate division KSB1 bacterium (assembly GCA_034506255.1). Classification (NCBI taxonomy): domain Bacteria; kingdom Pseudomonadati; order Candidatus Zhuqueibacterales; family Candidatus Zhuqueibacteraceae; genus Candidatus Coneutiohabitans; species Candidatus Coneutiohabitans thermophilus. The sequence continues at coordinate 622,107 of JAPDPX010000001.1, read as the reverse complement.
CACCGGTCAGGTGGTGCGCAAACTGGTGGATGGCGTGCAGCCGGCCGGCTATCGACAAACAAGCTGGAATGGCCGGGACAAGTTCGGCAATGAAGTGCCGACCGGGGTTTATTTCATGCGGTTGCAAAGCGGCGACCAGGTGAGAGTGAAACGCATGATTCTGCAGCGGTGAAGGCGTATGGCGGGGTGAGCGGCAGAGGAAAATTCGGCGGGGGCGGCAAGCCAGTACGGTTGGCTGAAAACTGCGACGCCGTTGCCCGGCGAGTATCATCCGCTGTAATGATTGCGATGTGAAGTGAACGAGTCGCAAGCGACACGCGCTTGCGACAAGCCGAAAGGGAAAAGGCCGATGCGTGCAGCACCGGCCTTTTTATTTGCCGGGCCAGAGCCTGCAATGCACAGGTCCGGCCGTGGCAGGATCGGCTTGATCCATAAACGATGATTTCGGGCGGTCAACAAAAAAGCCGCCTCCGTTGCCGGAGGCGGCTTTTACAATCCCGGGGTGATCTCAGTTGAAGCTGTACCGCAAGCTGAACTGAATCCGGAAAACGTCGTTCTCTGTGGCGGTCGGCTCGTAGGTCTTGGAGATCAACGAAGTCCCGATATTGCGCAGGCGATACCGCGCCTTGCCTTCGGCATCGGCGCCGCGGGCAATCAACGGCTGGGTGGTGACCAGGCGCTGGCCTACGCCCCAGTTCTTGTTGATCAAATTGCCGACATTGAGCAAATCGACGCGGAATTGCAGGCCGTTGCGTTTGCCGCTGACATTGGTGAACAAATCCTGCGTAATGCTGAGGTCGGCACGATAAACCATCGGCAGGTGAATGGCACCGCGCTCGGCGTATTGCCCGCGATGTTTGCTGAGGTAGGGATCCTGTTGAATGAAGGCTTCCCAGGCCTCCTGCTGCTCGAGGACCGTGAAGGTTTTGCCCGAAGAGGTGAACTCTTCAAAATTCATCTCCGACTTGTCGCGCGGAATGTAGATCAAGTCGTTGCTGGTGCCGCCGTCGCCGTTCAAATCACCGCTGTAGGTGTAACTCGCGGAGCGGGAGGCAAAGGCGAAGGGATCAGCCGGCCAGTTGCGCGCACCTTCCCAGACCAGCGAGATGGTGGTGGCACCGAAATTGAAATATTCCCTCCGGTAGGAGGCGACCGCCAGGATGCGGTGGCCGGGAGAGTTGGCGGAGAAGGCCACACCGGGATTGTTGGGATCACCAGCGTGCTGATTGTTGTTCCACGAGCCAAAGGCAATGGAACCGGGATCAACCGTGTTCTTGGAAACGCCGTAGCTGTAGGCCAGCTTGCCGTACAGGCCGTCCTGCATCGCTCTCTCCACAGAAGCGGAAAAGTTCCAGGAGTAGCCTTCGTTTTGATTTTTCAGAACGATCGCGCTGGTAATGTTGCTGTTGATGCGGTTGCCGGCGGTCCAGCGCGGCCGCTGATCCGGGCCGTTGAATTTGGTATCTGCCGGCTTGAGATTGGCATTGATGTAGTAGATGCCATTGACATCGCGGTTGTAGAGAAATTCCGCGGTTCCAATCAGGCCGAACCACGGCAGCTTGCGATCCACCGCCAGGTTGCTGCGCCAAAGCTGCGGGAACTTGAACTTGGGATCGGTGAAGGCCAGTTCATAGCTGGCGGCCGGAGCACCGGTTGCCGGCTTTTTGTAATGATTCGGATCCGGATGGAACGGCCGGGCCGTGGTGTTGTCCAACTGCTCAAAGCCGGTCAGGATGCCATTGTTGCCGATTTGGTTGGAGATCCAAACGTAGGCCGGACGGCCGGTGAAAATACCCGTTCCGCCACGCACCTGGGTGGAACGATCGCCACTGACATCCCAGTTGAAGCCCAGGCGCGGGGACCACAGCAGGTTGCTGTCGGGCAGTTTGTCCGTGCTGTACTTGACGGTGTTGCCCTTCTCATCCCGGAAGCTGAGGCCGTCCACTTGCGGGTTTTTGAAGCCGGTGTCGCCGAAGAAAGGCACATCTACGCGCAAGCCGAGCGTCAGACGCAGATTCTTGTTGACCTGCCATTCATCCTGGCCGTACACGCCGGCGAACAGGACTTCCAGCGGCTGGATGGGTTTGGTCTGGCCCGGGATGTTCGTCCAGCGCACCTGAAAACGGCGCAGCGTCACCGGCGAGGTGGTGCGGTTCGGGTTGGCCAGATAATCGTTGGCATCCCTGTAAAAATCCTCCAACGAGTTGTACACATAGATGCTTTGCGAACCCGGGAAGAACACGTTTTCAGACTCGTAGCGCTCGCCACTCAGCCCGAAGGTGAAGTTGTGATCGCCGCGGTAGTAGGTGAAGTTGTTTTGTACCTGGAAGCTCCAGTAACGCAGCTCATTGTTGGGCGTGAACGGCTCAAAGCCGAAGGTGGTGTAAGTGGAGCCGTCTTTGAGAATGTCCACCATCGGGAAGAACGATCCCACGTACTTGCGGCTCTCATCGTTGTGGGTGTAACCGATGAGCAGATTGTTGGACATGTTGGGGCCCAGAATCGAGTTCCACTCGCCGACGATCGAGCGGATGTTCTCCAGGATCTTGTAGTTCGAATTCTGGAAATTCAGGGCGTTGGTATTGGTTCTGCGGTTGCCGAAACCCAACGAAGAGGAATTGGAGACCAGCACGTCGGTTTCCGAGTCGAGGTGATTGTAGCGCAAACTCAGCTTGTTGTGTTCATTGAGATTGAAGTCCACCTTGCCGATGAAACGCAGCGCCGGGGTCTTAAAGTCATATCCCTGATAGCCGCCGGTTTCATAGCCGAACTTTTCCTTCAAAAAGCTGCTGAGCTGGTTCAAATCCGAGGCCAGCACGCGCGTCTTGTTGCCGCCCACCGTCTCTCCCCCCAGGTTGGCGGTGAAATCGGTTCCCGGGCGGGTCAGCTCGTCATCTTCGAAGCTGCCGAAGAAAAAGAGCTTGTTCTTGATCAACGGACCACCCAGCCGCAAGCCGATTTGCTTGTAATCAAAAGTGCCGGGCTGATATTTCAGATCACCAGCCTTCGTCCCATAAAGGCCGTCATTGCGGAACTGATAATAGGCCGAACCGGAAAATTCGTTGGTTCCGCTCTTGGTCACGGTGTTGACACCTGCCCCGACAAAATTGCCCTGCCGCACATCATACGGCGCAATGTTGACCTGAATTTGTTCGATGGCATCCAGGGAGATCGGCGCCACGCCGGTGCGTTCGCCCGGGCTGCCGGCGAGGCCGAAAGAATTGTTGAAGTAGGAGCCATCGACGGTGATGTTGTTGAAACGATTGTCCTGGCCAACGAAGGAGTTGCCCGAGGCCTGTGGCGTCAGACGGGTGAAGTCACTGATGTTGCGCGTAATGGTGGGCAGCATCTGGATGGCCGCGCTGCTCACTGCGGTGGCTGCGCCCGTGCGCGAGGCGCTCAGAATGGCATCCCGCTCCGCCACCACGGTCACCTCGGCCGCCTGCAGGGCTTCTTCAACCAGGGTGAACGTCAAGCGGCGGTCTTCACCAAGGCCCAGAAAAATATTCTCGACACTTTCCTTGCGATAACCAATCAAACTGGCCGTGATCGTGTAGGGGCCGCCGACCCGCACACCGGGAATGTTAAAGCGGCCGTCCGCACGCGTGGCCGCGCCGAAGATCGTGCCACTCGGCGTGTGAACGGCCATCACGCTGCAACCCACCAGCGGCTGGCCATTCTGATCGACCACCACGCCGTTCAAAGCCGCAGTCGTCACGCCCTGGCCGTTTACCGAGCCGGTAAGCCCGGAAATCAACAGCAAGAGCAGAGCAGAGAGACTGAGAGCCCGCATGAATCTGTTGCGATGCATCCTGAAACCCTCCGTTTTAAGTTGATTGAACATTGATTGGTGGCTGCTTGCCGATACCGACGACAGATACTTCACCATTTCCGAAAGATACTCAGGTCAAGTTACGGCAGGGTTAGCCCATTCCTAGCAAAAGATGAACTCTGCCTCCACACCTCTGTGCTCCGCAAATGAAAAAGGCGTCAGCAGCGCAAGCTGGGACGCCCGGGATTCCGCGGATCGCACACAATTCACAATTATTGAAAGGAAAGCGGCGCACAAGCATTTTTCCTCTCCTCAGCCTGGACTCAAATAGCGGGGCGAATATGAAGAAATTAATTCGAAAAGGCAACATTTTTTTCAGCTATGACATTTTCGTAGGTCGGCGTGTCTGGCTATTTTTTGAGACACAAAATTTTGCGCGTCAATCGAATTCCATTCATGCTCACCTTCACAAAATAAACTCCCGGAGCCAGCGTCGCATTCTCTGCCCCCTTCTCACCCGCCCACCCGCCCGCCACCGGCTGCATGGCCATCTCTGCCACCTGCGCACCCAGCACATTGAAAAGCACAACGCGCGGCGGTTCGCCTCCGGGATCGCGACTTCGCACCAGAATGTGCAAGTGTGTGTCAAAAGGGTTGGGATGAACCTGCAAGTCGAACGCGACCGGAGGGGTGGGTGCCTGTCTTTGGGCGCTGACAGTCGCACCCTGGTAGAGATTGAGGCCGCCGTCGCCCTCCCCCACCAACAAATCAACCGCACCGTCGCCATTGAGATCAGCCAGCACCGGCCTGGTGTAGGCGCCAATCTCCAGGCCGGCGAATTGCGTGTCAATCAAAATGAAGGAATCGATCACGGCGGTGCCCTGATAGTGCAGCATCGCTCCCTGCAGCGTGCCGACGATCAAATCGAGGAAGCCGTCGCCATTCACATCATGCAGGGCGGGTGCGGCATAGTCACGCGGCAGCGGCGGCCGGAGCTTCTTGCGCAATTGCATCACCGGCCGGCGCGCGTCACCGGTGTTTTCAAAAATCGCCACGGCAGCAGCGGCATACTCGCCCAGGAACAAATCAACATCCCCATCGAAATCCGCATCGGCGAAACAGGGCGAGCTGTAGCTGCCGAGATCGATTCCCTGAAAAGCCGGATCCGTGAGCACGAACGCCGGCGCGTGCGGCGTGCCGGTGTTGCGGAACAAAACCAGATCGCTGCCGGTGGCGCTGCCGATCACCAGATCCAGGTCCCCGTCACCATCGAGATCGGCAAATGCCGGCGCGGACACGGCAGTGAGTTTGATGTTCTGAAAGGCGTCGGTTACCCGGCGGAACGCGGGCGCGGCGGCCGAGCCGGTGTTTTCAAAAAAATTCAAGCGGCCGTTGAGATCGCCCGCAAACAAATCCAGATCACCATCACCGTCGATGTCGGCCAGCGCCGGCGCGCTGTTGCTGCCCACATCGATTTGCGTGAGAAAATTGTCGCTGCTGTATCCGAGCTGCGGGGAAACAGCCGTACCGGTGTTTTGATAAAAGATGAAATTGTCGCGATTCTGGTTCTGGCAGGCCGCGAAAAAATCCACCGCGCCGTTGCCATCGATATCCGCGAAACGTGGGATGTTGTAACCCAGGGTGTGCACCGGCCGGCCGGCTGGGAAGGCACTGTCGGCAATCACGATACTGGCGTTGTGCGGCGTGCCCCGGTTGTGCAGATAATAAACGCCGGGATGAAAAAAGTCGCCATAGAACAGATCCTGATCGCCATCACCATCGAGATCGATGAAAGCGATGCCGTTGGCACCGTGCCGCGCAAGTGCCAGACCCGGTGCCGGCGCCGCCGTTCCGCCCGAGATGATGCGCAGATTCTGCCAGGTGCTGGTTTCAAAGCGGAACGCGGGCACGGCGGGAGTGCCGGCGTTCTGATAGAATTCGAGATACCCCAGAATATTGCCGCTGAAGAAATCGTAGTCGCTGTCCGCATCAATGTCCGCAAAGGCGGGCGCGCTGGTGTAATCGATGCGCATCTCCTCGCCGCTGACCTGCGTCACCGCCCCGCTTTCGAGAGTGAAACGCGCGACCTGCGCCGAACCGGTGTTGCGATAAAACGCCAGGCCGCCCTGGTTGTTGTCCTGGTAGAAATCGCAATCGCCATCGGCATCGATATCGACGAAATAAAACCAACTGCGGATCGTGAAATCGCCGTAGTGCCCGTGCGCCAGGCGAAATTGCCACCTCTGCCCGCTGCCGATGTTTTCGAGAAAAATCAGACGCTTTTCCGCCGGCGTGAAATAGAAAAGATCGCAATCGCGATCGGCGTCGATGTCCACGAATTGTGGCAGAAAAAAATCCAGGCCGCCGAGAAAGGGAAATGCCAGGAGCTGACCATTCTCCTCCACCGGCAGCACCACCACACGCTCGAACCGCTGCGCCCGGCCCGCTGACGGGCCACCCAGCAGCGAAAACACAAGCAAGACGGCGGACACGCAAAATGCCGGCGAAAACACAACCCCACCAAACCCGCGAACATGGACACGCATGAGCACACTCACACAAATCTTGTCACCCTTGCCTCTTGCCCCTTGCTTTACTTTACATCACAAGCACCACCTTCCCAATATTCCTTCTCTCTTCGATGTAGCGATGCGCCTGCGCAGCTTGCTCCAGGGGAAAAGTCTTGCCCACAAACGGCCGTATCCAACCTTCCTCCACACCCGCCAGGATTTTCTGCATCCAGCCGGTGACCTTCCCGACCTCGTGCCACATGTGGCCGAGATTGATGCCGAACACAGCCTTGTTGCTGTTCATCAACGCCACGGGATTGAACCACGGCATTTGGGTGATCAGCCTGAGCAAGCCCAGCACACCCACGCGCGCTTCCGCCGCGGTCGAAATACCGCACATACCCAGACGGCCGGTGGCGCGCAGGGCCTTGTAGCTTTTTTTCCAGTTTTTGCCACCCAACGGATCGAGGATCAACTCCACGCCGCGACCGCCGGTCAGGCGCTGCAGTTCCTTCTGCCAATCCTGCGTGTGGTAGTCGATGGGATGATCGCAGCCGCGCTGTTTGAGAAACTCATGCTTGGCTGCACCCGCGGTGCCATAAACGGTCGCGCCGATCTTTTTGGCGAAATCCAGCGCCGCCAATCCCACGCCGCCGCCGGCGTTGTGAATGAGAATGGCTTCGCCGGGCTGCAGTGCGCCCATCACCACCACCGCTTGATAGGCGGTGAGATAAGCCACCGGCAGCGCCGCAGCTTCCACACTGCTCAACCGGCCGGGCTTCGCAAAGGTCTGCCTGTGAGGCACACTCACCTTCTCGGCGTAACCGCCGAAGCGCGTCAGCGCAATCACCTCTCTGCCCACCTCGCTGGCAGCGACCCCCTCGCCCACGGCTGCGATGGTGCCGCACACTTCATAGCCCACCACGCAGGGCGGCTTGGGCGCGTCGGGATAAATACCCTTGCGCGCCATCAAATCCGCGAAATTGATGCCCGCGGCCTTGACCCGAATCACCACTTCGCCGGACTTGGGCTTGGGGTCACTGCTTTCCCTGACTTGGAGTACCTCAACGCCGCCGGGTTTGGTGATGAAAACTTGCTTCACGCGGACTCCCTGGAAATTTACTTTTGGACTCGTGTCACCTCAGTGCCTGCAAGCATAGGAAAGTAGCGCTAAAAAGCAAGCAGTGATTGCACAGCGGGGAGCAGTTCAGCCCGCAAGACCGACAACGGTTTGGCCGTTGCATGAAACTTCACGGGGGCGATGGCAAGCCACAGTTTGCCGCGGCGTGATGATTACCCCGCTCCAACACAGGGTTTTGGCGGAAGCTGAAGGACCCGCCGTCGCAGGCCACTACACACAATTATAGAGTATCGCAAGCCGCGGGAGGGCCGTGGCGAAATGGTGATTGTGGCGGGAGTTCACAGCAGCACTGGCGGCCGGCGAGAGAACAGCAGCAACGGCAAAAGCAATGAAAATTGCAGAACAACCTGGCGGGCAGGCGAACCATCTTCGCCCGAAAAAAAAAGCGCAGCTTGTCAAGCATCTCACTCTTGTTCATCCAGTCAACTTTCTCATGATTTATGCCCTTGGGAGGGCGGGGTCATGCTATTGCCAACTGAACACTGTGAAGCTGGGTGCGAGTATTGGCCCTTCCAGTCCAATCCGGCGTGCACTCTCGAGCATTTCCACAATCGCCCGCTCACGGCCGGGATGACCGATTGCCGCCAGGTTGGACTCGACGATGGCACCCAGGACCGGTCCGAACTGCGAAGGTGCCAGCGAGCGATTCCGATAGATTAACTCCTCCACTTCTGCCACGGCATCGGGAATGTAGGCGATAGCCTGCTGGGTCGCCCTTTGAACGCTGTCCTCGTCCGGCATGAGCCCCTCGATCTCATCGGGATTCGGGGTTACACCCTTGCGCGCGGCAAAAACCTGCTGCCGTGACAAAAACACCGCGAGCGCGGCGACCCGCTGCGTCTCCTGCGCATTTTTCAGATAACTGTCCCCAAAAGTGCGCCAGCGCATGCCGCGGGCGTTGCCGACTGCAAAGCCTTCCCGGTTCATCCGGTCATGAATATTCTTGAGCACCAGTTGCGGTAACTTGCCGGCAAGGGCCACAATGCCAACATAGATTTGCATTTCTGGATTCCGTGTCAGAGCGGGGTGTGTGCGCAAGTGAAGCGTAATAGCGGCGAGCACCTCGGACTTGTCAAAAAGATGGCCGGCGGCGTAGGCATCGGTCAGAAAGTGACCGGCCGCAGCATCGATGAGCAGAGCACGCTGAAACCGCTCCTCGCCTTGCTCGCGTCCGGCGGCGAGGGTTCGATTGCGGGCAGTTTGATCGGCGCGATCATCATGACCATCATTCGCACCGGTTGCCAGTTGAACGGCTGGGCGCCGTGGATTACTCAGGCGGTCACCGGTTGCGTTATCGTGATTGCAGTCGCGGTGGATCGCCTGCGGCACAGCGCGGCGAATTGAGGCTGCGCTGCTTGGTGAATTGCGGTGAAAAGAATTGTCGGCGTGCAAACTGCATCCCATCAGCCCCACCATCAAATAAACCGCGGAGACGCGGAGAAATGCTTTTCTGCAAGCAGAGAACTCTGCGCGCTGCGCGACGCAGCGGTGAGTTACGCTTTTTCTTTCATTTTATTCCTTCTTGGCCTCACTGTTTGACCTCGACCAGCAAATCGAAGCGCAGGCCGCTGGCGCCTTCGCCGCGGCCGGTCTGCTTGCGTGCACCCAGCCAGGTGAAGACTCTGCCGCCGAGCCAGCGTGTGCGCTGATAGGCCTGGCTCACCAGCGTGCCGGCGCGCGGCACTTCCTCCTCGTACACGAAGTAGGCGCGCGGCAATCCGTGGCGCAGCAATGTGGTGCGCGGCCGCACTTTCTCCGGTTCCGGCGGATTCGGATCACCGGGCAGAAGGCGCGGCAGAGCGGCGCGCTGCAATTGCATCTCCCGCACACTGCCCTCGACATGCACCGGGATGAAGGGAATCCAGTGTTCGGGCACCGTGTTCATCACTTGATAACGCATCGGCGCTGCCGGCGGATTCGGCGGAGCCGGCGGCGGACCGGCCAGTTGCTCCAGCCATTGCCGCAACTCGCGCGCTGCTTCGCCGCCGGGCTTGGACGCACCGGAGGGCAGCGTAATGCGACGCTCGATGCCCCACACCATGTTCGCCATCTCATCACGAATGAGGGCCACCTCCTCGAGTGCGGGCCCCTCCTGCACCTTCGGCACGGTCGGCAGCAATGCCAGGCGCGCCGGCGCCGGCGGCTGCTCAACCGTTGCAGGCGTAAGCGTGAACATGCCCCACTTTTCCCAATTGGTCGCCGGTTGCTCGAGCACCGGCTCGATCCAAAAACGCTCGCCAAACACATTGGTCAGCGCAATGCCCTTGACCTCACTCACCGTTCCGAGCGGAAGCGTGTAGGGCAGGACGAACCAGTCATTCGCATAGACCAGGCCGAATTCGAGCAGCAGCAGTTTGCCGAGATCGGTGGTGTCCGGCCGCACCTCGCCGAAATTGGTTTGCCGGTCTTCAAAGGCCCACCAGCGGGTGTTGGGCATGCCTTCGAACATGATGGCGGTGGGAATGAAGGTGTGCACTTCCCGCCTGGGTGGCTGCGGCGTTGCCGGCGGTTCGCCGAGTGACTGCTCAGCGGGGCGGCGCTCGAGCGCATACCAATCAAGCGTGCCCTGGTAATACTCCTCGGCGCGCATGACCAGTTCGTGCGCGTCTTGCGGAGCGGCGCAGCCGAATTGATATTCAAAGCGGCTGGGCTGCCAGGCGGTATCTGCGCCCTGCTTTGGTTGCAGGATCAGCGCGGCGAACCAACTCTGCAGCCGTTCGGCAAGCGCCGTGAGCTTGGGCTCGTCAGCGGCATTCGCGCCGATGCCGTCGTACACATTGTGCGTCGGATCGGCGAGATATTCGAGCAGGGCGATGCCATCCATGGCCCGTTCCGCCGCTGCGCCCGCGTACTGCCAACCCTCGAGATGCGCACACACCAAGGCATCGGCCTTTTGTGCAGGATCAGGCACCGGCACGGCATAGGCAGTGCGATAGGCGGCGCGATAGTCTTTGGAAAGGCCGCCGGGAGCTGCCGCCTCCCGCGCCAACAATTTCAGCCAGCGGCGCCCTACTGCCACACGCAAATCGAGCGAGAGATATTGGGCACCGGCGCGCAACGGAACCGGCCGGCGCTCCACCATGGCTTCAAGCGGCTTGTCTGACGCAAGGTCTTCGACCGTTGCGCTGCCTGCTTGATAACGATTGATGTTCGCGATCTCGACGCACGCGCGCGCCAGCACCGGGGAGCCGGCATCGTCGCCCCGAAATTCGCCCATTTGCCATTGCCGCGAAAGCATCCACAGCGCATCGCGCACTTCGGCACGCAGGGCGCGGTCGAAATTGTGCGTGCGCGGCCGGCCTTCGAGGCGGTTCCAGCGCGTGGCGGCAGGGTGCAGCCGCGCCAACACGGCCTCTGCCATGTTTGGTACAATGTAAGGCAAACTCATGATGGTTCACTCCTTCGGCCGCTCGGCGTAGAGCTGCAGGTTGCGCAGCAGATTGTTCGAAATCGAAATCTCCGGAAATGTGTAGGCGGACATGGTCGCCGGCAGGAACCAACTGTAGACGGTGTCGTCGAGGTGCACCGGCTCGAGCGCACGGCGCTTGGCAACATCCAGCGCCTCGTTCACCGCGGCGAGCAATTCCTCCCAGGACCAGGCGCCGTCGCGCACCGCCGGCAGAACGAGCAGCCATGATTGCGGCGGCTCGCAATTGGGACGGTCATAATGAAAGGCAATGCCGGTGGTCTGGTTGGGGGTTGGAATCACTTCCGTCCATTCATCCAGCAGCAGGCCGGCGAGCGGCTGGGTTTTGTCGAACGGCTCGGCAAAATGTGCGGTATAGAGCAGCCGGTCGCTGTTGATCTGGTGGCTTTCGGGAAACTCCAATGCCAGCCAGGGCTCGCCGGCTTGAAACGGCAATTGCAGCGGTGTCAGCTCGGCGGCCGGGGAGTCGGTCAGGGCTTCGCCGAGCAGCGCGGCATTCTCCCAATGGCGCATTTTATCACGCACGCGGGCAATGCCATGCAGCCAGTCATCCACGGGAAAGTCGCGGCCGCCGGTATCGATGAGATGTCGTGTCAAATCGCCCGAGAGGCTGTGCTGCCAGGCATTCGCCAACTCCTCGGCAGCCGCTTCCGGCAGCGTGATTTGGGGCACCATTTGGAAATCCTCCCCCAACAGAATCTTCCCCGCTTCTTGCAGCAATTTTACCCGTGACGCAGAGGCAGCAGCATCATGCTGCACCAACAGTGCCTCCACCTGTGCCAGGCGTTGCTGGGTGTCTTCTTTCAAACCGATCACCGCCTCGCGCAATTGCGTGCGAAAGCGGGCGATCTCTCCCTCCTCACTGGAGAAGTCGGGAGCTTCCGGATCGAATTCAGCGAGCGGCAATTCCGCCCTGGCAGCGTCGAGCAGGGCGGTGAGTGTGGCGCGCGGCTGATCGACCAGTTGCTGCAAAGCATCACGCTTGGCAATGAACGCCAGCCGCAGGTTGTTCAGAGCAGCACGATAAGCAACCGAATCCGGTGCGGGGCTGGTGAGCATGGTTTTGAGAATGACCTCCAGGGCTTGCAGGCGGGTGACCCGTTCGCTCTCGGTCAATCCCGCAGCCTGGGCATCGTATTCTGCCAGCGCCGCCTCGAAGCGCGCCAGGCGTGCGTTCCACGCATTGACGCGGTCGGAAATCTTTGCGGCCAACGCACTGTAGGTAGCGGCGCGCCATTCGAACACAAAGCCGGTACCGGTCTGCGGCAGGCGATACGCGGCGAAACGTGCCACGGTGGAAGCAAATTGTGTCAGCGCATCATCGATGGACACCCCGGCGTTTTGCAGCGCCGCCGCGAGACTGTCGAGTGCGGGCAGCAAGTTGTCGCGCAGGTCGTCGTGGCGGTCAGCCACGCGCGTCCGCGGCAGGGCGGCCGCGGCTTGTTGCTCCTGCGTCGCGTCGTTGGCGCGCATCAAATCCGCTGGTTGCAGCGGCCGCGAGGCCGTCACCAGCGGCCGCAGGCTGCGCAGCAACGCCTGCAATTCAAACCAGGTGATCTTGCCGTTCACACGTTCGGTATGGCGAAGGCGGATTTCACGATCGTGGCGCGGCGCATGATGCGCGTGCAAGTAGCGGAGAATTTGATCATCCAGGTCGCCGAGCGCCTGGTCCTTGCCGGCTTCGAGGCGATAAACCAGATCGATCGGCTGCAGCGCGAGCTGCTCTTGCGTGATGAAGACAGTTTGCTCGCTGTTGCTGGTGCGATCGGTGAATGTGACCTGGCAGCCCACCCGCGCCGGCACTGGCAGCCGGTCTGCCAGCCAGGCATTGACTGCAGGCTCGGCCGAGGCCAGCGGCGTCAACGCGATCGTGGGCCGCGGATTCGCCGGCGGTGCAGGAGAGAAATGAATCGCCGTGCGCAGCGTCAGGGCGATGCCGCTGCGCGGGGTTCGGATCACTTCCGGTTCGGGGGGATAGTTGCCCCGGGCAAAGGCCTCGAGCGTACCCGCTGAACGCTCATAGTTGCCGAGCACGGCCTGATGCACGCCCTCGGCCAGCACAAGATCAGCCACCGCGTCGTTGATGTCCCGAATATGCGCCAACGCCGCCGTGAGCGCGGCCTCCTGATTCGCAGCGCGGCGCGGCAGAGCCGTCACCCCGAACGGATACGTGAATGCGCGGGTGCGTTCGGCATGTTCCACCAACTTCCTGCCGTCGACGACGTTCATCGCTGCGATCGACTCGCGGGCTTCACCGGTCTCGGTGTTGGTTTTGGCAATTTGGTTGGCCGCAAGGGGAAAGGCCCGGCGCAAATGATAAATCAAATCGCGGACCTGCAGCGGGCCGTGGTCGTGGACGTGACGTTCGAACTGATAACCCAGCAGCGCGCCCAGCGACTGGCCGTTGCGCATGCCTTCGAGAATGCCGAGCGCCAGCCGCACTCGTCGCGAGGAGAGATTCACCGCGAGGCGGCCATCGTTGGCCAGATAGCCGTTGCGCAACACCGCGGCAGTGGTCGCATGGTTGAGCGAAGGCGCGTGGATCAGGCCGAGGTTGGTATTGTCGCGCACCAACGGCGGGGAGTCGCGCCGGTTCACAAGCTTGTCAAGCTCCGCCGGCAGAGTCACAGGAGTCAACACTTTGTTTTCCGGCCGCAGCGCTTCGAGCCAGCCGAAGGCGCCCAGGAAGATACCGGAAGGTTCCCGGCCCGCAACCGGTGCGCGCATGCTCTCGAGCTGCCAGGCGAGCAGTCCGGTTTTCCATGCGTCCAGCCGGTAGCTGCAGCAATCAAGATGTTCAGCGAAAATGCGCTCCAGGCGGGCGGTCGGCACCCCGGCCAGCCGTTCGAGCGCCTCGATTTGTTCGCGCAATTCTGGATCGGCCGTTTGGAGATTGCGCGCGATGTAATCGCCCAACAACACCTTGGGATCGCGGGTCACGCGCTCGTCAGGCCGAAAGAGCAGGTCGTAACGGCTTTCGCTGGTTTCCGCTCTTTCGCTGATATGAACAAACGCCGGCTCGCGCAGCATGCGTTGCAGATTTTGCGCTTCGCCGAGCGGTCTAATCAGCGCCTTCAACCTGACGCCGGTCTCGTGAAAACTCAATTGCAGCGCGTGGCGCAGCAGCAAATACAACAAAGCCGTGGGTTTCTTGTTGTCGTCAAAACCCTTTTCCTGCTGAATCGCCTCGATGCCCGCACGAGCGGCATCAATCAGCCATGCGATATAGTTCTTATCACCGGCATATTTGCGGATGGGCGCGGTTTCCGAGAGCGGCCGGTCGTCAATCACCGGCCCGGTGAGCGGTGTCTGGCGGGCTTTGAAGATTAGGTTGAGAAGGTCAGGCACCTCTTCTCCGGCATAGCCGAAGCTGCGCAGCAACGTGAGCGGCAGAATCGCAGGAAACAGGCCGAGGAGATTGAGCGCGACAGAGTAGTTCAAAAAAGCCAGCTCGTAGAACTTGTGGGCAACACTCTCGGCCTGCAGGGGATAATACTCGACCGAGGCCGGATGCAGGCCGAGCACATCCAGCAGGATTTGATGCGGATCACCGCCCGGCTTGCCGACATAGCTGAGCTGTGCGACCAGCGGTTTCCAATCATCGTCAATGCGTTTGAGGATCTGGTAGAGCCGTCCCGGGAATTCCGCGCCTGCGCGCGCGGCAAACCAGTTGATGCGGTCGAATGCTGTCACGGGCAGAACGCCGTAAGGTTGGTTGCCGATGCGCAACGCCGGCAGCGGTCCCCGGCCGCTGACGTAGCGCGTGAAAAACGAGCGTGTGGCAGCGATTTCCGGCGCGGAGAACACCGGCGCAAGCAAGGTCTTCATCATGTAGCCGAGCGTTCCGGACCACAGCACGATTTGCATCGCGCGCGCCTCGCTTTGATCCCGGCCGCCGGCATGGGGAATCTGTTGCACCAGCTCGTGGCGCACGCCCAGTAGATCGGCGAACCACTGGCCGTCGCGGCGCAGCAACGGATCATCTTCAAGCGTATACGCGGGAGTGCGCCGGAAAAAGAGGTCAAACGTCGCGTCGGGGTCATCGCGGAAGGAATAACCCGAGCCGGCCTGTTCGGTGTTGTTCGTGGGTGTGCCCTGGGTAATGAACTCCAGGCCGGTCCGGCTGTAGAGATGATGCTCGAGTAGTTGCTCGAGATGGCGGGTTGCCTGTTCCGGGGAATCGCCCAGGCGCACGCCGAGCACGATGACCCGTTCAAAACCCTCGCGCGCCTGTTCGGCATTGAGGTTGACGCGGAAGGCCATGCCTGCCGCGAGCGCCTGCTCGAAATCAAACATCCATGCCAATGGCTCCGGAATTTGCAGCGTATGGTCAACGGGTTTGAGCTGCTCTTCCGGCGGCGCGTTGGGATCAGGTCCGGCGATCAACGGCGTGCGAATCACATTGCCGATGGCGGTGAGCGGCGTGCCCGTGCGGCCATAGGCAACCAGCACAAAGCGCTCGGGCAGAAGATCGACCTGCGGCGCGCGCGACCAGGAAGTGCGGCGGGTCGCCATGCTGTCCAACGCCGCCATTTGCAGCACCACGACTTTCACCTGCACCTCCGGGCGCGTGCGTGGCGCTGCGGGTGTGTCGCTGAAGTTGAAGGGCCGGTAGTTTTGCGCAATGTCACGCGCCTGGTCCGCGCCTGTTGCGAGTTCGAGTTGAGCGAATGCCTGTTGCTGTGCCGCGAGATCGTCGCCGGCGATCCACATCGCGCGCCAGTAGTCGATCGCCGCCGTGGGCAACGGCCCTGAGGCGGTAATGATCAGGAGAATGTCGGTGGCATCATCCTTCTCCGGTTTGTCGCCGGGATTCAGCGGCTGGTAATGCCGGACGATCCAGCCGGCGCGACCGGAGCCGTGCGCAGCGACGAGTTCCCGCCACGCCGCGCGCTCCAGCGCTTCCTCCCCGCCGGCACGCCACACTGCTGCCCAAAAAGTCCGGCCGTTGCCCGCCTCCTGCTCGGTGAGCGAATCTTCGAAGGCATCGACCAGGCAGGTGTCGGGATAAACGCGCACCCAAAGCTGCGGCTGTCCCCGCACGCCGGTTTTGAAGCGCGTCTCCAGGCGCAGCGGAAAAAGCAGAATCGGATGCAGGTCGGGCCACTGCCGCAGATTTTCGCGCGGATCGGTGAAGACTTCGAAAGCTTTGAGCAATTCGGCTTCGCGGTCGCGCAATCCACCGAGTTCTTTTTGCAGGCGCGCGGCGCCCTCACGCGCGTTCTGCAGCGCACTTTCCAGGCGGGTGCGTTCTTCGCTGGGTCCGGCGGCTGCGCTGCGTGTGAACTCTGCGAGCGCGCGCTCCCGTTGCCGCACCGCTTCGCGGGCGAGCAAGGATTGGTTCCGCAGTTCGGTCAGCCTGCCGCGCAGCTCAGCCAGCGCGCTGCGGCGTTGTTCGAATTCAGCCATGATTTGGTCGTGCCTTCATGAGGATTGCTTCAACATCTCTGCGGCGTGCACGGCGACCAGCACCGGCACCTGATAAAGAATGTAAGCCACTTCAGCAGCATGGGTGTCGGCATGCCAGCGAAACCGGCTGTCTTCCTGATACTGCGGCCGGGCCTCGCTGCCGCTGCCCGGATCGGTCAACGTGATGCTCTTCTCACCGAGGCGCAGAAACCTGCTGTTGGCAAAATCGTTGAGCACGTCAGTCCAGGCGAGATCATTCCAGGTGTGGATTGTGGCCTGCGGTGCGGCCTGCGGCAAATCAAGACCAAAACGGGGCTCGCCTGGCCGTTCTTTAATCACGAAGAACCAGCCGGCATCTTCCTCGCCGTTCACGATCTGGCCGCCGCGCGCCTTTTCCGCAGTCAGGTCAAAGCCGAAGAAATAGATGTCCGGATCGATCCTGGCTTCGTAGAGCGGGGTCTTCACAATATCGCGCGGTGGATTTGCCTCCTGTGCCGGCGTGAGCGGCATCAGCCGGCGGGGCCGGGTTTTGTCGATTTTGCCGTCGCTGGTGCGCTCGAAGGCAGCACGATGCGCATAAATCACCGCGGTCGGGTACTTCTTCAACAATTCGCCGCGAATCACCAGCACCAGCTCTTCCTCCTTGTCGCCCTGCGCCTCGCGATGGTCATGATCGCCCAGTGCCGAGTTTCTGGACCAGCGATGCAACTCCGGAATGTCGCGCAGCCGTTCCCGCAGCGCTTCCGGATCGGCAGCCGCCTCGGCCAGAAAGCCGCGCACGTCCCAGAACTGCCGGAAGTAGCTGCCGCGCTGGTCCGTGGGATATTCCCGCCACAACAACTCGCGCGCAAATTCGTGATTCAGTCCCACCATGTATGACTCGATGAATTTCTGATTGGTCTCGAGCAACGTGATGGTGTTGTTTTGAATCAACTGCAGATTGGGGAGGAACATCTCGCTGGAGATGTTCTTCAGCGGCTCGTACATCGGCTGGTCGATTTCCGGATAAGCCATCACTTCGCCGAAGGACTCGACCAGTTGGCCGCGCAGGCGGGGTGGAATCACCAGCGTGGCCAGCGTGCGCCGCGGAATCGTGACCATGGGCTGAAGATTTTCGAGCATGCTCGAGGCCAGCCCGGGCAAATCGAGCGGCTGGCGCACGCGCACGGGAAGCTCGCGCTCGGCCACGTCCACGGTGTAGAGATTGCGCAGCGCGCCTTTGAAGCGCACCGCTTCCGCGCTGTCTCTGCCATTGGTATTTGGCGGCGGATCCTGGCCCGGCACGCCGATGCGAAAATCCGGACTTGCCGGCAGTTGATCAACACTCGCAGGTGTGCGGGTTTCCGGGTTGAGCGCTTCCGCGGCACGGCCGCGCTGCAGAATACCGTTGAGCCAGCGCGTCAGCCATATCGCGCCCGCAAACAAAGCCGCGCCAATTATACTCGCCACGGCTTTATTGACGAGCAACAGCACGAGGAAAATCAGCAAGGCGAGCGCGAGAGGCGCGAAGCGCAGCCAGGGCCGGCGCAGCAAAAGTGCCAGCCACTTCTCCGGCAGCTCGCGCGGCCCGAGATCTTCGGCGACCTTTTCGCCGGTCGGCAGCGCCGGCGCAACCACTTTCGGCGGTGCGGCAGACACTTCACCGCGATTGGCGCGCGCCAGCAGATTGCCGCGATGCCGGCCGGCGTCGAATCCCACCAGTTGCGCCACCCGGCCGCGCGGCCGCAGCGCCTGGCGCATGGCCTTGGACAGCAGCGTCACAGCCAGCGTGCTCTGTTGCACGTGATGATGCAGCGTGAAGCCCTGTGCGACCACGCGCCGTTGCACCGGTGTCACCAGCGCGACGAAACGCTCCGGCGTCGATTGGTTGATTGCCGTGAGTTCGCGGGCATGCCAGACTTGGCTGGTGAATTGCGCCATGTGCGCAAAGCGGATTTTCTGATTGGCCTCAAGCACGCGGCCGACCTGTTGCCAGGCCGCCTCCATATAGTTTTCTTGATTCTCCTGCACCACTGCGGTACCGAAGCCGGCGGCGGTGCGATGGCGCGGATCCAGATTCAATTCCTGCACCCACTTCGCTTTTGCCGGATCACCCTCTTCCGCGACCAGGCGCTGTGTCTCTGCATGCCAACGGCCGTAGAGTGGCGGCACGACCAGCGGGTCTTCATCTGTCTCCACCTCCGGACCGAGACCGCTGCCGGCATTGGCCTGCTCCGCACTTTTGTCGGTGTAGTCCCGTGCCAGATTGATCAGCGCCGCGAGCGCGACTTGGAAGGCATGGGGATAAGGTTTGCCCCACTGCTCATGCCGCTGATACTCTTGAAGGTCTTCCTCACTCAGTGTGGCGAGCGGCGGCCGCAACGCACCGCCCAGGCGCAGAATGCCGCCAAGCTCGGGAATGCCGGGGAGACTCGCGCCCGGCGACTGCACATCCATGTCGCGCCGGCCCACGCGCGGATCCACTGTGCGCGGCTGCAGCAGCCGCACCAAATACTCGAAATCGCCCACTGTGCCGGTACGAAAATACCAGCGATGATAGACGGGAAAGAAATCACCCTCCACCCTGCCGGAATAACTCTCCCAGGCGCTCTGGGTGGCAAATTGTGCCGTGTCGGGATCTTTCCCCAACCCCGCCAGCCGGCCGGTTTCAAAAGAGGGAATCAGAAAGGCATGATAAGCGGTATTGGGTTTCAGAATGCGCGGGCACAGCAAACGCGAATAGGCCAGGTCGCGGTTGGCGCGCACAGTCGCATCGAGTTGCGCCGCCAGCGACGTGGTGTCATTGGGATCGCCGGTCATGCCACCGTTGACGTGCACGTGGGCCCACGCCCAAAGCTGGTCCGCCGGTGGAAATTTCTGCGCGGCCTGCGCCACCTCGATGTAGGGCAGCGGCCGCCCGAGCCGGTTGTTGCCTTCATTGAATTCGCTTTCTTCCAGCACCACCAGCGCCAGCCAGGGCCGCAGCCGCAGTTGATTGGATGAAGGCCGGGCCGGCGTGTAGCGCCAGGGAAAATCTTCGTCATAGAATTCCACCAACGGCAGGTAGTTGCTTTCGAAGTTGGTGATATAATGACGCGGCTCGGTGCGCACGATCGCTTTGAGATCGATGCCGATGATGTCCCCGGGGCCATACAACTGCACGGCGCGCGGCACGGTGGCAGTGGCAGTGCCGCCGTTGAGTTGTTCCCCGTTGATTTGCAGGCGCACGTCGATGGAGGCACGCGCTTTCACCGCGGTGTCTTGATCCGCCTCGCGCAGGAAAATGCCCAGCCCCTGCCGCGCCCAGGGAAGAAATGAGTAAGAGGAGATTGGCGTGCTCATGCGGCTCGGTTCACCTCCGCTTCGGGAACGACGTGAATGACTTCCACAAGCTCGGGCGAGAAGCGCAGCAGGTTCGCCACCTGCGCCTGGGCTTCAGCAAAACTGCCGAAGCTGGCCTGTGTTTCATACGCCCGATTGTCGGCTTGAAATGCAACGGTATAGGCCTCGGCGGCGATCTCGACCCTGTCGGCAAAGGGCCGCAACTGCTTCTCGGCAGCGAGGGACACCGCGGCGCGCGTCACTGCCGCGCCACCCCGGAAGTGCGTGAACAGCCCGTCCCAAAATTTGAAGAAGCGCAGCCGCACGCGTTCAAAGGCGGTGTCGATGATAACGCTCTCGTAACGCACGTTGCGCTGCGCCAGCGGACCCGTGGCCCAGGGCTGGCCCGCGGCACCCAGTTCAACCCCGCTTTCCAGCGGCTCAAACGCCGGCGCCGACAGCTTGGCGGCATCGTCCATGTCGCGATACTGCGCCGCGGCAAACTTTTCCCGGGTGGCACCTTTGACCGCGAGGCCGCCGGTTGCCACCGCCACCGTCACCTTCTTCACATCGGACGGCTTTTGATTGCCGATCTTGTCGAGCGGCAGATTCAGCGGCGCAAAACGCTGGCTGATTTGCAGCGTGCCAACCGGATGCAACACCAGCACCCCGGCACTGCCCAAATCGCGCAGGCTCACAAACAACTGTCCCGCCGCCGGCAGCGTCGCGCGCCAGCTCTCGAGCTTCTCAAACTCGGCCTGGATCCGCGGCAGCACAGCGATCGGCGGCAGCGTCTCCGCGCGGCGCTCACCGAAGGTGACATCAACGTCCACTGAAATCGAGAAGAACAGCAAACTGATCTCGGCTGAGCCTTTCACATGCCAGGGTGTCGGTCCCTCGAGCGAGCCGCGCAAGTGCACGCCAAACACGCCGACGCCGAAAACCTTGACCGAGAATCCGGTCGAAACCACGACGATGAAGTAAAACGGCGAGAAGCGCAGCAGGGCATCAAAGCTGAAATAGCCCTCCACGCTCAGCGCATCAAAGCCAAAGAACATCTCGCTGCGGCAGCCGATCTGCACGGTGTTGGAAGTCACCGCAAAATAGGTTTCCGCCCGCACCCGCGCCCAGCTCTCGTTGATCAACGACAGCGAAAGCCGCGCCGGCGAGGGGAAGGGCAGCGGCGGCGCCGTGAAGCGCGGATGAAAACCGCCCACCGACAGGACGAAGTTGGGATTGTCGCTGTAGTCCAGCAGCAGCCCCATCTCGCCCTCGAGCGTGATGAACAGCACCCGCGACTCATAGAGCGTGGCGAAAAACCAAAGCCGGCGCTTGTCAAATTCCAATGCACCGAGGAAGGACACCTGCAGAATCAGCACCGCCTGCTCGTCAGTGGGCAGCGCCACACGCAGACGGCCGAGAATGACAACATTGCCCGGCATCTCGATAATGACGCCCAACGCCACGCTGATCAGCGTCGGCGTGCCCCAGCCAATCTTGGCCATGGGTCCGATCAGAAACGTACCCTGGTACGGCGGGAAAATGGTGCGCAGATCGCTCAGAATCTTCGGCGCGTTGGCGATGATGTTGGTGGGAAACAGAATGCTGTTCACCGCACCGGTGCGCACCCCCTGCGCCAGCGGCTCCAGCAGTGCCCGGCGATGCAGTCCCAGCAATCCACCCACCCCCAGCAGCGTGAAGCCAAAGCCGAGTTGGAAACCGGGATTGAATTCTGCCGTGATGATCACCAGCAGTGAAAAGCCCGGCTGGCCTCCCGGCAACTTCGTGTTGATCAGGCCAATGGCTTTGAGAGAAAGAAAGCCGCTGACCGTCAGCTCCAGCGCGCCGGCGTATTCGCCCTTTTCAAAATCAAGATAGAGATAGCCGCCGCCCTTGACCACGCCAGCATCAATGGCCAGGCCAATGCCATTGGGTGGTTTGAAGGCAAACGCCACTCCCGCCGGCCCAAGATTGCCGCCGCCGCGCGGAAATGTGAAGGTGGCAATCAAACCCAGCCGGTCGACCGAAGCGCGCAGCGGCCCCAGCGCCGCGGAAAAACCGCCGGACAACTCCACCGGAATTGAGCCATCACTGGCCAGACCAGCTTTCAAGTAGAGCGACAGGATTTCCAGCGGGCCGAGCGTGACGTGTGCGGGCAGGGCGATTTCGAGCGCAGCGCTGCCGACAAACGCCAAACCGCGACTCGGGCTCCAACTTGCCTCAACATCAAAGTTGGAGTCGAGATTCACGCCGGAGAGCAGCGAGCTGATGAATGAATCCCCGCCCTCCCCGCTGATCAGCATCCTGCCGCCATTCAGGGAAACGCGAAATTCCGGATCCAACACGGCGCGGCGGGACGCGGTGTCAAAGTGGGCGCGGAGCTGCCCTCCCAGCCCGGGGCTGCGCACTTCCAGACGGGAACCCTGCGCCGTGCCTAGCAGCAAAAACGGCGCGGCGGTGCGCGAGCGCTCAAGATGCATGGCCAGCAGGAAATCCACCGCACCGTTCGGCAAATCAAATTCGATATCGAACAGCGGCCGCAGCGTGGCGCCAAGATCAGCCGCGAGGCTGGCCTGGGTGGTCAGCTCAACTTGCCAGTCATCGGCACTGAAGGTCTCGGTGCGGGCAACTGAAAGGGGGAAACGCAGGGAGAGATCGACACCCGGCGGGCTGAAGCTGTTGTTGACCTCGGCATTGAAGGCAAAGGCTTCGAGCAGGGCCGGCGCACCGCCAGGTTGAATGATTTCCGCCGGCAGTTCGAACTTGCGCTCCAGCAGGTTGCGCAGCGCATTGAACAGCGCAAGGCCATCAAAGTCCGGCGCACCCCACTTGTACACCTCGCGCAACAGGCCGGCGGGATCGGTAAACAACTTCACCGCGCGATCGAAGCGGAACGTCTTGCGCGTGTAGGCACCATTAAGGGAACCAGCCGGCCCGCCGGCCTCGCGGACGATTTCAATGCCGCCGGTGGCAAGCAGCGGAATCGCGAGTTGCGGGAAACGCTGCTCGAGATATTCCACCAGCAGTTGGTTGAGCAGCCGCTCGACGAAGGCGCCGGCAAATGCCGCCAATTCCGCCCGCTGCGGTGCGGAAAGGCCGGGTGCGCTGGCGCTGAGATGTTGCAGCGCAGTCGCAACGGCCTGCGCAGCGTTCACCGAGGTCTTGATTTGTTCGAGCAGCGCCACACTGGTGGAGGCCACGCCCGCCGCATCATCCCGGCTGATCGCCGCGGTCAAATCGCGAATCAAATCAGTGAGGTTCGCCGCCGCGGTGGCGCTGGTGGACAATGCCGCCGCGAGTTCGTTCGCTCCGGCAATGCCATCCGGCAGCCGCAGACCAAGCCACTCCAATACCGAATCGGTTGACTCATCCTCGAGGCGGCGTGCCAGGGGTTCGAATACCCGCGCCAGTTCGGTTGCAAACAGTTCCAGAGTACCGGCGACATTACTCATGGTTGCTCCCCACGGCTGCCGCTGCGTGCGCTGCCAATGGTGCATTGAGCAAAAGGATCAACGCGGCACGCTGGCGCTGCAGGCTCTCCTGCAATTTGCGGCTGCCATAGCGCAGCAGCAGGTCACACCAGCGCTGGAAGAAATCGCGTTGCTGCCGGCTCAAAAGGGCGGCCGGCGCCTTAGCATCAAGGGCACCTTGCATGAGGCGCCAGAGCATGTGCGGACCTTCGCTGCGATGCCACAACGTCGCAACGCGGCGGTTGGTGTTGATCAGGCGCCGCACCTCGCTGAAGTGCCGGCTCACCGCTGCTGCCACCTCCAAGCCGTGCGGACACACACGCAGCCGGGCGCGCAATATGCGCAGCGTGGCCAAAAACTGCGGGCTGCCCCAGGCCCCGAGGTCTGCGCCAGCCGAAGCACCGTTGGATGGTACGTGGGCATGCCGCAAGCCGCTGCTGCCATTGAAACCGCCAGGCAGCAATGGCGAGGCCCCGCCGCCACCACCACCGCCGCCACCGCCAGCACTGCGCACGGAATTGATCGCCGCCTGCACGTCTAGTTTGCCAGCGCCCCAGGTGTCATCGCGGCCGCCAGCGGGCCGGTCGCGCGCGGTGGTCTGCAAATGATGCAAGATCTGCGCTTTGGTCAAAGTGGGATCTTCTTCCAGCAGCAGCGCCACGGCGCCAGCCACATGCGGGGCAGCCATGCTGGTGCCGGTCATGTCTTCATACAAACAGCAGCAAGCATCCGGGCAACAAGAGCAACAGTTGCCTGGGAGATTGGCGGCATCTGCCTTGGCCGAGGCGATCAACAAACCGGGTGCGGCAATATCCGGTTTCGGATTCGCGGCGGCATCGCGCGCCACCGGTCCGCGACTCGAGGAGGCCACGATGCCGGTCGAGGGCCAGCAGTCACAGCAGCCGGTGCGCGATTCGTGATTGGCAACGGAGATGGCCTCGCGGGCGGTCGCGGGAGTGCTGATGGTGGAATCGGAAGACGAACGGATTTTGCCGTCCGGAGGGTCGACCGCGGGCAGGAATTGCGGCGCATTGTCACCGCGCTCGATCCAACAATGAAAATGAACCGGCGTTGCGTTCGGGTTGGTGAGTCTGAGTTTCCAGTTTCCCGCAGGAATGTTTCCGGAAGCGGGCTTGTCGATCGTGATGAGGAAGTTGTTGTCGCGGCCATGCGGGCCGTTGATGGTGCCATCGATGGTCACCGTCACCCGGCGATTGCTGGAAGCCGTGGGATTGGCGATGAAAGAGCTGTCCGTGCCGTGAGTCACCACGCCGCTGCTGGTGCCGCCGGCGGCAATGACTTCCAGATTGAGTGTGCCGGCGCGATCATACCAAAGATCGAGATGAGCGTCATATTCGTGGCCCTCCCTCACTTCAAACTCGACCTCGCGCGTGGCATTGCCGGGCACGGTTCCCTTGACATGGCAGCGCGTATCAGCGAAGTTGCCCGCTGCCACCACCACGGCGCGTCCGGGACCTGCAGCCACTGCCGCATCGATCGCCCTTTCCACCGGCGTGGTGCCGTCATGCGGGCCGCGATTGACGCCCAGGCTGATATTGACCACCACCGGCTTGCCGGCAGCTTCGGGGTGATTGAAAATGTAATCCAATGCCGCAACCAGACGCACATTGGCACCGAGCGTGGCATGGGTGTAATCGTAGCGCGCCACAATAAGCTCGGCCCGCGGCGCAACGCCGACATAGGTGTAGGCACCATGACAGCAGGTCGCCGGAGCGCCGTCGCCGGCGGCAATGCCGGCCACATGGGTGCCGTGGCCGCTGGTCTCGCCGCGCGCGTTCTTGTCGAATGTCCGGATGGTTGCGGTGCCCCGCAAGCCCATGGAAAGCTGATCCTGTGTATATACCACGCCAATGCCACCCGGACCAGCCGTTTCGCCGGTTTTGGCCGTGAGCATCTGATCCCAAATGCCCAGGATCCGCGAAGTGCGGCCATCCCAATCCACAAAAACGCCGTGGCGCCAATCGATGCCGCTGTCGATAACGCCAATCACCACGCCCGCTCCCTTGCGCGAGGGCGAGCCGTTGTGAACGGCGGTGGCGCGAATTTCCGGCAGGCTGTAGTCGAGCAGAGGATAGTATGGTTGGGGACCTTCGGTGGCAACGACATGAGCGATCGCAGCAAGGTCCTCCAGGCGATCAACCGGGATCGAACCGGCAGCGATTTTGTAGCCTTCGCGGGGATGCTGCAGCAGACCAAAGGATTCGAAGCCGACAGCCGTGAGGTCGCTCAAATCGCCGGTAAACTCCACCAGCAGCTCGACTCGTTCCGTTTCTTCCCGCAGCAATGCCTTCGCCAGCGTGGCCGCCTTCTGCGTCTTCAAGGCTTGCACGCGCCGGCGCAGACCGGGATCCAGTTTGTTGATCATTACACCTCCGGCTTGCCCTCAGGGCCGCTTTGATTCGAATTGTCCTGCCTCTGCCGTGCCGTTGCGGAAGCCGGCAGTTGCAGCAGATTGTCCGGCTGCAACTGCGCCAGCGGCTGTGGGTGTTTGCTGCGCGCGAAATTGAAGAAGATCCGCAGCATTGCCCGCCGCCAAATGAGCGCAAGCGCGCCGGCGAGAGCGAGGATGAAAATCCAGGCCAGCATTCCCACGGACAGCGCCACGGCCACGCCCAACAACGGCAGAAGAATCGCACCAGCCACCAGCAGTACCAGACCGGCCAACAACAACACCATCAGCACCAGGCCGATTCGGACGGCGGGACTGACAGGTTTTTTCGTGGCAATCACAATGCGCACTGTCATGCAACAGGCTCAGGCAAAGAGATCTGCGTTTCGTGGTGATTTGAGGCGGTATAGGGTCGGCAGAATAGCGCACAAAAAGCCGGATGCGATTCTTGCCATGGGGTCCGGCCAATCATCCTTGCGAACTTGCCGACCGGCGCGTCCAACCTCCAACACGGAAGAATCGCGCCGGTGGCATTGTGCAGCATATGCGAAACGAAAGGCTGTGGGGAATGGACGGGCAATTGAGCGCGAGGAGCACAGCGCGAGCGTTCAGAGAAGAAACTGCCGCCGCATTCCGGACGGGTGTGGCGAAGCTAATATTTTTCCGATGGAATGCAAGAAAAATATCGCGGCTAGTTCGTGCAGAAGCAACCTGGCCACCCGGGCTACGTGACGCCGGTGTTGGGGGAATATTCTTCCGGCGCCATGCTGGTCTATGCAACGCTGGTGCAGACGCCGTCCACCACTTTTGGCGGCGCCATCAGCCCTGGCTTCTGTCCGGATTTGCCGCTCAGCAAACCACTATGCAAAGGCAGTGGTTTGGAATGGCAGTCCGGTCGCAAAGGCAAAGGCTTCAGCTTTCTGCCGGCTGCCAATCTTGAGGTCCCCTGGATCCCTTTGCAGGGAACCAGCGACCAAGTCTGCAATTCCGACTCTACGGCAAAATACGTCAAGCAAGTCAAACACGGTGAGCTTGTGATGCTGCCGAAAGAGAGTGATTCTCATCGGTTATTCTTTCGGCGCGGACGTGCTTCCTTTTGTCGTCAACCGGCTGCCGGACGAGTTGCGCGCCAAAGTGGAACTCATCGTCTTTCTCGGATCGAGCACAACTGCCCAGTTCGAGTTTCATCTCGCGAACTGGCGGGGGAGCACCGAGCAACGCACGCGCTTTATGGTGCAGCCGGAGATTGAAAAGTTGCGGAATATGAGAATGCTGTGTGTTTGCGGAGAGCAGGAAAAAGACAGCCTTTGTCAGAAGCCTGCGCCGGGACTGGCGAAAACCATGATACGAAAAGGCAGTCATCACTTGGACGGCAACTATGCGCCGGTAGCGGAGGAAAACTTAAAAGAGGTACAATAATGTGAGAGTCACCTTTCCATCGTTCGTGGAAATCGCGCTGCGCACAGCAGTGATCTACCTCATCATTATTTTGAAAAGCCTGCGCCTCACCGGCAAACGCGAGGTCGGCCAAATGATGCCGTTGGAGCTCGCCATGCTCATCCTGGTGGTGAATGCGGTGCAAAACGCCACACGAACAAGCCGTGGGCACGTACACGCGTGAGCGCGCTCACCAAAACCGTTTTAACCAACCGCATCACCCTCACTCGAACAGCCACGCTGTCTCCTTGCCCCCCTGTCCCCTGTCGGCAGAGCGGCGTAAAGGACTGAAGAACAAGTTGGTGGGCGAATGGGCCAGCTCCGCAGAATGAAACCAAATCGCATCAATCCTGCTTATCGTGTCAATCCTGTCCAATTTTCCCAGGGCTTGGCTTGCGCCGTCGCGTCGGAAGGCCTGTGGGACTGGTAGCGCTGCGCCTGGGCTTACGGCGAGCGGGTTGCACTGTCATCGCTTTCGCTGAAGCTTTGCGCACCGATACCGTTCTTGGGGATGTCCCGGCCTGCCGAGATTTGGCTGATTCAGCGAGATCTTTGTAAGCAGCCTCCAAAACACCCACTCGTTCAGCCACCGCCAATATCGTCGTTTGCTGTTCCTTCACCACGCTGGTCAGCACACCAATGATGTCCATCAGGCTGATCATTGTTCGGTCGGCGCTGGCGGCAATCGCGGGCACCTCCTCAGCGATGAACCCAACATGGCATCTCTGCTCTCGCTCACCCCTAAAAACAAACTTTACCGGCCTGAGGTTTGTCAATATCTCCACTGCCTCCTGGCTGGAAAGATCGTTGATGTGCTCTTTGTTGACCAAGGATGAAGTCTGGTAGACACCAAACAAATCGATAGAGGCCATCGGGGCCTGACTATTGCCGGTATGAAAATGAATGACATTGCCGGAATGCAGCCTCAAATTGTAGGCAGTGTGTCGCGTGCCAACCGTTTCATAGGGAAAAGGAAAGCCGATATCACCGGGCGGATCCATGCCGATGGCGATGCCGTTCACGATCGCGCCTGCGGGTACGTGCACGCGTGCAGCGGGGGCAGCCGTGCCGATGCCAACGTTGCCGTCATTGCGCACCGCCAGAAGACTATTTTGCGCCGCGTTGTTGATAAGCAGCGCCAACTTGGACGCATCACTCGTCTCCCCCTGGATTCTTACGGTTTCTTGATTATTTTGGCGGGTGCCAAAGCCAAAATGGCCGTCGCCATCGATTCGCAATCGCTCTTTTCCTTTTGTTGCCATAGCGATGCTATTGGCATCAGGATAGTAAAAAACGGTTTTCAGAAGTTTTTCAAATTCAGCCATTGGAGTAGTCCTTTCGTAGCGAGCCTATTACTGCAGCCGCAACACGGTCACGGCCGGCGGTTCCGGCAAATTGAGACGGCTGAAATGCAACGCGACCTCAACCCACTCCGGCAACGGGCTGGCGGCGGCATAGAGCAGCCACCCCTCCGCGAAAACCGGAATGTCAGGCACCGTGCAAACCGTCTCTTTTTTTTCTGCGGCCCATTGTGCATATCCGGCAAAACGGCCATAGCCTTCTACTTCACCAATTGGACTCACACGGAATCCCAGCGCACGCAACGAATCCAGCGGCAGAGGCCGGAGTTGTCTCAATTGTTCGGCGCTGGGCATTTCCTGGGTCACAAAAAAGATGATCGCCGCCGACGGCTCGTCTGCCGGCCGGGAGAGATCGAGTTGCTGCAAAATCGGGAACACCGACTCCACGCCGGCAATTTTCAACACGTGGGTGGGCGGCATAGCCAGCGGCAAGCGCAAGGGCCCGACAATGGGATAGTAGTTCTTGTCGCAGCTTAGTCCCAACAATGGCAGCAGAACCGCCACCAGCAGAATTCTGCCTGATGCCGGTATTCGAATGCGTTTTGTCATAGCGTTTCCTTGTCAGAGCTTGCCGGCGCGCAGTTCCACAATGAACGGATCGTATGCGGTCGTGGGCCGGCCGGAGGTGAGCGCGAGATAGAAATCGCGCGCAATATCGCCTTGCTGCTCGCGATTGAAGTCGCGCAAATGCTTGCCTGCTGCGAAAGCCGCCAGCAGGCCGGCCTCGCCGCCATAGCCGTAGCCGCCGGTGGCTTGCGCATGCAGCGCTTCACCCATGTACTGGCTGCCGACGTGTTCGTATTGCGAGACGTGAGTCAGCTCATGAATCAGCCAGGCCATGTCGCTGTTGCCGGGCGCAGTTTTGATCTTCTGGTTGAAATTGATGGTGTGGAAAGTCGTGACTCCCATGCCGCCGCCGCCACTGAACAAGGAGCCGAGCCATGCGATCAACGAATACTCATCAATGCGCACCTGCCAGTAACTGATACTGCTGCCGAAGACTTTCTTTGCCTCGGCGATTTCGGTGGAAGACAGCGTGCGCGTGTTGAACTTGATGATCTGCCAAAGCAAATCCATGATCTCACCGATGCCGATCACATCCAGCAGTTTGGTGATCAGCCTGCCGAGCCAAGCGGCGCCGGAGAGAAAGCCGTTCCAAATCCACTGCGCGAAACTCTTGATCCCGCGCACGGTTTTGATGCCGTGCCACAGCCATTTGACGATGCCCACCGCTCCGCTGCCGAGATGTTCGATGATCCGCCAAAGTCGCAGCGGCGCTTTCGTGAAAAGATCCCACACCCAAGCGCCGCCGGCCTTGAGCACATTCCCGCCCCATTGGCCCACGGCTTTTGCGCCCTCCCAAATTGCACCGCCTACAGCTTTCGCGCCTTCGCCAATGGCTTTGCCGCCTTTCTTGATTCCCTCCCAAAGACTGCCGAAGAACCCACGTTGCACCATCGGCCTGCCGGTTTTCTGGATGTCAATTCCCTTGCGGTGCAGCGTTGCCATTTGGCCGTCTTGCTGAACGACGTGGGTCAGCTCATGCGCCAGCAATTGCTTCCCGGTTTGGGTTTCTGGCGCATATTGCCCCGCCCCAAACACCATGTCGCGTCCGACTGTGTAGGCTAGCGCGTTTACTGTCCGCGCTGATTCCGCCGCGCGTGCATCCGTATGCACCCGTACCTGGCTGAAATCATATCCAAAACGTGGTTCAAAAAATGCACGCAGAGATGGCGACAAGGGCTGACCACCGCCGTGGAGTGCATTGATGTATCTTTCAACAGATGGGGATATCGCCGGCGTTCTGCCAGAGGTCTCCTTCGCCTGGATGGTTTCTTCTTCATCATCCCCTTCCAGCTTTACTGCCATCTGCCGCTGAATAAGGGGCGTAATCCACGAGGCCAGTGGTTTTCTCTGCACCGTCTTTTCTTCTTCGGCACATTTGGGACAGAGACCCTTCCCGCTGGCGCATTCCGCACACTTTCGTTGCACCATCACAGACGCCTTTTCCCGCTGTCTCCCTCTCCCCCACTCTCCCTCTCTCGAAACCAGCGGCTCCGGCATGCGCATCACCTGCTCTGCGACCCGGTCTGCTTCCTGTTCGTACTCGTCCCCCGGCTCATTGACTTGGAGCCTGGCTTGAAGAATGCGACCCATGGCTCGGTTGCCAATCATCGAATGAAGTTGCAACTGCGACGGACCCGAGTCATAAGCCGGCGATTGCGGCTGGCGCAGGGGAAAAGCGCTCGTGCGCTCCCTGGCCTCCGATGCCTTCGTTTGACTTGCGTGCTGGCGTGCCATGAAATTTCAACTCCTGATAAAAAACAGCGGCGCGCAGTTTTGTTCAAGCGCTTGGGCGCGGCCTTTGGGTTTTCAAAAATTGCACTGTTTCACGTCCACAGGGGGCGTTGGAGAGAGGGCATTTGAAAAAACAATCCTGCTCACCGGGATTTTGTAGCACAAGCTGCCAGCTTGCCTTCGGTGGCAGCCTGGAAGCTGCACTGTGATTTACCCGTTTCGTTTCACGCCTCCGGACTTCTTTTTCGCCTGGGTCTGGCTTCGGCTTCTCTACCTTCTTCCTCCGACGCTTCTCGCAATCGCGGCGGCTGGCTGCTCTCTTCCCTCGCAACCGCTGCAGCAGTTCTGCTCACCTCCGCAACGGTGAGAATTTTCTCTGCTCGGGCAAACGAACAGTCTGGATTGATCACGATCACATCGCGCTCCCCCGGCGCGGCCTCTGTCGCCACATTCACGCGGAGGCTGAATCCATTCGGCCAGTCAGTGGCACGGGCAAAGGAATTCTTGATTACAGAAATGCCCTTGCCCAGCATGACCCTCAGGCCCTCTTGAAACCCCTCCCCTTTAAAAGTCAAGGTGACATTCGTTTGGCCTTGACTGATCGGCGCGGGCGTGACGCTCGTTATGCTGACGCCTCCGGCACATTGCCAATGAAAACCGCCGAGCGCTGCAACCAATCGCCGCGGCGTACAATTATCAATCAATGCGGGCCGGCCGTTCTCATCCAACTCAATGCACGCCAGCACCACCCACGGCTGCGATGGGCAGGGCCGGCAGGCCGGATTGTGAGTGTGGGGAGCCATAAAAAGCTCATTCCAAGCCGGCGGTGTCTCGCTCGCCGCCCTGATCTGCGCGTATTCGGTTTCAGTCAGCACGCGGATCTCGTAGCCATCCCGCCAGCGCAAAAATTCACAGCGGCTTTCGTCGCAGCCACAGCCCACCGGCTGCACGCGCAGCGGCCGCACTGCCATTTCTTTGTACTTGACGGCGACGTAATATTTCGCGCCGGGATCCCGCTCCATCCAGACTTCGCTGCACCAGGGATCGCGGCTCATGCCGCAAGGATCAGCCGCTGTGCCGGTTACGCCGCTTTGCCGCAGATCGAACTCATGCTCGCACGCAATGATGATCTCATCGCCGTATGGCCCCAGCACGTACCCCGGACAAACCCGCACTTTCCAGGGCTCGATGCCACCGTTGCCGTTTGTCGTTGGCACCGGCCCGACCAGCGCGCCGCAGACCACGCCCCAGCCATGCAGCAGGCGATTGTGCATCCGCATGCGGTTGCGAAAATAGTCCTGCTCCATAATCATGTCTTCGGGCGTGATCAACTGCCGGGGGAAGTAACGCGGACGCTCCACAGCCGGAGTGTCACACAGCATGTCTTTTATTTGGTCTCTCATTTTCGTCATCCTTGAAATAAGGCGTTATGCTTGAGACGTAAAGCGTATTGCGTAACGCAGACATCTTGTCTGCAAACCAATGCAGGCAGGATGCCTGCGCTGCAAAATCTTCGCGGTCATGGGCCAATCATCACTTCCCGCGCCGGCCTTGAAGCAGTTCTTCCGCCAATCCCAGAATCAGCTCGTACAGCAAATCGTTTGAATAAACGATCGGGCGATGTTCAGCATGCACATCTTCGGAATGACAAATGCCATCGGGCGGAATAAAAATGTCGCCCAACGGAATGCAGGACTCCGGCGGGGGAGGATCGCATTGCCGGGTGATCCAATTTGCCAACGAAGTGAATCGAATGCGGTGGGCCGCGATGAGATCGTGCAGGGAACATTCGTGGGGCGGTTCCGGCACCCGTCCGGGTCGCGCGAGCAGCTCGTAACGTTCGCGAATGGTATCCGGGGCGCAGGGTCCGGTCTCATCACATTCGGCCGCGAGCACCGGCGTTGGGTCGCTGTCGCATTCGTGATAAGCCAGACAGAGATGGATCCATTCCTCCTCGCCCTGCGGTGCGCCGGGCAGTCGTTCACAAGGAATGGGATGCGAAGGCCGGGGCACCACGATCTCGCGCCCCCATTTATCAATCGCGACGCCGGGCTGCACGATAATGTGATCGCGCTCGTCGGTCAGAACCAGATCCAACCCACAGATCACGCCGTAGCCGGTGATCAGGCGATTGAGCAGCGCGCGCTTGCCATTGAAATACTTCTGCTCCATTGTGAAGTGGCGCGCGTCGAGCAGCTTGCCGTAAAAATAATGGTTGCGTACGGGGGTATGCAACGCCCCCATGAGCTGGCCATTGTCATCATGGTGAGCCATAAATGATTCTCCTTCAGTTCAAAATATTTTCAAAACCAGGTTGAGTAATCGTCAATACACTCGTGTGCTCACGCCAATTTGGCTGCGCTCGCCAATGCGGCCGGCCGGAATGCCGCTCAGTGAACTTCTCTTGCGCAACTCTTCGTTCAGCCGCAAGACTTCCGGCGGACCGGCGACAACAGTATCGATGCCGACGCGGGATTGCAAGCCAACTCGCATGCGCGGTTCAATGACGCACAGATGATAGTCGCTGTGCGCCGGCTTTTCCCGGCCGATGAGACTGCGAACCTTTTCCTCCTTTTCCGCCGTGTTGACTTCGCCACGGTAAACGTGCACGGCAAACTGGTGGGCGACCGATTCAAACAGGGGCGCGCCAAATTCTTCGTTGGTGATCAGATGCGATTGATCCAACGTTGCCGTTGTTCCCACGACCGCGCCTTGGGCATGCGCCGAGGCCAGCATGGTATCAAATCCCAACGTGGAAGTTTCGCCGAGCGACCAAACGTGCAGATGGAGGATCGGCTCGAGAATATGAGTTCGAATGCCGGCAAAACTCTCCAGACTTTGGCGCAGCCCCCTGGCCGTGCCGCGCCAGCCACAAGCCGCGAAGGCCTCGGCGATCGTGCGCCGGGCAAGCGCCTCGGACCAGTTCTCATCGATTTCCAGCGCCAGCCAGCCGGCCAGCCAGGGAAGAAATCCCCGCGGCGCTGCATACGGATCGAAAAGCGCCGGCAGCTCCCGGATTTTCCTTTCTCCCTCCTCAAAGAAGCTCTCGAACAGAGACAGCGCCGCGCTCAAGAAAGCCCGCCCGGCCTCGTCGTTCTGATAGATCGCCGGCAGATGGTGCAAGTAGGTCTCGTGATCGTAACTCACTTGCATCTGCGACAGGCGCGGCGAGCCGGTGCCGTCGCCGCTCAGGCGCGCGCCCAGGTAGAGATGGCGGGCCTTGGGCTCTTGAATGAGCAGATCGAGTACATCAATCGGCCGTTCGTGCTGCGGGGTGAAAAGTGTGGCCGGATCTTCTCCGGGCTCGGATTTTTCGGTCATGAGGTAAAACTGAATATGCGATTCTGCCGGCAGAGGCGCGGCCCACGTCTGGAGTCGATGCCAGACGACCTCGTATTGGCCAACCTCCAGAGGTCCGCTCCAAAAATCGCCGGCGGTTAGATATCCCGCCTCACCGGCAAGCCACACCGGATGCCGGGCCTCGCCGGTATGCACAAGAAGATTCCCGCGATGATCTGCTGTCAACGCTGCCACCGGGCCATGAAATCCCACGGCCGCGCCAACCTCCGAGCCATCAAGATCATATTGCACGACCCCCAGACGGCCGTTGTCTCCGAGATAGATCGCGGAGGCAGTGACTACCATTGCCAGCGGCCTCTCCGCATTTTGCAAAGTCACTGCATGAATGAAGGCTCCTGAAATATCGAACTCGAGCACCTGAGCCTCTTCGACCGGCGCAAGTTTATGGTCGAGAACAAAAACCGTCTCGGCATGTCCGCTTTTTGCGACGGCAAGCGCCACGGGATTCGTAAGCCTCCCGCTGCTCTCCACGGCTGTCCAAAATTCTGCTTCCACCTGTCCGAAGCGATTGAATTTTTGCAGCAGTTTTCCTTTGCGGCTGAGCACGTAGATATTGCCTTTCACATCACCGGCCAGGGCGATGGGTTCATCGCAAAGGCCCGGCTGCGGCTCGCCGGTGTCGCCGCGATCGCCCCAAATGTCGAGCATCTGCAACGAAGAAAGATCGAAAATTTGTACGCGATGGTTGCCGGTATCCGCCACCATCAAGGCGTGGCGCTTTTGGTGGATGAACAAACCTCGCGGCGCGCGGAATTGTGTCGGCAGAAATCCCTCGCTGCCCAGACAACGAACGACTTGTGGTATCCCTTTTTCATCACAGGGATCCACCCGCCAGATTTGATGGTTCTCCGAGTCACTGAGAAAAATGGTTCCATCAGCAGCAGCGGCGATGCCTGCTGGTAGATCCGGCGGCAGCAAGCTCGCAAGGTTTTCAGGCAGAACGCGAATGGCTCGGGGTACGGCGCGCAGTTGCAGCTCGCCCTGCGGGTTGATTTCCACGTTGTTGAGGTGAAAGCCGGGCCAGCGGTTGTCGCGATTCAGATAGAAGAAATTGTTTTTGTCATTTCCGTTCATTTTAGCCCTCGATGCCCATCCAGACAATGTGCCAATCGGAAAAAAGCGCCTGATTGATATCTACTTTTGATTCATCCTTCGCCAGGGATTGTGCCAAGAGCAGGACATTGACGACAAAACTTTTGGGCTGCGGGTCAACAATATTGACGAGGCCATCGATCACAATTTCAACGACAGATGAGGTCCCAAATTCGCCCGCCGGCACGGTCACTCGTTTTTTCCTCGGCCCCAAGATATGTGCCGAATAGCAAGGGGTGGTGACAAAGCCTGCGGCATCGGTTTCAATCTTTGCACTCAAGTCGCGCGGAATGATGGTTGGCTGGACAAGGGAGCCTGCCCAATTATCACTAAGTTTCCAGGCCGTGGGATCAACCACGCCACATGCAATGTACGGCTGCTTGGCCGGCCGGGCGCTGCGGCGCTGCACAACGGAAAGGTCCTTGTTCAACTGGCAATTCAGCACTTCGGCTCGCGCCAGCACGATCTTCATGCCGGTGAGAACGTCTTGTTTGAGTCTCACATCCACGGGCTGGCCGTTGCCATCCAACTTCACCCAGCAAAAAATGGGCTGTTCGCGCAAACGAACCACACCCCGCGGCAGGCAAATTCCCTCCCGTGTCTCGGCCTCTTCCAAATCCGAGTCGGCAGGATAGGAGACGGTGAGAGCAAAAAAGACCGGCGCGCCATCGTCCTCACCGGCCACCGGCGGAATTTGTTGAACCCAGCTCTCGGTCAGTACGATCTCCCGGCCGAGTGCATCGATAACATAACCCGGCATGATCGTGACTTCACGAGCGCCTTTCTTGCCGATGACCGCAAAGCCGCTGCCGATGCCCGGCTGATGCAGGCTTTGATTGTGCAGCCAGCGCATCTCCCGGTTGAAAGCTTCCACTCCCTGCAAGTCCGAGGCAAAGAACCGCTGGCCGTTGAAGAATTGCAGCCGCTCGAGAAAACGGGTCTGTCCAGGAATTTCCATGGCGTCACCTATTTGCAAACTTTTTCATCATGTATGAATTCCGGCTGAATCCCCAGCCAGCAGACAAAGAGTTTTTGCCGCTGCGCAAAGGCCAAAAACTCGGTGTCAAAATTTTCCTTCGTCGTCTTTCTTCTCGTTAAACTCGGGATATCGAGATGTGGCATCCAAAGACGAAAAGTGAAACCCTTGATGGAGGCCGCATCGATATGCGCAAAAGGAGCTGGAAAGAACTCTCCGCGAATCTGATCCCACAGTGGCCCTTGCAGCCAGGCAAAGTAACAGGGTACTTGTGTAAAGCCGGCCGCAGAGGTATCGATCTCGGCCTCAAACCCCAGCTTGATTGGCTGCCCGGTTCTATCTTGAATGCTCCATAGTTTCCACGGCGTATTTCCGGGAATGGTGGCGCCACGGGCGATACAAGGTCGGGCGAGCGGTTTGGAAAGCGCCGGGGTAAATTCGGGATCGAGGGAAGGGAGTTTGCCAGAATAATTCACGCGCGCCAAGGGAACGCCGTCCCGGACCTCCACGGCATGCGAGGGCTTCCACACCAATTCCGCTTGCGCTTGCAATGACGAAAATTCAGGCCCGATCCAGGCACTGGCGATTTCATTTCTCTTGGGAAATTGCGCGGCATCTTTATATCGGATGAGCAGGGTCATGGCGTTTTCATCTTCCGGCGGCATGGCCGGAACCGGAACTTCCTGCGTGCTCCGCAGAATCAATTCCCTTCCGAAGCAGTCATAAGCCACCCCGCAGGTGACACGAACGGCGGTCATTACATTATTGGCGTCGAGCACGGAGGATGTTTGCAGCCCCAAGCTCAGGCCAAAGGCGTTGTGCACGGCGCGGTTGTGCCACCAGCGTCGTTGCGCTTCGATGGCAAGCTGGTCGTTGAGGTCACGGCTGCGCAGCGTCTGGCCTTGCCAATAGCGCACCCGTTGCAATTCCGTTGCACAAAGATCAGACATTGATTTGCTCCAGTTACAACCAATCGTTGCACGATCTCCGGCGGGGGCCAATACTTCCGCGGAAGCTGCCCACCACTTCGATTTGATGCTGGCCGGCCTCCACCAAGCCGAATGGGCCCAGGCAAATATTGCCGCATTGCGGCTCGCCGTCTGCGGCAATCAGCTCCAACGAAAGCACATGATCCACGCCTTCGGTTTCGTCAATCACCTGCAACACTTCCGAACGATAGACCTCCCGGCCAAAAGGCCAACCGTTACCATCGGGGCCGCCCTCGAGCGGATGAAAAAAAAGATTCAGCGCGGCGATGATCTTTTGCCGGAGCTCGGATATGTTTATTCCCACACAGGCCCGGACCTGTGCACGCACGGCAATTTTCAGATACTGTGGCCCGACCACCTCCACGCGCGTTCCGATCACCCGGCGCCGGTTGAGATAAGCTGCCACGGTCTGCCGAAGCTCCCGGCTGGGCATCGGCCGCGCACGCGGCAGATAGGGCAAAACGATGAGCGTGATTATGCCCGGCGCCTTGCAACACGGAAAATTGGGATGAATATTCGGGCGAGCCGAAACGCGCGCCAATTGCACCCCGGGCGTTTCTTTGGCCAAGGTTTCATAATCCGCCAACGTTACGGCCCGCTGCGGCTTTTGCAGCCATTCCAGGGCGCGACCTGCCGCCTGTGTGACGGTCTCGGCGGCAGCGCCGCCCGCAGCCGCAAGCGGATTGGTGACGACGAGTTCTCTTTTCGCCCGGTCAAAATCATTCTTCAATAAGGCGCGATTATGGACTGAATCAACCAATTTGACAATCGTTTTCTTTGGAAGATTTCCAGCTTCTGCCCGCGTGGCGCGATACGTGACGAAAACGGGAACGTCTTTTGGCAACACCCGTCCCTTTTCGCCATCACCGAAGGTCACCAGCCCTTGGGTCGCATCAAGAAGGAAGTGCGGATCGCTGCGGCTCGAGGCATCGAAGTCAGGGCGAAGAGTCCAGATGCGCCATCCCTCCTGCTCGAGAGTGAACAAGCCGAAGCCGGATTCCTGCACGGGCTTCTCAGATAAAGTGAATTGTTGCTGCGGCGTTCCGGCGCCGTAGCCGAGCAATTCTGCCGCGATGCTCAGTTCTCCGGTTTGTGTGACGGATGCCTTTTTGTATTCCAGCACCATGAAGGTGGGCAACGTTTCATTATCCCTCACGAAGGCGAGCTGAGAGATTTCTCCTTGCGCGTTGAATTGTAAAAGCAAGCCCACGCTCTCCCCGGGCGCCGGTTCCAGTCCTTCTGCCGCAACTGCCCTGGCAATCGTCCATTTCACTACGCCGACAGGAGTGGCCTGCTCGACTTCAACGCCATTCAATGTGATATTTTGCATGATTGGCGGCGCCTCGTAAGCGCCAGCCACAAAACGACAACGCAGGTAATAAAAATCGGATTTGGATTTCTTCCCCATTGCAACCGGAATCTTGACGAGCACGCGGCCATTCAATGTAAACGCCCGCGTGTCATCTTCGACCTCACCGGCTGTCGGATCCAAACGCTGCCATTCTTCCTGTTCATTGAAGAATTCCCAGACCGTATAAACCGAATGATGTGGCGGCGTTTCTTCAGTTTGCTCTTTAAGAGAAAGGGGCAATGGCGGCTGACATTTATCAGGCAATCTTGGTGGAGCACAGGCCTTTTTGCGCGCTCTGATTTCCGCGATCAGCCGCTGGCGTTCTTCGATCCCGGAGCGGGAATGAGAAAACGTGAAAAACAGGCTTACCGGCACTCCCGGCGGCAACGAGCGGCAAAAACCCAAATACAGCGTGGCGCCGGGCCTGGGGTTGTCACCGAAAATCTCAATTGGCTCTCCAAGCTGCAAACGAGAAGACAGATCACGAAATCCCTTTTCGTCCGCGACCTGAATGGCAAGCAATTGATTTGATATAACGTCAAGTGCGGCCAAATTTCGGAAAAGAGTCCGCTGTCCGAAAGCGTCATTTCCTGCAAACATGAGGCCGGCTGGCAAGTGCAGAGTGGTGTTCGTGTCCGGCTAGGCAAAACGCAGCACCGAGTGCGCCGGGCGTGGCGGTTCGGGCCGGCGGCCAATGAGCGCCAGGAACTTGCGCCGGTGCGCTTCCGGAATGCGGTTGAGCTGGTAGATATCCATCTCTGCGATCCAGGCGAGAAGCTCGATCAACGTGATTCCCGGATCGTGGATATTGTGATCGGTCCATTCCGGCGCATAAAGCGGGATCAAGGCCCGGCCTTCTTCGACCAGATCAATCCAGCGACGATCATCGAGATTTGGCAGTGGTAAAGGCATCTCTATCTCACAAGGGTCTAAACAAGATTTTCAGGCAAGCTGAAAACTTGAGTCCCACAAACGGGACAGCATCGGATTTGATGCTAAAGCATTACACTCCGGTTCAGATGGCTGAACTCATACCTTATTTAATGATTTTGCCCCAAATCGTTTTGCCTTTAAATCCGTTGGCAGCGTTTATCCGTTGGACATAAAAACTCACAATTTTTTCCAACTTTTGCTGCGCAATGACCTACCGTAGTTTTGGATCATGTTAACTTGATTCTGATCTCGCCGGCGACCACGATGCGATCTTCCGGCACTTTGAGGCTTTCCCCTTGCGGCGCTCCGTTCCACAAGAGGGTCAATTCCTTCACAAAGTCAACGCCCTCCACCCGTTCCAAAACCGCGGCGACGTCCGAGAGAAAAACATCCCGGCCCAGTTCCCAGCCATTGCCTTCGGGACCGCCGTGCAAGGGATGGAGAAAATTTTCCAAGGCGGCGCGGGCCCGGTCTTCCACCGCACCGGCTTCAGCAGGAGCAAGCGGGATGATGGTGACTTGAACGTCGATCGGAAAATACTCCGGCCCGGTGATATAAATCCGGTTGGCCGCAGCCAAATCCGCCGCCGCGTGCGCTGCGATGAACTTTCGCACCTGCTCCCGCAAACCAAAAGAGGGCTGGGGCCGTGGCTCCCGGCTTTGGGGAATAATCAACACCGTCACCCAACCCGGCCGTTTGCGGCCGTTGGCATCGGTTGTCGGAATCGCACGAGCCACGGCCACCGCGGGAGAAGCTTCTTTGGCCATGGTTTCGTAATCACGCGCTGAAAGTGCACGTCCGCGATGGCGCAACGTCTGCGGCCCGCGGTGGCTGAACCGTTCCAGGGTTTCCGCATCGGCGCCTCCTTCGGCAGGCGAGGGATTGAAAACCGTCTCAAGTCCGCCGATGGCGCCCTGCATTTGGGTGATGCTCCTGGCTGCCACGTTGCCGGCAAGCCCGCCCCCGGAGCGATACTGTTTCGCCAAAATCGCTGCTCCCAACGGTGGAATCTTTCCCCGCCCGCCATCGCCGAAGAGCAGCCGGCCGCGGGCGCGTTCCAAAACGTAGTGGCGATCATCGGGGCCGGAGAGAAAAAGATGGCGCCGGCTTTCCCAGCGCACCCAAACTTCAGTGACCTTCTTGTTGCGGTCGCGCCGCAAGCGCAAATCACCTTTTTCGATATCGGTCTGTGCTCCTTCGCTGCCCAGGCGGTCTTCCAGCTCTTGAACGATGCGGGCATTGCCGCCGAAAAGCTCCATGGCCACCATTCGCCATTCGACATTGGCGCGCGCGCCCGCCAGCTCACGCACCTCGATGCGTTCTCCCTCCAAAATCGGAATCTGGCGAAAAGCAAAAACCTGATTGGGCTGTCCGTTGCTGGCGCCCAGAGGTTCGTCGGTGATGGTTTGCCGCTGCGCTGCCCAAACCGCATTGGGAAAAATGTTATTCACCATCGGCTCGCCGGGCGGCCCATCCTCTTTGAGCCGGGCGCGCAGCCAATGCAAGGACGCGTTGAAACGGGCCAGGGGCTGGCTGTCTTCAGCGGCAATGAAGGAGACCATGCCCGGAATGCGCAAGTAACGGGTTTCATCCTCGACCGGCAAATTGCGCCATGAGCTGCCGTTCCAATATTCCCACAACAGCGCCGGGCCCTGCGACTCTTCGCGTTGTTCAAGAATGTCAAAAAAGAGATTGAGACGATCGACCGGCAATTTTTTGTCGAAACCCAGGTAGAGGGCTGGAGTGACATCGCTCACCGGTTTGAACGGTTGAAACGTTCTTCCCGGCAAACTCGCTTCTGCGGTACGATCTTCGTATTGAAAATCATTGTAGGTCAAAACCTGCTCCGGATGAAATGGGCCGTATTGCCAGGTGTAGCCGAGAGGAAAGACAACTAACGCCGGTGGCTGGCTGATGACATAAGTGAAGGTGTTGCTGTTGAAGGTTAAGGTCTGCTTAAATCCAAAACCCCCACTCACCAGCCGGACCCGCATCCACCGGGCTTCTTCATCGTTGACCGTGGTTTTCTCCAGATCCGGCGGAATCTGCAGCTCGATCACATCCGTTTTGCTGAAATCCAAAGGCGACTTCTGAGTTGGAACGCTCGGATTATTGGAATAAATCAATAGCGCGAGCCATTCGCGCCCGTTCCAATATTCCCAGGAGACCGTGTGGGCAAGAAGCGTTGCTCCGGTTATCGCCTGATCATCTTGCGGTGTCCTGGTGGGAATGATAGCGATTCGCACCCTCGCCCCTGGCTTGTTGAAAATTTCCTCGTTATGGAAATAGAACGTTGAACCCGGCTGAGGCTGCAAACCCAAGGGATGGAACGGTTTCGATACATCCAGCGCCTCCGCATCGGCAAAAGCTTTGTCCGGGCTGAGGCCAAGGATGTTCAAGGTGAGATTGAGCTCGAGGTCTAGACCATTATCAACAAATTGCTGCCTGACAGACGCGAGCAGGTTGGAAA
The DNA here is from genome assembly GCA_034506255.1 of candidate division KSB1 bacterium. Taxonomy (NCBI): domain Bacteria; kingdom Pseudomonadati; order Candidatus Zhuqueibacterales; family Candidatus Zhuqueibacteraceae; genus Candidatus Coneutiohabitans; species Candidatus Coneutiohabitans thermophilus. The sequence goes on along the minus strand of JAPDPX010000001.1, from coordinate 580,401 downwards.
ATGGAATTTCGATCTCGTATGTCTTTCCGGGTGCAACATTAGGAAACGTATAATTTCCGTTTTGATTGGTCGTGGCAGTGACTTGCGTGAAATTAGGGTCATCGGGACTGGTTAGCCTTACCTCAACGCCCGCTAGTGGCTGCCCGGCTTCATTGATCACGACACCCGATATTTGTCTCGCAGCACCACTAGATGACGCGACATATTGAACCAAAGGTGTCAAGGAAGCTTTGAGCGACTGATCGATGACATTGCTCAATCGTACAGCTTCCACCTCGGGGAGGACTTTGACCGGATCCGGCGGCAGGGGTTCCGTCAACCGTCCGCGAATCCAAAAAGCTTCAATGCCATTCACCGCAGTTTTAGCGGTCTCGGCGCAATCGGTTTCCAGACGGAAGCGGCCGCTGCGGGTCAAGCCGTTGGTGCCATCCAGTTTTTGCTGCCTGACCTCCATGCAGGTCGGATGCATGGCTTTGAATCCGCGCCAGATCTGGCCGTCCCAGTATTCCCAAAGAATATCGAGAGGCTCGGTGCTGAGTTGGGTCAGCTCGAACTCCACGTCGAGATTCACTTTTCCGGCCAGCGCCAGGAGAACATTGTGCGCAAGGTAGATGATATGAGGCGTGTCTTGCAATCGCAATTTCTTGAACGGCTGAAAGGATTTGCCTGCCAAAAAATCCGCACTGTGGTTGATATACTGATCTCTCCCCGGCCACAGACTGATGACTTCAGTTATCCGCGCCGCTGCCAATCCCGCCGCCCGCTCGGTCTCGAAAATAATTTGCTGGGTACTTTCCAGTGGTGGCGGAGAGACCAGTCGTGTTCCCGCCGGAACCCGGCCATCACTTGCCTGCGCTGACAACTGAAAAACCATCGGCGCGCGCGCGGCCTGAGCGGGAATGAGGTCAATTCCCACCCCATCCAAAAACGCCAGCTTGTTTTTTCCCGGCGCCTGGTTCAAGCGCTGAAGGATGGCCTCCAGATAGCGGGCAAAAATCCACAGCAGCGCAACGTCGGCTCCTTTCTCCGGTGGTTCCCACTCTGGCAGGTAGCCCGGCCGTCGCGCCAGGATTTCTTTCACAATCTGCAAAGCGTCGCGGGAGTCGAGCAGTTGTCGGATTGACGGCTTCACGCGGCTGCTCCCTCTTCAAGATAAAATGGGTAAACGAGATTATGACGGACATTGGTGGCGCGTACGCGATAGTGCACATCGATGAGCAATTTGTGACGCTGTGCCGCATCGGAGGTCACTTTCACTTCTTCCACGTCGATGCGGGGCTCCCAGTCGATCAGCGCCTCTGCCACGCGGGTTTTGATCAGCGCCATGGTGGTGGTATTCACCGGCTCGAAGACGAAGGCGTTCAGGCCGGCGCCGAAGTCCGGGCGCATCACGCGCTCGCCGGGATTGGTTCCCAAAATGATGCGAATCGCCTGGCGGATGTCTTCTTCGTAAACCGCCTCCGCAATGGTTCCATCAGCCTCCAATTTTGGCGGAAAGGCCCAGCCGACGCCGAGGAAGGCTTTCGCCGGATCTGGTTGCAGACCATTCATCTTGACTAACCTCCAATAATAACCATTGGAAAACCCGCGGCGATGTTGTTTGGCCCGCCCCCGCCCTCGGTGATCGTGTCGCCCTGCCTGGCCGCAGGCAAATTGTTGATGAAGACGCTCGTACTGCCCTTGACCACAACGCCGCCCACATGCGGCACCGTGCCAGAGAACAAGGGACACACATGAACGTCTGCGGTTGCCCTCCATGCAGGCTGCCCGCCAATCAGTACATTGGGGCTTCCCCCTGGCCCCGAAGGACTCAACGGCGTTCCGTGACTGGTCATATCGCCGACTCGAGCTGCTGCTGGCATAATGCTTCTCCTAATTTATCTTCACGATCTTGCCCTGAATGCTGGTCGCCACTTTGCCATTGATATCAACTTTTGCCGCCTCCAGCTTGATCATCCCCTTCGCCTTCAGCTCGAGGCTCAGCGCCGCTTCAATGGTAATTGTGCCTGCCGTATTCAAAGTAACCTTCGCCGCGCCACCCAAAGTTGAGATTTCAATTTTCTCCGGAGCGATGGCGATCTTCTGCTTCGTGCTGCTGGTAATGGTGATGGTTTGCAGCGCGTCGTCAAATTCGACTTCGTGCCCCAGGCCGCCGGCCAGGCCGGTTTTGATCTTTCGCTTGACCAGCAAATCCGTCGGACTGGCGACCGGGGGGCTGTCGCGGGTACTCCAACTGCCGCCGACGATTTGGGCATCGTTGGGATCATCGTTGACAAAGTTGACCACCACTTCATCATCCGGCTGCGGGATATACATGATGCCCCGACTCGATCCGGCTCCCGACGAGGCCACGCGCGCCCAAACTTCTTCACCCAGGGAAGGAATGCGCACCAACACTTTCCCCTGCCGCAGCAAATCACAGTTGTTGATCACGACACCGGAAACAACCGACGGTCTTCTGCGCTCTTCTTCCCGCCGGGTGCCGGCTTCAAACAAGGTGATGGGCATCTTTATTTTCTCCCTTTGCGATATGAACAATCACGACAAAGTCTGTCCCTGCACCCGCACCAAACCGGAAATCCCTTTGGGCACTGGAATGGAGCCAAACCAGATTTCTTTGCGAACCTCAAAACTGGTTTTGTAACCGCTGCCATCAAATGAATGGATGGCCGAGGTGATTCGATAGAAACCGCTGAACTGGTGGCCCAAGCCTTCGAGATTGATGACTTCACCCGCCTTGATTTTGGGATTGCCGATCGTGCTGCCGCTGCCGGTGAGCCGGTTATTTAGTCGTGGCAGCAGCTCGCTGAGAATCTTTCGGGGAGCCAGCGCCGGCCCCCCCGCGTCGATCTTAAGAATGCTCTGGGCTTGTCCGCCAAGCAATTCCTGCAAGCTGCCGAGGCCGGGAAAGATCATGAGCTCAAAAGCCGCGCGATCAAAATTCCACGACAGGACGATCACCAGCTCCAACTTGATGCTCGGCAGCCAAACGCGCGTCGACACTCCTGCCACTTGCCCCACGGTGCTGAGCCGTGGCGTGAAGTCCATCAGGGATCCGCCCCGCTTCAGCGTCACCAAGGGCGAGTACTCCGGCAGCATAAATTTAAATCGCAGCATGTGCCCTCTGGGCTCCAAGGTATGATCGATGTACATCTCCCAGCCATTCTCTTTGGCAATTTTGCTGAGAAAATCAAAATCACTTTCGCCTTGTTGCAAACGAACAGCCCTTTTGGCCTCGAGGGGATCGATGGCATAGGCAATCAACAACGTCAAAAAGGATAACGCTGAGCCCACCGGGTCGAGAACTGGGACCAACAAATTCGTGCCCGCGACCAACGCTGCCACTGCAGGATCCGGGAGTGGAAAATTGCCAATGCAAGGAAGTCTCAGCATAAAAGCTCGATCTTTGGTGGCGGTGGTCAGCCTCTGCAAAAAATCATGAGCAGCAATCTTGATCGTCGGCATGCCGTTGCTCGGAAAAGAGGGCTCAACGCCGGTAATCTCACCGACGAAAACTTCCTCCAATGGATCCGGCGCATAGCCGATGGATAACGAAAACGAATTGTCCGCCTGCAGGAGCGGATGATCCAGCCAGCGCAAGTCCGGGTTGGCAAACGTTACCTCCACGCGATCGGCGCCTTCGATGCCGTCGGTGTAGCTCACGCTCATCACCGAAGCGCGCAGCGCCGCCGGAAGATTCGCGCCGTCGATCCGAATGTTGAACTCCGGCGCATAGTGCGGATACCGTGCCATCTCAGCGCATCACCTCCCCGCTTTCCGGATCAATAAACGGAAGTGCCGGGATTCGCAGCGGCTGCCCCACCGCGAGGAAGCGAGGATCGGAAATACCATTCGCGATGGCAAGGGGGCGCCACATTTGCGGATTTTCGTAAAACTTGCCGGCAATGCCGCTCAGGGTTTCCCCCTGGGTCACAATGTGCACTTTGCTGAAATCGGCCGAGCGGCGGCTGACTCTTTTGGCTTCGCGCTCAAGATCGACATATTCATTGAACGTGACAGTCAAGCGGGCGCGCACCGGCCGGCCATCGTCCCAGAACAGGATGAATTTCTGCGTCGCCTTCGCCAACACACAGCGAAATTGCAAAGACGCCCAGGAAAATCTCAGCACCGGCGGAGCATGCAGCTCCGGATCGATCTCCATCAGCTTGATGAAGCGGTTGGTGATGTCCCGCACGTCCGGCTTGGGCAAGGTGGCATTATCATACGTGTCAAAGAACAACTCCATGTCCAGCGTGCGCAGGTTGCCGTTGACAAATTGCAACAAAGGCGATGAAAGCCCGGGAATCGTTTGCGAAGCAAAGTTATTATCCTGGTTGAGGGTGTATTCCTCCGGATTGAAGAGGACGACGAATTCCACTCTCGGGTTGTGCTCCACCTTGATGCTTGCTTTGACCAGTCCCATCCGTTTCCTCATTCATATTGGTTTTGGTCACTCAAAACGTAAAGCCTCGGTTGGCGGTTGACGACTATCCATGGTCCTGCTGGAAGCATTTTAATGCCGTAGCGCCGGCTTCCAGCCTGCAGGCAGGCAAGATGCCTGCGCTACGTTAAAACAGTTTTCCCATGCGCTCCCGGTACGCAATCAGCCGATGGTCAAGCTGGCGAATCACTTGTTCGGTCAACTGATCGAGGTTGATTGCGGGCGCTGAAGCTGCCTGCGGCCACGTGCGTGTGCCGGCCTTGGTGAGAGGCTGAGATTCCATTGCGGTTCGCTCTGCCGCTGAAGGGCGGTCTTGATGATGCTGAACGAGTTGTCGCGCGACCGTAGAACTTTGCATTCTCTCTTCCACTCTTTGCCTTTCATGGACAACCCGGCGCAGAATCCGCAGGCTCTCTTCCACGAGCAGACTCGAACGATTCACCTGTAATACCCCATTGATTCTATCCGCGCGACCAAAGACCTGTTGCCAAGGCGCTCCATCTCTTCCTCCGATCTCACGGTTGCTGAATGTGCTTCGGCCAGAGCTGGAGCCAAGAGGGTTAAGAAAGATCACCCGATTACCGGCCTGACCGCGAGCCTGAACAGAAGGCGAGGCGATACGTCGAGCATTCACTCCGGCATAAGCCGGCGGGAGAACGGGGCGCTCTTTCCAAACCGTCTGCCGCAGGATCGGTGCAATCGCCAGGTTGATTTGTGGAGCGAGCTTCCAGGCGTGGCTCTGCCAGCGCTGGCAGTGGAGATAAAGTCGCGCGAGCGGTTGGAACAAAATCATCGCCCGCGCCCCATGGCGCAAAGGAATTCGTCCGTGCCGTTCGGTCAAAGACCGAGTCCAGCGCGTCCACCGCTGCGAAGGATTGCCCCGCCCGGGCAACCCCTGCCAACGCGAGATTGCCCGAATCATTGCCTTCATGCCCTGGCGCTTTCGTTCATGCGTTGATTGATGACCGAAATCTCCTCGACCCAGCGCCGTCGTTCGGCGTGCTCCAAATTGAGTATTGCTTCGTACGGCCAATGAAAGTGATAAGCCACAAAGGCTACCTCCTCGTACAGCGCCGCGAGGGGGTAGCCGGCTACCCCCCCGCGACGTTCAGCTCCACCTCGAACGTATGCGCACATTTGGGGCAGGCGGCTTCCACGCTGGCCTTGCCGTTGCGATTGACGCGGTTGTAAAACTCCTGCAAGTAAGCCAAATCCGCCGCGTACAATCCCTCAATCACTTTGGGGTTGATATTTTCAATGCTGCCCAGCCGCACGATGACGCGCGAGAGCAAGATGATGATCAGATATGCCTGGTTGTTTTGCACCCGCGCGTCGCGCAGAGGCAAAATCTCATCCGCGGCGGTGGCCAGGCGCATCACACCATCGCGATGCAAACTGCCGTCACCATCCTGATACCCGATCGGCAGGGTGAATTCAAATTCGGTTTGGATCATGGTTTTTAGTTTTTGGTTGCTGGTTGCCGGTTGAATTGACTTTCCCCAATCGCCCTTTTCCCCTCTCTTTCCCCCTTCTCCCTCTCTACGCTCTTTCCAATCCCTCATGCGCAATCTCGAGTGTCTCAATGGCGACTTCATTGCCCTTGGCAGTGAAAGCCGGGCCTTCCCACTTGGTCGGCCAGCCGTTGCGAAAATTCCAGCGCACTGTTTCGTTGCCTTCGAGATCGAGCACGACAATGCTGCCGGTCCTGCGCCGGATTCTTCCATTCACCACGTCACGATACCAATCATACAAGTCGCGCGAATTCGTCAGGCCCCATTTGAGCGTAATATTGTTTTGCTTGGTGCGACCCACGAATTTGTGCGAAGCGTGATTCACGCCGCCTTCATTGACTTCAACCGGTTCGGTGGTCGCCCCAAAGCCGGAGCAATCCGTGAAACCGGCCTGGGTGATGCCGTCAAACTCGACGTAAAAATTGAAATTGCGCAAGGGGTCCGCGCGTTGTCCAGTGGGCATAGACTGACTCTCCGGTTTTGATAGTTCCTAATGCCTTTCGGCACCCTCTTTTGCTGCATGCCCGACCCTGAAGGGGCTACCACGAAACTTACGCCCTTTCCACCCCTTCATGCGCGATCTCCAGCGTCTCGACCGCCACGTCGTTGCCCTTCGAGGTGAAATCCGGGCCGTCCCATTTCGTCGGCCAGCCGTTGCGAAAATTCCAGCGCACCGCTTCGTTGCCTTCGAGATCGAGCACGACGATGCTGCCGTTCTTGCGCACAACCTTGCCTTTGCCGATGTCGCGGTACCAGTCGTACAACTCCCTTGAATCGGTCAGGCCCCACTTGAGCATGATGTTGTTATATTTGGTCATGCCCGGCAGTTTGCGCATGGTTTTGGGATCCTGCCCGGGGTTCTCGTTGCCTTCACGATATTCGATGGGATCGGTGTTCGCTCCGAAGCCGGAGCAATCCATGAATCCCGCCTGCGTAATGCCGTCGATCTCGACCAGAAAATTGAAATTGCGATAGGGATCGACGCGTTGAGCGGTTGGCATATTCTTCTCCTTGCTTGCGTTGGTTTATTCTTCTACGGTCGGTCCACCCGGTTCTTGAATAATCCGGAACACAACGAACTCAGCGGGCGTGGTGGGAAAGACGACGACTTCGATAATAAGCTGCCCCAAAGCGCGCACACTCGGCGGGTTCAATTCCTCATCGACCCGCACCCGGAACGCTTCCTCCGGGCTGGCGCCAAACAGGGCTCCGTCACGCCAGACGCGAGTGAGAAAATCCGTGACTTGCCGTTTCACCTTTTCCCAAAGCCCGAGCTCGTTCGGCTCGAACACCGCGAATTGCGTGCCTTCCTGAATGGATTCCTCGATGAAGAGCATGAGCCGACGCACGTTGACGTAGCGCCACTGCGTGCGGTCCCTGGGAGCAATCGTGCGCGCGCCCCACACCCGAAAGCCGCTGCCCGGGAAAAACCGCAGGACGTTGATGCCATTTTCATTCACCGGGCCCTGCTCCTCGTCGGTGAGTGTTCTTTCCAATTCCAGCACCCCGCGAATCGGCTCGTTCGCCGGTGCTTTATGAACACCGCGGGTGCCGTCGGTGCGCGCGTAGACACCGGCAACATGGCCCGAAGGCGGCACCTTGATACGCCCGGAGGCAACCGGATTGGCAATATAAATCCACGGATAGTACAGCGCGGCATAGCCATTGTCGGAGCTCAAGTTGTTGCGCTGTGTAAGAAGGCCATTTGAAGGGGTGGCATTCGGCAGTGGATCCAGAATCGCAAAGCGATCTTGCATTTTCTCACAATGCGCGATCATATAGGCTTGAATCTCCTGATCGGTGCGGTCGGGAACGCAAAGGAGGTTGACGTCGTCCACCCTTTCCAGCGCATCAATCGCACTCTTATAGTGTGTCGGCTGAATTTGCGAAAGGTCGTCATCCTGTCCGCCAGTCAGCACCGGGGCCGCGATCACCGCGGGACGATTATCCGGTGGCAAGGTCGGATTCGGCGGATCGACAAGCGCCACTTCCACGCTGGCAGAATTCACCACTTTCGCAAAGTAACGGCTGTGGCGCGGGTCCATGGCAAGATTCGGAAAGTTTTCGGCGCCCAGGCCCGGTGTAGTAATGATGAGCGTAAATTCCAATGTCTGGAGATTCACCGCTGCATCGGTGGAGGCCATGGTGTAGGTGTTGGTGAGACCGGAAGCAAGTGTAATGAAATGGTTCACACGCTCGACCGACTGCACCACGCGCGCTTCCGTGGTTGCGCCTTGCGCAATGCTAACATACGAGCCAGGCTCAATGCCGGTAGTGGTGCCGATGCGGATTTGGGTCTGCCCGGGGATGAGGTTGGCGATGCGGATCGTGCCGCCTGAGTAGGTGTTACTCAGGTTCGCTTGAAATGTGATCGTCGTGCCACTGATACTGGCAATTGTTGTCCGCTCATTGGTTCCGCCTTGTTCCAGGAAGACGGTGTCACCGGGTCGGAAATTCGCGGCGTCACCTGCTGCGGTAACGGTGGCTTGATTATTCGACGCGGCAGACAAGGTGGCCTGCGCCCTTACCACGGCAACCGTGGCAACGATACTGGCATCCTGCACTTCAACCGTGATCGCGTTGCCGGTAACGCCTTCTTCCTTCGCCGTAACGACAAGTGCCGGGCGTGCCGTTGGTGTGCCGCGGTCGTTCAACGTGCGCGACGCCCGCACCGCCGTGCCGACGCGCACGAAGTAGCAGCTTGTCCCACCGTTGTCGAAGAACCCGCGCACCGCATGGGTGACATACACCATCGGCGCCGTGATATAGCCGCCGAAGGCATTTTGGAACTGTGTGAGATTTGTCAGAAACGTGGGTATAGTGAGAGGACCTTTTTCCGCTGGGCCGATGAAGGCGGCGGTGCTGGTCCCGACTCCGGCAATCGGGCCGGGCACTTGCACTTCCTCGAGGTAAACGCCCGGCGCTTTGTTGATCGGGTTGAATGGCATGGTATTCCCTCTTTCTTAAAATGTTTTCATTAAAGCGGGGTTAAAATGATCTCATAATCCTCCGGCCGGCCCGGCACAGGCACGGACTGGGTTTTGGGCGCAAACCCGACCGCCACCACACGGATGGTGCGGGTGCCAACCGGCACGCGCGGAAAGGAGTAGCGTCCCTCGGCATCTGTTGGTGTCCGCAATCCGGCATCGATGATGTCCACGAGCGCATTGGCAATACCCTGGCCCGTAGGATTGAGCACGCGGCCGCCGATTTGTATCCAGGTCTCGTCAATCACACCGGCGCCGGCATCAGTGCCGGTGGAATGTGTCGTTACCAGCGGGCCTGCGATTTTTACGCCGGAGTCCATCGCAATCGTCACCAGCAGATTAAAGGAAGGCCGTGGCGGTTGCCCCAGTGCGGTCCAAAACTCGCCCATGCTCTTTTCGCCATTCGGCAGCGCCACCTCGGTGCGATGGGGAAACGGCGGATTCTGCAAGCTGCCGACGAGATAGCGATCGGGAATGACCGGAAAGCGGCTGAGCCATTGCAGGGCCTGGCTGAGCAGTCGATGCTCTCTCTTGGCTTTCTCCTCGCCACTGCCATCCCCCCAGGCCGTAACCATATAGGAGCAGTCAACCCGCAGCGGCGGTGTACGACGGACATAGCTCGTTCCGCTCTTTTCAATAATCGGCACCGGATCGCGCAGCACGCGGTTCTCATGCACATTGTAAAGAAAAAGATTGAGGGTGGGCCTGTCGGGCAAAAAGGTTTTGTCCGGCAGCAAAAAGCTCACCTCGGCGCTCTCGAGATCATCCGGAGCCTCGGCGTCATCGAGAATATTTTTCAAGGTGTCGTCAAGATCGCGGAACATGGAATGTCATTTTTCTATTGTTTGCTCTGCTTTATTTCAATCTTGAAGTTCAAGATCAAAGGAAAATCCCCGTTGCCAAGGCCAGCGGCAAAAGCCCCAACTGCTTGGCGCGAAAATCGGCGATCGCATGAGAACTGCGGCAGACTTCCTGATAGGCTGTCAAGAGGGCTTGTTGTTTGCCATCATCAGTCATGATTCTCTCTGGCAGTTTGAGCAGTCTAGTCGAGTGCTTGGTAACGCCGCGGTTCAGGCTGAAGCATCAGGGGACCATGAGCTCTGTATACGTTACTGTGGTCGTCACACCAGGATGCAAGATGTCCAACCGATTGTCCTGCACCTCAACGATTGGCGGATCGATCACCTCGCGAACCATCGCAATCTGGAGCATGTGGAGTACTGGCGTTTCGGGCATCCAGCCGAGCAACGGCACATACCGGCTGTAGTCTTTCGCCTCGATTTTCACTCTCATGTAGACCGGCTTCAATGGATCTTCACGCTTGAGCCGCTGAGCCCAGGGCATCGCGCCATGCCGGGCCTTGTCTATCGCGGCCTCCAGATCCTTCTCCAGCCGCCTGCGCACTAGGTACTCCAGCCCGGCAAAGACCAGTGCAACACCGAGCGCCTTACCGCCGGCCTGCAGACCCGCCTTCCAAGTAGACGACGGGCGGACAGGTGGAGCCACGACCGGGGGTGGTTGGACAACAGGTGCAGGACCGGGTGTCGGAAGCGGCTTCACGGTCGGCACGAGGGTTGACGGCGGTGTCGTGGCGGCGGGTGGCTTTACTGGTGTGGTGGCGACAGGGGGAGTCTTCGGCTTCGGCTCGGGTAGGTGTTGAACGCCGACGGATTGCAAGCGCCTAGTGACACCAGTTGATCGTCCACCGACGGTCGTCACGACGAGCTTGACGTCATTTGGCAACGGCTTGCCAGCGGCGAGCGCAGCCTTGAGGGCCCGTAGCCGTCCAAGCAAACGGATACGTCCAGGAACGTCCTTTGCCGCCTCGACCCGCTGGATGAGTCCGTCCAGGTTCTTGGGGAGGTTCCGGGTAGGATCAATAGCTGTCGCGCTGCTAACATTACCCTGCCTGCCCAGGGACTTGTTGTCGACGAGGTGGATCTCCCCGGTGCGTGTGTTGTAGGCGACGGCGTCAAAACCGCGTTCGGTCACGCCATGGCCGGCCGATCCGCCCGGCCCCTCGAAGAGGATCCAGCCCTCCTCGCGCCGGTAATGTATGAAACCCATGCCTTGTTCACCCGCGTAGCCGCGGGCGTGACGAGGGTCCATCCGCTGCCGAGCTACCCCGACAGTTGCGCCGCTGTTTTGCTGCACCACGTGTGTCAATTCGTGGGCAAGGAGCCGTTGCCCCTCGTACGTCCCCGGCGCAAACTGGCCCGTATTAAAAACGATGTGCTGAGCCACGGTATAGGCGCGAGCGTTCATATCTCGTGCAGACTGCTCGGCGACTGTATCCGAATGCACCCGCACGTGAGAAAAATCATGTGCGAAGCGCGCTTCCATGAACCCGCGCGTGGCCGGGTCGAGCGGCTGACCGGGTGAGCGCAAAACATCGAGGGCGAGGGACGGTTCTGCACTCAGCTCGAGAGCAGATGACCTGGCGTGCTTGGTCAGTAAGCGCTGATGCCCTTGAGCGAGTTTCTCCGTCTGACGCTTGGGGCAGCCCCCACTGCAGGGGCACGTGCGCTGCATCTGCGGCTCAGACATGCGCATCACCTGTTCAGCCACACGATCCGCTTCTTGCTCATATCGATCTCCAGGCTGGTTGATCGCGAGTTTTGCTTGAATCCTTGAAAAACGGCTCATGCTCAAATTAAGCATGTGCCCAAACGCCCGGTTGCCAATAGTTCGCTGCAAAAACATAACATCGGATTCTGAGCCATGGTCGGCAGGCTGGCGCTTCGAATTCTGCAGGCTTCGCTGAGTTTGCCTGACGCTTTTTTCCTTCGCAGCTCTTGTTGAAAAGAACCCAACCATGCTAATTTTTCTCCTCGGCCAAAGCCGAGCCTTTCTGCTCCAAATTCGATGGCCAATCCGGCTCATTAATTTGCGGATTCACCACCTTGTTCTCAAAATCCAGCCATATCCGTTTATCCTGCCGGCAATCAAAAGCCCGGCAGGGCACTGGCCGATGAGGATGAATCGTGCAACATTTCTTCTCGCGGTGCCAATGCTGACAGCAACCGTCCGGGCCCCTGGCGATGAGATACGGCGCGGAAAAATCCCAGCGCACGACGCCTTCTTCCACATCCTGCTTCGAGAGCGCAAAACGCAATTTGCAACAGGCGGCGTGGCACAGGTGAATCCGATTTTCGCAGCCGATTGGGACTTCGCCCTCGAACTTGTATTTGTCGTACTCCGGTTTCTGATACACCATGCCCATGCCGCGCTCGGAGAATTTTTCCACCAGATTGGCGGCAACTTGCTTTTTGCGCCCATCCAGCTCGGCGAGATCGAGCAAGCCTTTTTGATTGAGCAGATCAATCGCCGCATAGAGGAACGAGGCGACTTCCAAAAGCTTGCCGGTATTCGCGTCGGCGAGAAAATGCGCGTAGCGCAGGCCTTCGGCCACCTCATGGCGGTCGGCGACGCCATTGCTGGTTTGGCCATTCACTTTTGATGCGATTGGCGATGGGTTTTGAAAGTTTTCGATCAGCTCGTCCATCACCAAGTGCCGTCCGCGAACTGTGTCACTCTGAAAGAATCCCTGCTCGTAACGATTGTGTTCATGCAGAAAAAGATTCCCACGGGATGACCCGCCCGCTCTTTTCTTTGCAGCTCCCTTTTCGTTGCAAGCCCGGTTTGGTGCAAGCTCAACACATACCGACCTGCGCGAATTCACTTTCGTTGATCACCTTGCCCATCTTCTGAAACTCGCGCCGGGTCGCCTGCAGCAAATGCTTCATCGTGACCATCTGCCCATTCTCTGCCGCCAAAAACGCCGCCGCGAGGGCAATGTTGCGAATGTTGCCGCCGGTGAGCTTGAACTGCCGGGCGATGAAATTGAAATCGACTTCCGGCGCCACCAGCGTTGCCTTTGGCCAGATGCCCTGCCAGATGCGCCGGCGATATTCCTCGTTGGGAAACGGAAACTCCACAATGAACCGGATGCGCCGCGTGAACGCCTCGTCCAGATTTTGCCGCAAATTGGTGGCAAGAATGGTGATGCCTTCGTACTCTTCCATTTTTTGCAGGAGATACGCGATCTCGATATTGGCATAGCGGTCATGGGAATCGCGCACTTCGGAGCGTTTGCCGAACAGGGCATCGGCCTCATCGAAAAACAGGATGGCGTTGCTGTGCTCCGCTTCCGTAAAAATGCGGTTGAGATTCTTTTCGGTCTCACCGATGTATTTGCTCACCACGGCCGAGAGATCAATTTTGTAGAGATCGAGGCCGAGGTCGTTGGCGATCACCTCGGCGGCCATGGTTTTGCCGGTGCCGCTGGGGCCGGCAAAAAGCGCGGCGAGTCCGCGTCCCAGCGCGAGTTTGTTGCCAAAGCCCCATTCGCCCATCACGGTTTGCCGATGCTTCACTTGATTGGCCAGCTCACGCAACTGCGTCATTTGATCCTCGGGCAGCACCAACTCGCTCCAGCGATATTTTGGTTCGATTTTGCGCGCCAGCGCGACGAGCTTGGGCTGCGACTGCACCCGGCTGCTCGCCAACAGGTCGTCGAGAGTCACCTGGCCTTGTTCGGGATCACGCACGAGCGCCGCTTGTTGGGCGCGGCGCACGGCGCGGGCAATCTGGCCACCGGTGAGATCGAATCGCGCCGTCAGCTCATCGAGGTGGGGCCAATCATTTTCCGCCAAGATGCCATCGAGATGGATTTCCCACAGTTTTTTTTGCGCGGCGTAATCGGGCGCTGGAATTTCTATAGCGTAAATGGTCGCGAGATCAAGCAGCTCGGCCGGCAACGGATTTTCACTCCCCAGAAAAGTGAGCCAGCTCAATTCGCGCAATTCCTGCATCAACATGGTCAAATGGGTGATATTTTCGCCATCGGCGTTTTCCAGCTTTTCGAGATGGTCGAAATACACCGCGCACGGTTGCAGCAAGCCTTCGCGCAAAATCAGCCGGATTTTTTCCACAAAATTTTCCGGTGCGCGCAGCAGCGACCGCACATCGACGACCGCCAAGCCCACGCCGGCCTCGCCGCACAAGGTGCGCGCCACGGTCTTTTTCCCAACGCCGGATCGGCCATAAAGATACAGAATGGGACGCTGGCCGGTGGCATCATTCAAATGCGTTTGCAGGAGCTTTTGCAGGCGATGCTGCAAGGCGGCAGGAACAACAATGTTCTTCCACGGCAGCGGCGGAAAAAAACACAGGTGCGGCAACACACGCGGATCCGGCGCCTGATTGCCCAGCACATATTGCACGATTCGCGCATCGGCACGCAGGAAATGCTGCGCTGCTGAAGTGCCGGCCTCACTTTCCGCGCTTTCGAGCAGGCCGTAATGGCGCAGCCGCGAGCCGGAAGAGAAGTGCGGCAAAAGCCGCAAACGCTCTTCCGGGCCCGGCGAGAGCAAGCCGAGAATCAAATCCACGCTGGGGAATTTTTTGGCGACGTCGTTCTGCAGATAAGCGTAAAGTTTTTCATACCGCGCGTCGATGAGCGGTGCGAGGCAAATCACCAGCGCCTGCTGCTCAAATTCGCTCAGATGAAAGCTGCGGGCCAGATGAACGAGCGGCAGGTGAACATTTCGGGTCAGGGCCTCTTGAACCCGCCGCCCAATCTCTTGGCGCAAATCCTGTGCTTGCTGCATCAGCTTCGCCATGTGCTTGCCCCGCTCGTCGTCGCTACGCAAGCTGTCTGCTTCAAAAATCCCAGCCATGAGCAACGCATCAATCTCCTCGTCCGCAATAAAGACATCGCGAAAGCTTTTTACCCGGTCATAAAAATCCACCCGGCGCAGGCGCAACACGTGGGCGGCCAATAGCCGGTTGAGCCAGCGCAGCTCGTCGAGCAAGAGTGCATGGGCATGCTCGTAGGGCAATGCCGGTCGTTGCTTCAGTAGCTTCACCGGCGCAGATTGTGCCGGCCGCCCGGCACTGGACTTTTTGTAAAAGAGATTCATGAGTTTGTTTCAGAGCTGTGCAAAACAACTCGGGCGCCACAGTCGGATTTGACTCAAGGTGATGCGATTGCTGTTTGACAACCCGCAACATTCACGCCATCCCAAACAGTGTTGTGGCGACGAGATAAGTGCTTTGTTTGCAGAAGAGACATTCGCTGCGGCGGACGTGAGGGCCAACCATCTGAGGTGTGCGCGCCTCAGTTGCACCGGCCCAGGCATGGTATTACTCCGCAGAATTATCCCACCCGTGAAGTTTTTTGACCCGTCAGGCTGACAGGAACACAAAGCAATACCAGCCTGGCGCGCTTTGCGGCCTGGCGGTTGATAGATTTGGTTGTGGCTGTGCCCATGCTACGGTATTACCCGGAAGGAACTATTACGATCGCGAAGTTTTTTGGTGTATGCTTCCAGCTTGCTTTGACTTGCAGGTTGGAAGCATGCGTTACGCGATCTGTTGATTTAGTGGAAGCATCCCGAGTTTCGGCTGTTATTTCTTGCATTGCTGCCGCCAAGTCTGCTCGAACAGGTCGAGCGCGTGTGGCACATTACACTCGGCGGCCAACTGGTAGAGATGTCGGCGCTTCACCAGAATGCCCTCGCGCAGCAAGACTGCAAGCGCCTGTTCCACGGCATCTCTGTCCTCCCCCACCCACCACTGGGCGATGCCCCTGGCGCTGTCCTTAGCCTGGGGATGGTCACGAAGGTAGTGCAGAATCGCGATGGCGATGCGGTACGTCTCGTTTGGGGAGCGTCTCTTCAAGTTGCTTGCTTGTTTCCGGGTCGGCTCACGGCTCATGTTGCGTCAGCAACATCGTTATGCGATGACAGGCGGGCAACATCCAGACCATGAAATTGGCCTGCAGGAAAACCGCAATTAAGGCGGGATTCTTTGCTCCGGGGAGCAAACTGCACGGGCGGGGAAAAGAGGGTATGAGGTGCAAACGCCTCGGTGCGAACACAGCATGCCGGCAAAACAACCATTTCGCCGGCCAGCAGACTGAGGTGTGAGAACCTCAGGAAACAGGTGAATAGCGGTGGCGCGGAGAGACGATCCCATATTTCTTGAGCAAGTGTGCCAGATTTTTGCGGTGAATCTTGGCGAGACGGGCAGCAGCGCTGAGATTGCCCTCCGTCAGCTTCATCAGTTTTTGCAGGTAGGTGATATCGCATTGGGCGAGCGCTTCCCGCCTGACTTCCATGAGCGGCTGCACGGCCTCGGGATCAGAACCGGCAAAAGGCGCGCCGGTTTCCCAGCCGGGCTGTTGTGCGAGCAGCAGCGACCTGATCTTGTTTTCCAGTTCGCGTACATTGCCCGGCCAGTCATAATTTAACCAGTCGCACAGCACGTGTTCGGGGATGGTCGGAGCCGGCTCCGTCGCGGGTGACGAATACTTTTCGAGAAAATGAAAGGCCAGCGCGGGAATATCGGCCTTGCGTTCGCGCAGGGGTGGCACAATGATTTTCACTCCCTCCAGGCGATAATACAGATCCTGGCGGAATTCCCGCTGCCGCACCGCCTCCGCCAGGTCGCGATTGCTGGCGGCGATGACCTGCACATCCACAGTGATATATTTCGTCTGACCCAGTGGTCGGTACTGATGCTCTTGTAAGAAGCGGAGAAATTTGGCCTGCACACTCAGCGGCAGCGCTTCGATTTCATCGAGAAAGAGTGTGCCGCCCGCAGCCTCTTGAATCAAGCCGATGGCGGAAGCGTTGGCGCCGGTGTAGGCGCCACGGCCGTGACCAAACAATTCGTTCTCGCTGAGATGCTCCGGCAAGGCGCCGCAATCAACCGTCACAAACGACTGTCCGGCGCGCGGGCCCAGATAATGAATCGCGCGGGCGATTAATTCTTTACCGGTGCCGGTTTCACCGGTGAGCAGGATTGTTGCTCCGGCATCACCCAACTGCGGCAGCCGGCAAATAATCTCGCGCATCGCCCTGCTTCTGGCGACAATCTGGCGTTGCCGCATTTCGCGGTGCAGCCGTTCCTGCAGCGCGCACAATTGATGCACGGCGGCGCTCTTCTGGAAGAGCCGGGTGCACACAGCAGTCATTTGGTGCTCGTTGTGTGGCGGAGAAATGATTTCATCGATACCGAGAGCGGCATGATCCGCCAGCCCGGCCGCCACCTCGTGGGGAGCAATCAGAACAACGGTGGCTGCGGGATTGATCCTGCTGAATTCCTGGAAAAATTGTTGCCGGAGAGCGATCGCCCGCCATTCGACGATGAGCAGGTTGAAGTGGTGGAGTTGAACGGGTGGGCAGTCTAAAGCGTTGTCGAAGCTGGAAACCTGACAGCCGGCGCTCGCCTGCAGCGCGTGGCGCAATGATCGGTTGAGCTGGCTATCCTGCGCAATCATACCGATTTGGCACATCTCTTTTTCTCCTCTGTGTGAAACCGATGCGGAAGAAAAACGGCACGAACAACGCAAGAGTCGGCATGCCGGCCCGTTGGAGATGTTTGGCAAAGGCGGTCGCAAAGCGCCACTGCACACGACCGCTTTGCCCCCGTGTGCAGGATGCGAGCGTGAGTGAAGAAAGCCCCACTAACAAAGATACAGTTTCGTGAAAGTTTTCTTCAGGAAAGTGCAAAGATCTGGAAAAAGCACACAACGATCGCCACTGCCGGCGCAAGCGCCGCCGCCGGGGCGGGCAGCAGGACCCTGTTGCTTTTCTCCGGGAGTTGCACCAAATTGCGACCGTACAGAAAATCGAACCCGCCGGCGACGACTCTCAAACGCTGCGGCAAAAATGGAATTTCGCAACAAGCCATGGAAATTCTGGAAGGGAAACCGTGTGTGCTGGCGGCTCTGCTGGCGCGACGACGCCGGTTCAAGCTGTTGCTCGTCAAGCAGGGTACGCCGGGGTCGCGTCTCCAGGAGGTGATCGCCGCGGCGGAGTCTCAGTCCGTTCCGATCAAGTATGTGACTGCCGGCGAACTGGAATCGCTGACCAGGGGCAGATCCCATGGCGGGCTGGCGCTCATTTGCACACCCAAACCACCGACGTCAGTGTCCGAGCTGCTCGAGCACTGCCGGCACTTCACTGAGCCAGCTTTTGTTGTCTTGATTGAAGGAACGGAAGATGCCCAGAATCTGGGGTACACGCTCCGCACAGCGGAAGCCCTGGGAGCGCACGCGGTATTTCTCAAAAAGCACGTGTGGAATTTCGACGGTGTGGCGGTCGCGCGCGCCAGCTCCGGTGCATTCGAACGCCTGCCTCTCGTGCAAATCGAAAATGTCGAAAAAGAATTGACGCCCTTGCGGCGGCTGGGAGTGAAGTTCTGGGGAAGTCTTGCCACCGCCAAACGGGCAATGTATGAAGTGGATCTGACTGGCCCAATCCTGCTGGCGATTGGCGGGGAACGACGCGGCTTGTCGCGCAGTCTGCGCGATTTTTGCGATGGTTTTCTCCGCATCCCCACCGTGGGAGGCGCCACCTCCCTCGCGCTCAGCCACGCCGCCAGCATCGTAATGGCCGAAGTCCGCCGGCAGCGCCTGCTGGCGGCGGGAGCGGATCATTCCACGGAAGCAGAAATTCCGCAAGACTAAAAGCCATTGGCGCAATGGCCGTTTTCGGAGGCAAAGAAAACTCGATTCTTTTACTGGATGATGATCGGATTGGGTACAAACCTCGAGACGGCAGTCATGTCAAGAAGAGTGCTGGCGTGATCCCCAATAATGTCTTCCACATTCGAGGTCTGCTTGCTGTGAGGTCGGGTTCATCTCTGCAGGCGCATGCCCAGTGCCAAGCCTGCGCCCTTGCCGGCAGACGGCAGCAAGCCGCCACGCGTCTGGGCGCCCATGTCAACAGCGAAGGTTTTGTGATTATATCCCAAACCAAAGGCCGTTCCCCAGCCGCTGCCTCCGCCGGTGTTCACGCCCAAACGCAAGGGCAAAAATGACCAGTAACGTGCCTCGCAGCCAAGGCGAAGGTCGGGCCGGCGGGAGAGGGCAGCCGTCCGGCGCAGAGGCTGTACGACATCGGCTGTCATCTGCAGGCAACCGCGACGCCAGGCGATACCGGCATGCAGCATCGGCGGCAAGGACGAGAAGAACGCCGGGCCGCGGCGCTCCCATGACCAGCTTTGCAGAGCTGCTTCCGGGTTGTCATTCCAGCTCCGGGCGGTCAGCGAGTCGGCATGCACGCCCCATTCATATTCCCTGACATTGTGATTCCAGTAAATGGCGCTGAGCAAGTGGCGCATGGCGAGACCGATTGACCAGTGTCGATTGATCACTGCCGTTGTGCCGCAATCGAATGCCAGCCCATGCCCGCCGGTTGCAATTCGCATTCGGGCGCGCCCGTCTCCGCTCAGGCCCTCCCAGGTGGTGAGAAAAGCGCCGCCCGCTTCGCGTACTTCGGCGGCCGCCAGGCCATGCAGATAGGAGATGGTGATGCCGGCGGCAAACTCCCGCACATGGCGCGTGAGCAAAGGTAGCGAAACGGGCCGGCCAAAAGAAAAACCGGCAACCACGGCGGCGAAAGCACTCCCGTGGTTGCCCGCGAGCTCGTAACGGCGGTTGAGCACGTTGCCCTGCAAAGCCAATGCGATAAAATCACGTTGCAGGCGGCCGGAGGAGAATCCCTGCAGCGCGACCGTTACGGCGAGGTGCTGGTGTGAATAGGCAGCCAGCGTCGCCTCACTGCCCACCTGAAAACGTAGCCCATCTGAGGGGATGAGCTGCAAAATCGTTTCCTTGTCCTTCTCACTCAACCACGCGCCGTTGTAAAGATGATAGTCATTTTTTGCAAAGGCGTTGTTGGAGATATGCAAACCCAGCGCAAGAAAGTGCAGGGAACGTGCGGGATTATCCCGCAATCCCAAATTGGCGGGATTCCACGAACTGACTTCTGCGCCGCGCGCGAGCGCAAGATAGGCGCCGGCCATGCCGAAACTGCGGGCATTGGCCAGGCCGCTTTGTGCGAGCGTACGGGAGTTGTCGCCGACAAGAAGAAGTACGAAAAGGCAAAAGACCAACCGTTGCAGACTCATGGTGCAATCCTGTGCTGGGCAGTCCTCCACTGGCATGTTGTTCCACCGCCGCTGTCACGGCACGCGGTCTCCCATCCGGGTGGCGATCTCGACCACCGCCTGGACGGCGAGATAATCCTGCACCTTCACGCGCACGGTCCTGCCTGCGCTGCTGGCGAGATCGAGCACGACACCGGCATGCAATGGCACGTTTTGCAAAACCTGCAAATCGGCCGCTGACAGCGGGATTTCCGTCTCTTTCATGACCGGCCGCACGACACGCCCCTTGGCATCCAGTGAGGGCGCCGGCAGGCTGAGCGATTTCACCAATAACGGCTGGGAGTAGACCCCGGTGCGGCGGGCGGCGAGATGCAGGCTCAACACGGCGGCCACGGGAAGGTGGTTGGTCACCCGCACGCGCAACCGTCCCTCCTTCACTCTCTCCTCGAGTTCCCGCCGCAGTGCGGCTTCAATCTTCACTTCCGTGAGCGGTGCCTCAATCTTCTGCGACGGCAATTGAAACATCAGCGGAGCATCCAGACGCAGCGTGCCGGTGACAAAGTCATTTTCCTGCGCGCTCCCGAGATAGGTGGCATCGCCCACCAGCACCCGCCCGCGAACCGTGATGGCGTGCGGCAGGCTGCTGAGAAATGCTGCCAGCGTGCTGTTCTTTTCCGTCAGCAGAATCTGCGCGGTGGTTGGTGCGCTGCCGCCCGCCGGTGAGGCCTGCCCTTGCAGGCTGAGTTGTCGAGCGTGATCCCCCTGAATTTGAAAAGCAAGGGTGAGCGGAAAATTGATGCGGTTGCGCAGGGTGACGGTCATCTCGGCCGCCGCCAATTGCAGACTGTCCAAACCCTCGGGCAGGGCGAGTGCAAAGCGGCGGGGGGCAAGGTCGAACGCTTTGGTCTGAAAGCGGCCGCGCACTCGTGAGAAGACGAACGGAGTGCTGGTAAAATTTCCCTCCACCAGATCATTGTTTGTCAGTGTCACTTCCTGCTGCGCCGCCGCCTGCGACTGCAAACGCCAGTGCAGGCGAATTTTTTGCCGGCCAAAGGGCGCTGCCAATGGTCGAAAAACATGGCCGGCAAGGTTCAACTGAAAAGAAGAGAGTTGCTGCGGCTGCAGCGACAGTGAATCGCGCAGCACGGCGCGGCCGGGCGGGTAAAAATCCGGCAGCGTTGCCACCATCCAGCTTGCCACCGGGAATGAACTGCGCACATTCAGGGATAGACTCCCGCTCTTGATGTCCGCCCGGCTGACGCTCAGCGAATCCCCCAGCGGGATCTCCTCCTCCCCGTCCAACGAGAACGAGGCGAGCGGCAATCGCACGCGACGAATTCTCAAATCGCTTACCGCCACTCTCACCTGCACCCCATTGGTCGCCGCAACCGTGACAAACCGGCCGCCACTGCCCGGACTTTCGCCGGAAAGCTGCAACACCAGCGAGTTGGAGAATTTTTTGGCGCTGAGATCAAAACGCTGCTCCACTACCCCTCCGGGGGGAATTTCCGTACGATGCAGAAAATCGACCAGCACGGCGGACAAGCTGTCGTCGTGGAGCCGCAGGTGCAGCGGCGGGCCGAGTGCAACCGGCAGTTCGTTGTGCAAATGCAAAAGCAAAATGCCGCTCTCCACTTCGACCCAGGCGAATCCCTTGTAAGCCGGCAACGGCACAGCGTTGAGGGCAAAGGGGAAGGGAGGAATGATCGCCCTTTGGCCGGTGAGATTGCCGCTGGGCGCATAAAAATCCGGAAAGGAAAGACGCTGCTGGACTGTGTCAGCGGGGATCGTCAAGTAACGCTTGTGAAAACTCTGGTCAAAGCCGGCATATCGCAAGCGTTCGCCCACCACGAAAGTGTCGAGTTGTGACTCTGCCAGGAAGTGCACCAGGCTGTCGCCACCCGCGTAAAGCTGATCATCCTCGGCAATCAAAGTTCGCATGTCATAGCGAAAATCAACGAGCGGAACAGTAAGGTTGGCCTGCCAGCGGGGTGCCTGGGGCGGCTCCAGCCTGCAGGCAGGCAGGCAAAGACCGCCGACAAGTAAAACTGTCAGCGCCGGCAGGGTTCGCACGCCATGTGATGCCCGGCTGCGGGGAGTGCCGTCATTGATCTGCAAAATTTTTCCTGTTCGCTTGCAAATTCGAGATTGCCATAACGCCATTTTACTGAGCCTGCTTGAGAATCAGCGAGTTTCAAATGCAGGGGAAATTAGCCGGTGGGAAGAGTGCAAATGCCTTACCAAAAGCCGCCCGGCGTTGCAGAGAAGTACAGACAGAGAGGGTCGAGTACAGAGGGTGAATTTATGTGGGAGAGCTTGCGGCGTGCAGCAACCGGGATGCGGGATGATCTGACCTGCCCGCTTGACAAGGCGTGTGTTTGGGCTTTATCGTGGGGAGAGCAGGCGGCGGGTTCTTCTGTTGTCTGCCCGCGGCCTGGCAGCAGGCATGTTGGCAGAGGCCCGGTGGCAGGCGCAATCCTGCCCTGCGGCAAATTGCCAGCGGCGGCAACAAAACTCTCTGCCTGAGGCGGCCGGCATCTCAGCCGCGCCGGGTCCGATCAAATGTTGAAATATCTCGCGGCCGGGTGATGCACGATGATCGCCGAGGTCGATTGCTCCGGCACGAGCTGAAACTCTTCGGTCAGCGAGATGCCGATGCGGGCCGGTTCCAGCAGGCGGAACAGTTTGGTCTGATCTTCCAGAGCGGGACAGGCGGGATAGCCAAAGGCGAAACGCGCGCCGCGATAGCCCTGCCGGAAGAGATCGCGGAGGTCGGCGGCATCTTCTGCTGCCAGGCCCAACTCGGCGCGCATCTGTTTGTGCCAGTATTCCGCCAGCGCCTCGGCGCTTTCCACGCTCAAGCCGTGAAAATAGAGATACTCGGAATACTTGTCGTTTTCAAACAGACGGCGTGAGATTTCCGAGGCAATGTGGCCGACGGTGACTATCATCATGCCGATCACGTCGCGCCGGCCGCTGTCCAGGGGCGCGAAGAAATCCGCCAGGCAGAGACGATGGCCCTGTGACTGACGTGGAAAAGTGAAACACTCGATCTCCCGCCTGCCCTGCTCATCGAAAATGATGACGTCATTCCCCTGGCTGTTGCAGGGAAAATAGCCATAAATCACTTGCGGCACGAGCAGGCGTTCGGCCAGGCACCGCTGCTGCAGCCCGGCGAGCAGCGGTTCGAATTTTTCCTGCACCAGCCGTTCGTATTCCGGCACCGACATTTTGCCCCGACGCACCTGCCATTGGCCGCGAAAGAGCGCGATCTTGTTGAGATATTGGAACACGGTGGCGAGCGCGATGTCGCGCACCACCCTGGTTCCCCAAAAAGGCGGCGTTGGAATGGCCACCGGCTGCCAGCCCGGCGTGACAGCCGCCGTGTCCGGCGCGGCGCCGGCATCATCCTGCTCACGGCGTGCCGTCCCGCGCCGGCGGGTTGGCGGCGCGGAGGAGGATGCCGGCGGGCCGCCCTCGCAGATTTCCCGCATGAACTGCAGGCCGGCGAAAGCATCTTTGCCGTATGCCAACGGGCCGCGATAAAGCGCGGTCAGCTCCTCCTCAACGTAGGCGCGCGTCAGTGCCGCGCCCCCGAGAATCACCGGAATGGTGAGGCCGCGCTCATTCAGCACCTCGAGGTTTTCCTTCATGATCAGCGTCGACTTCACCAGCAGGCCGCTCATGCCGATGACATCCGCGCCGTGCTGCTCGGCCGCGTGAATCATCTGCTCCACCGGCACCTTGATGCCGAGATTGATCACCTGATAGCCGTTGTTGGTGAGAATGATGTCAACGAGATTCTTGCCGATGTCATGCACGTCGCCCTTGACCGTGGCCAGCACCATCGTCCCTTTGCTCATGCCCTGCACTCGTTCCATGTGCGGTTCAAGATACTTCACCGCGGTTTTCATGGTTTCGGCGGATTGCAAGACAAAAGGCAGTTGCATCTGGCCGGCGCCAAACAGGTCACCGACCACGCGCATGCCGTCCAGCAGAATGTCGTTGATGATGGCGAGTGGCGCATGTTTTTGCAGTGCTTCGGCGAGATCGGCCTCCAGCCCCAGCTTGTCGCCGTCGATGATGCGGCGTTTCAGGCGTTCCTCCACCTGCGCCGGCAGCGGCGCGGCTTCCTGCTTGTGTTCGCTGCGTCCGGCATAATAGGCCATGATCTCCTGCAGCGGATCGGAAACGCAGGTGCCGGCTTCGTCGAAGCGGCGCTCGTCGAAAATCAACCGGCGGTGGAGTTCGCGCTCGGCCTCGTTGATGTTGTGCAGCGGCAGGATTTTGGAGGCGTGCACGATCGCCATGTCGAGGCCGGCCTGCACGGCATAGTAGAGAAACACCGAATTGAGCACGTGGCGGGCGTGCGGCGTGAGTCCAAAAGAGACGTTGCTGACGCCCAGAATGGTGCGCACGCCGCGCAACTCCGCCTTGATGCGGCGAATGGCTTCCAGGGTGGCGATGCCGCTTTTGCGAAATTCCTCGTCGCCGCTGCCCAGGGTGAAGGTGAGGCAGTCAAAAATCAAATCCTGCGGCCGCAGGCCGTATTTTCCGCAGGCGAGATCGTGAATGCGGCGGGCGATCGCGACCTTTTGTTCGACGGTTTTCGCCATGCCCTGTTCATCGATGGTCAGCGCGATCACCGCCGCGCCATAGCGCCGGCACAGGGGCAGAACATGCGCCAGACGGGCCTCCCCGTCTTCCAGGTTGATGGAGTTGACGATTGCCCGGCCGGCGATGCGCTGCAAAGCGGCGTCGATCACCTGCCATTCGGTGGAATCGATCACCAGCGGCACGGAGACCTGGGTGTTCAGCCGCTCGACGAGCGCTATCATGTCCCGCACTTCGTCGCGGCCGACGTAGGCCACACAGACATCGAGCATGTGCGACCCTTCACGCACCTGCTCTTTCGCCATTGCCACCATGGCCTCCCAATCCTCCTGCTGCAACAGCTCGCGAAATTTCTTCGAGCCGTTGGCATTGAGGCGCTCGCCGATCAACAGCGGCGGGGGATCGAGATGCAGCGGGATGCTGCTGTAAAGGCTGGCGGCCGAAGGGATGAAATCAACCACGCGCGCCCGGGGAGCGAGTCCGCCGACCGCCGCGACCAGCCGGCTGATGTGCGCCGGCCCGGTGCCACAACAGCCGCCCACAATCTGCACGCCCAGGTCTTTCACGAAGTGGGAAAGATAATGCTCGAGGTCCTCGGGCGTGAGTTTGTAATGCGCCTGGCCGCCGATGTTTTCGGGCAGGCCGGCGTTGGGCATGCAAAAAACCGGAAACGGGCTGTTGCCGGTGAGATAGCGGATGTTCTCCGACATTTCCTGTGGGCCGGTGGCGCAGTTCATGCCGATGGCGGTGAGCGGAAAGGGTTCGAGCGCTGCCAGCGCCGCAGAAATGTCACTGCCCAGCAACATCGTGCCCATGGTTTCGACGGTGACGCTGGCAATCACCGGCAGATGTATTTTCTTTTCCGCGCAGTAGGCAAAGATGGCCGCGAGCGCAGCTTTGGTTTGCAGCAGGTCCTGGCAGGTTTCAACGCAGAGCAGGTCGACCCCGCCTTCCACCAACCCGGCAGTTTGCTCGAAGTAGGCGTCGAACATTTCATTGTAGGAGATGTGCCCCAGGCTGGGAAGCTTGGTGGTGGGGCCGATCGAGCCGGCCACAAAACGCGGATGGTCGGGAGTGGAGAAATCGCGGGCCACCGACCGCGCGATTTCGGCGGCGCGGCGATTGTGCGCATGCGCCTGGCGGCCGAGATCATACTCTGCCAGCACGATCGCCGTGGCGCCAAAGGTGTCGGTTTCGATGACATCGCAACCGGCTGCCAGGAAGCTGGCGTGGAGATTCGCGACGGCGTCCGGCCGGGTAAACACCAGGTGTTCGTTGCAGCCGTGGTAGATCTCGCCGCCAAAATCCTCCGGCGTCAGGTTCAGCAATTGCAAATTCGAACCGGTAGCGCCGTCGAAAACAATGATTTTTTCCTGCAGTCGCTGCTCAAACAGATTTCTGCTCATGCTGCCGCCCTGGTTGTTTTGCTCGGGAAAAATTCCCGGCGAATATAGAAAAAGCCGGCGGGAAAGGAAAGCGGTTTGTTGCCCACAGGCGCGCGGTGGACGGCGCGGCGGCGGCCCACCCATCAGGTGATAAATCGGCTTTCAGCCGACTCGAGCTTTGCGCCTGCGATTTCAATCGCAGACGGTGAAGGCATCATGCCCCATCCAAAATTCAGGTGGGAAATTTTGTTGCAACCGGGGTGCAACGCTTTCGAACAGACAACAAACGGCCGCGTAGCATGAAACAGGCCGCGGCTTGTCCCTCCAGAATCTCGACGGCGCAAATGAAACACACACCGCTTCATCCCGGCGGCGTGCAGATGTTGGGTTTGGGAAAGGAGTTGTTGTCGAACCTTCGTTGGTTGCCATCCGCTGGCGAAACAACCGCTGCAAAACGACAAATGTCAGTAGACCCAGAGCATCATCAAAAGGGTGGTGAGAAAGCTGACGAGAGTGCCGAACAAAAGGAAGATCGCCATCAGGGCATACGCCAGCCCGGCATAGCCGTCTTTGGCCGAACGCGCGAGCAACACGAACACCAGGCCGCCCGCCAGCAGCACCAGAGGCATGAGATAGGTGAGCAGCCACCGGTCCTGAAAATGCCGGCCAATGAAATGAACATACAGCAACGTGAGGAAGACGGCAGCGGCGGCCACGGCCGCAAAAATGCCGGCCAGGCGCGCATCGGAGCCTTTGGCGTGCAGACGCAGGGCTGCTTGAAAGACGTTCATCTCATGCCCTCGCAACCGGGAAAGATGCCCGGCCTATTGCTCATCAGGCGATTCCTGCTCCAGGCGCTGGTGCGCGCTCTTGGTCCATGCGCAGAGGGTTTCGACCTCGGCCGGAGTCAGTTTCGCATCGGGATGCAGCAGCAGATAGGACTTCAGCGGCATCTCACCGCTGGAAATGACTTCACAGATTTCCTCCAGTTTGTGCCGCGCCTGCTTCGGTGTGTATTTTGCCCAATCGGAAAAATTCAGATGGCGGCGGCCCTCGTTGACATGATTGATCACCAGCCAGGAGGCCGGGGCGACATTGCTGTACCAGGGCCATGTGGTTTGATGAGAATGGCAGTCCCTGCAGGCGCGGTCGAAAATATTCTGCACCTTCGCCGGCACGGCCATTTGCGCCGCCAGCGTCCGGCTTTGATCCACCGTCGGCGTGGTCCTGGCCGGCCGCACGAATTGCGCCCCCACAAGAAATGCAATCAGCACCATCCCTGCAATCTTGAGAACTTTTGCCATAAGTTGCCCTACGTTTGAGATGTTGGATTGTCACGAAAATACTTTTGCAATAGAGCCTTCAGGGTTGGTGCCTAAAGGCACGACTGCAAAAGCTCGTTTTCATTCTGATGAATGCAACGCGCGGCATGGCAATTACCTCGCATCCCCTTGGACCATTCCTTGTCACAATCAAAGTGGCGCAGGCAGCGGGGCAGCATGCCTGTCCCCTGCCGCATTCAGGACAATTCTCAGAAAAGGCCAATCTGAAACCATCTGCCTCCGCGCAGGCTTGTTTCCGGGGCAATTCCCCTGTCGCAAGCAGCCGGTTCTGCCGGTGAAAGTAGGGCATAGCATAAAGCATTTGTGCTGGAAAAGCAAGAGGATTGTGGCAATTGCAGGCTGTCACAAAGCCTGGACGCAACCTGGTGCAGTATGAAAATGGGACGGTGGGTGTGCAGCAGACCGGACGACTGGAGAATGAAGTGCCGGCAGCGGGAATCAACGGCAATAGGCCATCGCGGCATGCACCAGAATTTGCGCCAGGTCCATCAACGACTGCAACTCCACCCATTCCACTTCCGCATGGGCACCCGCGCCTGTCGGGCCGATGACGACGGTCTCGATTCCGGCGGCAGCCAGCAGTGCGGAATCCATCCAAAAAGGCATGCCGATCATTGCCGGGGGCTTTCCCATCACCCGTGTGGCAGCCTCCGTGAGAATCACAACCAGTTCCGACCGCGGCGACACTTCAAAAGGATCGCGGGACAACACGGCGCCAAGCCGTGCCTGAAAGCTGGCATGCTGCTGTGACAGGCGGGCCAGGATCGCTTCGATCTCTGTCATGACCCGGGTTGTGGTTTCACCGGGTATCGTCCGGCGTTCGATCTGCAGCCGGCAGTTGGCGGCATAAGTGCTCCAGGCCGTTCCTCCCTGTAGCCGCGCAGCATGCAGCGAGGGCGGACCAGTAAGTGGATGTCCCCGTTGCTGACGCAGTTCGGCTTCCAGCATTCCCAATTCGGCCAGGAATCTTCCCATGTTCATGTTCGCATCGATGCCGTCTTGGAAGCGGCTGCCATGTGCAGCGCGGCCGATGGTTTCCACCTCCAGCCAGACGAAGCCCTTGTGCGCCAGGCAAAGCTGCAACTCCGTCGGCTCGGTCACAATGGCGCCGTCAGCACGGAACTGTTGCAATACTTCGGCCGTGCCCCGGCTGGCATACTCCTCATCGGCAACCGCAGTGAGCATCACTTCACCGGCGGGCACCACGTTGGCTTCCACCAGTGCTTTCATGGCAGTCAAACAGGCCGCCAAACTGCCTTTCATGTCATAAGCGCCGCGACCGTAAACGCGGCCGGCGCGAAACACAGCGGAGAACGGCGCTGACATGCCTGCGATTCCGACGGTGTCGAGATGGGCATTGAGCAACAGGGATTTACCGGTGCCTGTGCCCGGAAGACGGGCCACCACGCTCGGGCGGTGAGGGTGCGCGGCAAGCATGGTGGTATGCAGACCCAGAGCGCGGCATGCCTGTTCCACGTAGCCGGCGATTTCCGCTTCACCAGCGCCGCCCGGCACCAGATCCGGATTGATCGAATTGATGCCGATGAGATCCTGCAGCGTCTGAATCAAATAATCACGATCAATGGCGGGGGTCGTCACCTGTTGCGGTCCTGAGAGATTCCGAATCGCAGCCGCCTCCCGCCTGCAAGAGGGTGCGCGGCAGGATCTGCGGGCGGCATTTCACCAATGAATTTACTCTGTCACGCGGTACACCGTGATGCCATAATGCACCGCATCAGGCGGGGGAGGAGCATTCCAATCACCGAAGGAATGGGAATCATCGGTGGTGAAGCAGAGGTCATATTCGCCGGCTTTCAACCAAATGGAGTCATTGAAGAGACGGTTTTTCGCACTGCCGCCGGCGTGAACCGTCATGCGGTAGGTCATCTCCCAAACAGTGCGGCGGCTGGTAACTTCCGTGATCCAGCCAAAGTCGAACATCTCACCGTTACGGCCCTCCCCAAGGGCGTAGAGGCGGACCATTCCGGATTTGTCCAGCCTGAAGCGGGTGCAGCGTTTTTCATCCTGGCGCACGCGGATGAGCTGGGCCAGGACGGCAGCTTCCCGGTCTGCGAGGTATTCCGTCACCATTCGGGGATTGAAATCCTCGTCGACGGCGCTCAGCGTGAGACCCCAGTGTTCGGGATCAAACGGTGGGCTCGCGTTCCATTCGCGATAGGAGTGTGTGCCGTCGGTTACGTAGTGGGCAATATAGCTGCCTGCTGCAAAGCGCTGGACCTCGTCACTCATGCGGTTTTTGCTGTTGCCGCCGGCATGATCCGTTTTGTGGAAATCCATTTGCCACACTGTCCGACCAGTCCCGGCCTCGGTAATCCAGCCGTAGTCAAACATTTCACCGTCGCGGCCTTCGCCCAGAGCATAAATGCGCAGCGACAGTGGCTTCTTCAAGGTGAAACCTTTGGAGAGATAATCATCATCGCCGGCGCGGGTGAGACGAACAATCACATTGGTTTCGCCGGGCTCTTCATATTCGAACGTCCGGGCAAACGCCTTCATCCGGGGGTCGACAGGACTGATCATCATACCCCAGAAGGCGGGATCGTAAGGCGGGGCAGCGTTCCAACAGCGACTGGAGTGGGAGTCATCTGTGACATAGTAGGCGAGGTAGGAGCCGCCCGGCAGTGTGAGGGTGGTGTTCACCAGGCGATTTTTCATGTCGCCGCCGCCATGCTCGGAATCACGGTGGGAGAATTGCCAGACTTTTTGGCGGGTTTCCTGATTGATAATCCAGCCATAATCAAAGCTGTCTTCGTAACGCAATTCCCCCAGAGCGTAGATGCGAACTTCCATCGGCCGTTCTAAAGTGAAACCGCGGCGTTCATAGGCACCATCAGGCAGATTGTTTATGGCAAGGATGGCATCAGCCTGCAAGCGGCGGTGCCAGTCGACCAGGGCTTCTTCGGGCACGGACCGGCCTCTGCCCTTGATGGTCACCCTGGTCTGTTCGTACACTTCTTCGGTGTACTCGTCATGGCGGCGGTCCCACATGAAGAGCTTGTCGAACAAATGACTGATGGCGTCACCCAAATCCTGCAATTCGTCGGGACGGTGGAAGGTGTCATAGAAGGAGGAGACATAAAGCTCATACTGCCCAGCGGGCAGGTTGACCTGGTCTTCCAACGCGAGCAAGCGGCGGTTGCGGCGCTTGTGTTCGGCGTGCCGCCCCTGCCAGACGACTTGGCGGGTCTGTGCGTCTAAAATCCAGGCTGCGGTGACGGGTAAATCCCGGCCGCGGTCACGGCCGAGCGCGCCCACTGCCTCGATTTGCACCGTTTGATCCTGGTCAAGCACGAAGCCGGCGGACTTGATTTCGTGGAGCCGCACCTTGCGGATTTCAGCCAGCGTCACTTCCTGTGCCTGGCTGGCGGCGCTGGTCCATGCAGCGCATGCTGCGAGCAGTATCGTTCTTTTCATCGTGACCTCCCTGGCAGCGTCGCTTCACCGGCAGCACTACTCCGGTCGCACGACCACCGCGGTTCCGTAGCACAGGACTTCGGTGACGCCCTGCATGACTTCATTGGCGTCATAGCGAATTCCAAGGACGGCATTGGCGCCGATCTCCTCGGCATGCCGGAGCATCATCTCGAAGGCTTCGGCGCGCGTCTTCTCACAAAGCTCGGTGAACAAGGAGATGTTGCCGCCCATCAGCGTTTGCAGCGACGCGCCAATGGTGCCGAATATGGAGCGTGAGCGCACGGTGATGCCGCGCACCACACCGAGATTCCTGACCACACGATAGCCGTCCAGAGTGAAAGCCGTGGTTGTCATCGCAGAGGCAATCATGGCACTGCCACTTTCTCCTTTAAATTTAACCGGTTGCCATTTGGGGTGCCCTTGTTACGGCAGTCGGACCGAAAGGTTGCCGCATCTGCCGGGACCGCCCGCGGTTGAACGAATTCCCGCGGATGACGTCTTTTCGTTTAAACATTTAAAACCCGAACCATTTTCCCCGGAGCCCCGGCCATGAAAATTCCCCCCTCTTACCGAGTTTTCAGCTCCCTCCTGCTGACCGGTTTACTGCTGACCACCAGTTACGGTCAGAAAAAGCTTCCCCTGAGCACTCAATCATCGGACGCCCAAAAATACTATCATGAAGCGGTACAGGGCATCGAGTCCTTTCAACCCTCGCCAAAACTGCAAGCGCTGGCACGTCAGAGCGTGCAGGCCGATTCCACTTTTGCCATGGGACAACTGCTGCTTGCCAGTCTGACGCCGGCAAAAGATCGCCAGCCTGTGCTGGACAAGGCGCGCCAACTGGCGGCAAAAGCCTCCCGCGGTGAGCGGCTCTATATCGAGGCCACCTCGCATGCACTCGGCAACAACCGCGAAAAAGCCATCGTTCTGTTCACCAAGCTGCACCGGGATTATCCCGGCGAACGCCGGATCTGCATGGTGCTCGGGCAACTGCATCAACAACTGGCCCGCTATTCCGAGGCCGTGAAATACTATGACGCCGCCCTTAAAATCGATGACAACTCGCCGCGGGCCTACACCCTGCTCGGCGACTGCCACTTGCTGCAGGAGCAATATGCCCGGGCGCGTGAGTGTTACCAACTTGCCATCAGCAAACTCGCCGCCGATGCCTCGCCCTTTGCGCCGTTTTCCGGCCTGGCCCTCACCAGCCTTTATGAACGCAAACCGGAACAAGCCCTGGAAACCATTCAGGAGTTCCATCGCCGCTACCGCCGCAACGGCTCAGCGGAAAATTTCCCGGACGTCTGGATTTGGAACTACATGGGGCGCGTCAATTTGGAATTCGGCCGGCTTGAGGAAGCGCTGCAGTGTTATGAAACCGGCTATCGCTCCGTGCCCGGCAGTGCACTCGACAGCATCGAAAAGAAGATCTGGTTTGGCCGCCTGTTTCACGGCAAGGCCAGAACCCTGGCAAAAATGGGCCGCCACGCCGAGGCCTGGCAATACGCCGATCAAATCAAAATGATGATCCAAACCGGTGGCCCGCGGGGAGAAGAATTCTGGAAAGCCTATCATTATCTCGCAGGCTACCTTGCGCTGGAAAGTGGGGACAGCAAACGCGCAGTCGAGCATCTGGAACAATCGGATCAAGAGGATCCCTTTCAAAAGCTGCTGCTGGCCAGGGCCCATCTGCAACTGGGCAACAAAAGCCGCGCCCTCGAACTGTGCCGCGACATCGTGAAGAACACCACCAACAACCTCGATCGCGCTCTTGCCTATCCCGAAGCCAAAAGGATTCTCACCACCACCGGCAACTCATAACGCTGACTGCCAGCAGAGGCAAGCTGGAAGAATGTGTCACAAAAATGCCCGCGATCGTGACGGCTTTTCCAGGGTAATAATGCGAGGCGGCCTCTAAGCCGCACCCCCATTGGGGGGCACAGATGGACGACGATTACCGCTGATTTTTTGTATCGGCGCTCGTCAGCGAAAATCGAAGTTCCAAAAATCTTCGCGGTCACGATCGTTTTGCCGGCAAATCCAGCTTGCCTCCCCTCTCTCTTCCCAGTCGAAAGGGCGGGGGATGAGTTTCAAACACCTTCAGTCACAGAGACCGCTTCTTTTTGGCGTCTGTCCCAAAACATTCCCACCCGGTTGAGCTTGGGGGGTGTCTCCAACAGCCAGCCACGGGAAGATCCGGGGTATTTGAAGCGACAGCCAAGCCATCTCGGAGACAGCCGTTGACAAGTCAGTGCTTTCGGACGGGCACTTTGGGGTTCGAGCTTGTCAGGCTTCTCCGGCCCTCTCCTCTTTTGCCACGCATGCGACAGCTTGCCACTGCTGCCACACCCGCCCTGCCTGTCGCTGGGGGCGTTCTTTATCACGCCACCTCTGCGCCCTGCCGAAAGCCATCTCATGGACGGAAAGACCGTGCGGCATAGAGCACATTCAATGCCTCCGCCTCGCGCAGTTGCTGCTGCACCGCATAAACTTGATCCATCTTCACGGTTTCATCAATGTGCAGGGCCACCGCCTTCAGCGGATGCAGGGGATCGCTGCGCCGGGCAGTCATGATCTTTTGCAGATCCGCCACACTCACGATCTTGTCATCCAGCATGAGGCGGCCGTTGCGGTCGATCCAGAGATGGGCCACATCGCGCTTGCCCGGCAGTTTCTCGATCAGGCGCGCCTGCGGCAGGGTCACCGGCAGGCCTGCGTACTGCTTGAAGACGGTCGAGACCATGAAAAAAATCAGCAGCAGGAACACGATGTCCGGCAACGAGGCCGTGGGAATGCCGCCGACAGCCCGGTTTTTTCGCTGGAATCGCAACGCCATCAGTCCGGCTCCGCGATGGAAATGCGCCTGCCCCCCGCCTGTTTGATTTGATCGATCACCGCGAGATAGACACGGTACTCCGCCTGTGGATGTGCCTTTACGGAAACGATGAGATTGGGATTGGCCGCCAGCCGGGGCTGCAGCACCTCCTTGATTGCCGCCAGCGCCACCTCCTGCTCATCAAGCAGCACTTCCCCCTGGGCATTGATCAGAAGCATGATGAGGTCCGGACGTGCCACCACGGTGGCTGCGCCTTTGGCCGGCAGTGTCAGGCGAATGCCCTTTTCCACATCGATGTGGGTGGTGGCGAGAAAGAAAATGAGGATGAGAAAAGCCACGTCCGCCAGCGAGGCGGTGGGGATCTCGGGCATCCGGCGTGCGGGTCGGCGGATCATAGCGGGCGGCCCTGCTGTTCGACCAGCGCTTCCACCAGCTCGAAGGCGCTTTTTTCCATGTCGATCACCAGCTTGTCGATGCGACTGACAAAGTAGTTGTGGCAGGTTTGAATGATGATCGCGACGATCAGGCCGAAAAGCGTGGTGATCAAGGCCACCGAAATGCCGCCGGCCACGATCGCGGGGCTGATGTCATTTGCCATCTCGATGGCTTTGAAGGCAAGAATCATTCCCCACACCGTGCCGAGAAAACCCAGCAGCGGCGCCAGCGAGATCACCGTGGTCAGCCAGACCAGATTTTTTTCCAGAAACGCCATTTCGACCGCGCCGGCATTAATGATGGCTTTCTCCACCTGGTCCAGCCCGCGGTCGGCTCGCTGCAACGCGGCATGGAAAATGGCGGCCACCGGCCCGCGCGTCCGGCCGCACACCGCCAGCGCCTCGGCGATGCCGCCGCTCTGCAAGGCGGCCCTGATGCGCGGCAGGAATTTTCGGGGATCGACGTTTGAACGCGACAGGGTCCAAAAGCGCTCCACGCTGATCGCCAGACCAATGACGAACAAAATCAAGATCGGATGCATGAAGCCACCGCCGTCCTGATACAACTTCAAGACAGAGTACCCTTCCACGCGGCATTCTCCTGCAAGCCAGGTTGGGATGAAATCTGATTCGAATTGACGAAGCGGCGAAAATCTCAAGAAGTTTGCTTTGAATGTCAAGCCCATTTTGGGCCAATAAAAAAGGCGCCGGTGCCGGCGCCTTTTTCAATCCCGGGGGAACACGATGCCATTTTAATTTTTAATTTTTGCGCGGGCGCTGGCTGCCCTCCCCCATGGCGGCCAGTTTTTCCGCCTGCGGGAACAGGCGCAACACCTGTTGAAATTGCGGGTCCTCGTGAATTTCCACCTGCGCGGCATGCTCGCGATCCCACAGGTGCAGGGCGATTTCCTTTTTCAAAAGCATCCTGATCATGCCCTGGTCGGCGTTCCAGCTTGCCTGGTCGAATTTGATGCCTTTGCTGTCGCTCAACCGGCGCAACTCCGCCAGCATGCGCTCATAAGGCATCCACGTCTGTTTAAAACTCTCGAAATCATTTGCCAGGTGGCGGTTCTTGCTGGCAAACTCGCTGGCGTATTCCAGAAACACGTTGGCAATGATCAGATCATAGGTGAACCGCGAAGGCAGCAGCCACTTGAGGCGCACGTCGGGGGTGATGCCGCCGCCACCAAAAACTCCGCGGCCGGCGCTGGTCTTGTACATCGGCCGGTGTTGCGTGCTGTCCGGGGTGGCGTTGGGGTCGACATCATCATAGGCCTCGTTGACGTACTCGGTGAAATTGCCGTTCTCATAGGGCCGCTGAATCAACCGGCCGCTGGGGGTATAGTATTTGGCGGTGGTCACGCGAATGGCGGAGCCGTCCTTCAAGCCGATTTGCGTCTGCACCAGACCCTTGCCGAAGCTGGTTTCCCCAACAATCAGGGCGCGATCCCAATCCTGTGCCGCGCCCGCCACAATTTCCGACGCGCTGGCCGAGCCGTGATCGATGAGAATGATCATGGGGAATTGCGGATGATGATCATCATCGGTGGCAAAGTAGTCATCGTCAGCCTGGGGAATGCGGCCGCGGGTGTAGACAATTTTGCGGCCGCGCTCGATGAATTTATCGGCCACTTCCACCGCCTGGTCGAGATAGCCGCCGGCATTGCTGCGCAAATCGAGGATAAGCTGGCGCATGCCCTGCGCCTCCAGCTTGGTGAGCGCGTTTTCCAGCTCCTCCGCCGTGGTTTTGGAGAAACGCTTCACGCCGATATAGCCGGTGCGATCGTCGATCATGAAAACCGGCTCGACGCTGTAGATCGAAATCCGGTCGCGCGTGATGGTCACTTCAAAAGTCGAATCGAAGCCGGGGCGTTGAATGGTGATGCGCACCTGCGAGCCGCGCGGGCCGCGGAGCTGCCGGATGACTTCCTCCTGCTCGAGGTTGTAGGTCGACTTGCCTTCGATCTGCACGATCTGGTCGCCGGCACGCAGTCCGAGGCGCTCGGAGGGCGAGCCGGCGATCGGTGCAATCACCGTCGGCCATTTTTTGACGATGAGAAATTCGATGCCAATCCCGAAGAAATGCCCCTCGAATTTCTCGGTCACTTCCTCGAGCTGGTCTTTCGGAATGAAAACGGAATGCGGATCCAGCTTGCTGAGCATGCCGGAGATGGCGCCGTCCACCAAAGTTTGGGCTTTGACTTCCTCGACATAATACTTGTTGACCGCGCTGAGCGCTTCACTGAAGCGCATCATCTCCTGATAGAGATTGCTGTTGCGCTGCGGCCGCTCCCACGGCAGGAGACTGAAAGGCTCGAACAGGGCAAGGGTGGAAACGGTTACCACCGCGAAGGTTGCCATCCAAACTTTGTGATTGCCGAAAGACTTCATCGCGCACCTCGAGTTGTGGCGGGAGTACGACGGGAGAGTTGCACCAAAACCGCGCCAAGGTTGCTCACGGACGAACGGCCGCAAGGGTCATTGCTTGATGTCTAAAAACTATAGCGGCGCCCCGCTTCGCCGCAGACGGAATGACAAAATTGAAAGCACTGGCTGAGACGCTGGCGGCCTGAAAAAAGTTGCCTGCCCTCAAAGTCGTGCCAGCAGGGCAAAGCGATGCGTCGCACCCAGTCCCTGATCGAACGGCAAATAGCCATAATCCAGTGTGAAGCGGCCGCGGGTCGCGCCGAAGCCGGCAGCCAGGCCGCGGTTTTCCCGGCCCAGTTGATAACCGGCCCGCGCGGCCAGGCCGGGCAGCGGCCAGTATTCCATACCCGCGTTGACCGCATGGCCGCCCTTGAACAGCATCACGTTTTCAAACGTGAGCGCAAAGGCCGGGGTGCCACTGGCAGAGGGAAGTTGCCAGGCGGCACCGGCACGCAGCAGGGCCGGCAATGCAATGTTTTCCCGCGCCGGCGCACCCATGCTGCCCAGGTTTTGTACGCTGGCCGCCACGCGCACTGGTGAGCCGGGCTTCTGCCATGCCGCACCGAAGTCAACCGCAAAGCCACTGGCAGAATGGAGATAGATCTTTTCGTAAAGGTACTTGGCAGCGAGGCCCCAGGACAGCGCAGCGCCATGCTTTCGGCCATAAGCCAGCGCCAACGCCAGATCGCGGCCATCAAAGGTGCCGATCGGCTCCGCGGTCGGCCGGTCACGCATTTCGATCCCGGGAACGCTTTGCATCGTCAAACCCAGGCCGAGCACGCCGTCAAAGCCTGCAAAGCTGACGGCATAAAAATCATGATTGATGCTCTGCAACCATTCCAAATGGCAGAAGGCAAGTTGCGTGCCCTGCGCCTGAGCCAGACCCGCGGGATTCCAATAGATGGCGGTGGCATCCTGTGCCAGCGCAACATAAGCCTCACCCAATGCTGCGGCCCGGCCGCCCACACCGATTTTCAAAAAAGCCAGCCCGGATTTGCCCGCCTCCTGCGCCAGTACGAAACGCGGCAGGCAAACGAGCAGCAAAAGGCCATGCCAAAAACTCCTGCCTGACATATGATCGGTTTCACTTTCAAAATTGTGTTATCGCTTGTCCGTCTGCCGGGCTGTAAAAAGCAAAAACGCACGAAAAGAGACACAAAGAACACACAAACGGGCTCTCCTTTGCGACCCTTTCCACCGTCGCGCTTTCGCACGACAGTTTTTGCTTTTTGCCAAGCACTGCATTATAACGGATCAATCGCCTGCGTGTCAATCCAGCACCATGATCTTGCCCCAGTACACGCCCTCACCTGCCAGTTCCACGCGGTAGAAATAAACGCCGTTGTGCACCACTTCGCCGCGGCTGTTTTTGCCATCCCAAATTTCAAAGTAATTGCCACTGCGGTTGCGCGGCTTGCCGGAGACGATTTCTGCGACCAGGTCCATGGCAAAATCGAACACCTTGATGGTGACGGTGGTGGCCCTGGTGGTATTGTATTGCAGGCGAACATAGCCGGTCTCGTTCAGGCGATTATGCCGCGACGGTGAAAACGGATTGGGATAAGCATAGGTGCGCGGCTCACCTGCCTCGCCAGCCGGCACCGAGCCGCGAAGAATCTTCCAGGTTTTGCCCGCATCGGCGGTGACCGCCAGGCCGTCCGGCCCGCCCACAAAAAGTTGATTGCCGAGCTGTCCGGCACAGAAGAATTCGTCGCTCAAATAGGGCTGCTGCTCGCTGGCATCATGGATGTCCGGGAATTTCGCCCAGGTGCGGCCAAAATCGTCGGAGCGATACAGCCCCTTGTCCGTGACCACATATGCGGTCGCGCCGTTGAATGCGAAGTTGTGCGCGAATTCATCCAGCAGGGTGACGTGCCAGGAATAGCCGCCATCCTGGCTGATGGAAACCGCACGGCGCTCACCGGGATCTTCGGCATTCACGGTGGCGGCCCACAGGTATTCACGGCCCTGCCATTTCTGCCAGGCGAGCGCAACGACAAAATTGCCGGAGATCGGCTGCGGCTGGTTTTGATGCGAAAAGTTCGTCCAGGTGCGGCCGCCGTCAATCGAACGGTTGATGCCGCCGGCAGTGCCGACATACAGCACCCCGTCGGCATTGAGCACGGAGAAAGCGCGATGATTGAGGTTGTTGGCGACATCGAGAAAGAAGGAATCCGGCGGCACCGCGCGCCAGGTCTTGCCGCGATCACTGGAAGTGGAGACGCTGCCGCCGAAACTCGCGATCCACACTCCCGTGGGGTGCAGTGCGATGTCATACGTGATGTTTTGAATCACGGTGTTGAAGGGAGTTGGTTGCGGCACGTATGTCCAGGTGGCGCCGCGATCGGTGGAGTAGCTCAAACCACCGCCGGCCGGCAGCAAGCCTTCCGGCACGAGAGAATCGAAGGCGGTGGCGACCCAGATGATGCTGTCGGAGACCGCCAGGCCGGAAACACCGCCGCGCGGCAAACCGTGTTCGTGGGTGTAAGTGACCCAGGTGTTTCCACCATCGGCAGAGCGCGCCACCCCGCGGCTGGTTCCCAGCCAAATCTCACCCTGATGAATCACCAGGTCGCTGATGGAATTGGAACGCAAGCCCGGCAGGGGCGCAGCAGCGCGGCCGAGCTGCCATCCGCCTTTGGCCGGAATTTGCGCGGTGAGCGCGGTGGCAGTACCGAACAGCCCGAAAAAGATCATGCGGAGCATGTTGGTTGTTCCCACTTCAAGGTAAAACGTTGATGATGTGCGTGAGGCGCTCGCTCAGGGCGCCGTTGCGGTCCTGTGCATAAAACTCAAAGCGGTAGGTGCCGGTCTGGTTCTGCGGCGCGATTTGAATGCGCAGCGAATACCGCCGGTCATTGGCGCGCGCATCGCCCTCCTGGCCGTCATCACGCATGGCAAAGGGGTTGCCGGAGGCCGGTGTGCCATCCGGCCGGAAGGAATTGAAAAAGACGCGGGCAATGCCGTCGTCGCAACTCGAATCCGGATCGACGGC
This sequence comes from candidate division KSB1 bacterium, assembly GCA_034506255.1. Classification (NCBI taxonomy): domain Bacteria; kingdom Pseudomonadati; order Candidatus Zhuqueibacterales; family Candidatus Zhuqueibacteraceae; genus Candidatus Coneutiohabitans; species Candidatus Coneutiohabitans thermophilus. The sequence continues at coordinate 541,091 of JAPDPX010000001.1, read as the reverse complement.
ACGCACGCTCAGCAGATAGAGGTTGGGCGTGGCACTGCGGCTGATGGTGGTGGGCGCGGAGAGATCGGAGAGCAGCGGGGCGTGATTGGTGCGGCAGGCTGCCAGCTCGGTGCGGACCGTGCGCAGCACCGCCGGGCTGATACCGCCCGCGCGATCAATGGCGCGCAGGATCATCGTATAAAGCTGGCGCGAGTTTTTGAACAGCGCGGGATCAAGGTGCAACCCGAAAACACCATCCCGGCTCGCGCCGTCACCGCTGCTGCCATCATCGCGCAGCGCAAGCACCCGGGTGGGGGTGGGCGCCGCGGGGCCATAAATCTCCAGCCGTACCGAGTCGAGCGTTGCCAGGCCGTCGTCGTCGCTCACCGTTGCCAGCAGCAGCGGCATGTAGCTCGAGTCCGACCAGATCACCTCCGGTATGGCGACCGAGGTGATCACAGGCAGCGCATTCTCCCTGCCCGGCAAAACCAGCAGCGTGTCGCGATACGTTTCACTCACGTGTCCGCCGCGATCGGTTGCCACGGCATCCAGCAGCACCTGACCGGTGCGATTCTGGAAGAGCGTCGAGTCCAGGGGATGATGGAATTGTCCGTCGCCCGCGAGCAGGTCGCCGCGCCGGCCGTCGTCGGCCATGGCCAAAGTTGCGAGCACGGTGTTGCCGGCGCGCACCGTCAGCGTGACGCCGGCGAGATCAGCCACCCCCTGGGGGTCTTCGACACGAACGTGCATGCCGGCCGGCTGCCGGGGAATTTGATAAACCGCAGCCGGCATTTGCACGGCCACAATCACCGGCGCTTCTGCCACCGGCGGCTGCGCGGGATTGTCCTTGCAGGCCCACAGCCCCGCGCTGATCAAGGTGAGGATGACAAACAATTTCTTCAACAATTTCTTCACAGTGAAATTTCCTGTTGAGACGCCCTGCAGCATGCTTCCCGGAAGAAACGGGGAAGCCCGAAAAAATTTCAGAAAATGAAGGCCCAGCCAAAGACATGGTCGCTGTCGAGATGGTCGGCGTGGGTGACGAAAGCGTAATGCAGCTCGGACCGGCGCCCCAAGATGCCGAAACGGTAGCCGGCGCCGAAAGAGGGCTGGCCGTCATTGAGGCCGGCGCGCAGGGTGCCGATTTCACGCAGCGTGGCCACCGCGCCGAGATGCAGGGTGCCGTCGCGGAACTGCCGCTTTTCGACGTCGGCTGCGAGGGTGAGCCAGGGCAGCAGGCGCGAGACGGCGATACCGGCACGCACGCCACGCGGAAACTTTTGCACGATGCTGGTGCCGCGATCATACACGCCTTCGGTCTTCCAGGTGTATTTGAGATTCACGTTGCTCACGGCCAGCCCCAGTTGAACGCCGGACACCGGCTGCAGCAAGGCGCCAAAATCAAAACCAAAAGTGGAGGCGGAAATGCCGCCGCCGTCCTGCTTGACGCCCGGCAGGCGGTTGAAGATCACCCGGCTGGTCAACCCAACGCCGAGTTTGGGGTGCGGCTGCAGCGCGAAAGAGAGGCTGAAGGCGTCTTCGGCAGCCGAGAGCGGCTCGAGCTTTTGGCCGTCAAAATCCCGCGCATCGATGTCATCCACGCCGGCGTGAATCCACGCCAGACTGATGCCGCCATTCATGGCCTGTTGTCCTCTGGCATTCGTGGCCGGCCGGATCGGAACGCCGAAACTGAGATAGGCAAACGTGCGGTCCAGGGCAAGTGTCCGATACGAGACCGTCAACTCGCGATGATCGAACCAGGCAACGCTGCCGGGATTGTAGTGGGCGGACTCATTTCCCTCGACCATGGCCACACAGGCCCGCCCCATGGCCTCGGAACGCGCGGCCACACCGGTGCGCAAAAAAGCGCCGGCATAGCCACCCTGGCCGTAGGCACCGGCAGGCAGCAGCGCCGCAAGGAGAGGCAACAGCAAAAAGTTTCGTTGGATCATAAGACTCACTGGTGAATGATTTGGCGCCACCAACCGCACGCCCGCACACGGCAGGGTGAAATGCGTGTATGAACCGGCATCAGCATCCGCCGCGATATTGCAAGGGAAGTTTCACGTGGGATGAAAGCCAATACCGCCTGTGGCAACGGCGAGGTTGCGCCCGCAGGAACCGCGTCAGGGCACGTGCCCGCGTCTGCAGAAATCGCGGCTGCTCTGCAGCCCGGGCCTTGCTGTTGTTTCCCCCGCCGCCCTTGCTGCGCCGACAAACAAGCGCACGCGCTTCCCGCCGGCCGCGTTTTCGCCATCAGTGCGGCCAATCTGCCATGCGGTAACAATTTCTCGCGGTCTGGCTCCTGGAAGGTGGGGAATAATGAATCGCGTTTCACGGAAGGCCATGATCGCCCGTGCGCGCGGGCGTCACTCTTCCACATCCAAATCGGTCAACGGATAAAACCGCTTTTCAGGCTTGGCCTGCGGTTTGGGCTGCAGGGCCGGGCTTTCCAAATGACTGATGAGTGCCGGCAGCCGGCGTCGCAGTTCCACGAAATCCGAAACGATGGCGTCCGCGTTGCGCAGAAAGTAGGGTGCGAGCGTGCTGGCTATGGCAATCACACTCATCCCCGCTGCCCGTGCCGCGGTGATGCCCAACGGCGCATTCTCGACCACCAGGCATTCACTCGGAGCGAGATTGAGTTTTTGCGCCGCACGGATGAACGGTTCGGGATCGGGCTTGCCGTTTTCAACATCCTCCGCACCCACGACACAGTCGAAATAGCGCATCACCTCCGGCCCCAGCAGCGCCTCGACATGCGCGCGCAGCGAACCGGTCACGATGCCGATGCGATAGCGGTTCTGCTGCAGATAATCGAGCACCTCCATGACCCCTTCATTGAGGGTGGAGTTGTCCAGCGCGAAAAAGGCATCCCGTTTTTCTTCGACGATTTGTTGCACCAGCTCCGGTGTCGCCGGCTTGCGATGGCGGTGAAACAACTCCGCCGCCACCTCCATCGTCGTCGCCCCCTCTTTCAGATAAATCTCCATGTCATCGATGTCGATGCCATGGCGTGCCATCACCTGCTGCCAGGCCGCCACGTGATAGGGCATGCTGTTCATCAGCACACCATCGTGATCGAACAAGACGGCATGAATCACGGGGTCTCCCTCCTGTGTCGGGGAATGTACCAGGGGCACCGTCGCACTGCCGTGACATGCGGCGGCTCCCTCCACTCGTCTGTTTGACCAATCTTTTGCTCTGCTGCGTCGTGCTTCCGCTGCAATCCTCTTACCCGCCGCATCCCGTTTGCGTTCCTGCGCAAAATAGAAAATTTCCCCTAAAAGTCAATTTCAGATTTCATGAGTCTATCATCCCTCTCAGGAACGTGTGGATAGCGCCGGTATCCCTGCCTGCAGAGAAGAGGTCTGCGTGACCTCCCCACACGTAACTGAGGCATCAGATGAGCACAGCCGCGGCAACCCTCCGTACCCACGCAGCCTGATAGCATCCGTTGGCGTTAAAATTTGGTCATTCAAAAACCATCCGGGCCCTTGAGGCCTTTGCAGGCCCGATCACCGGGGGACACGGAAATGACAAAGGTGATTCACAGCAAGAACGCCGGTGCGGTGAATTTCCCCACGCGGCCCAATTATTTACCTTCGCATTACTTTTGCAGGCATCAATCAATCGCGGCTTCCAACATCCCCACTGCCAGGCCGCGGTGATTGCGCAAAGTTTCGGGCTGAAAGTGTGCCAAACGCTTCAGCTCATCATCCGAGAGAATCTGCAGCTTTTTCAACAGGGCCACCACCACTGCCGGGATGGCACGGCTGGAACCGTCAACAATTTTGATGGCGATCCCCAATGGCTGCGGCGCACTCACGGCCAGACACTCGATGCCCTCCGCACCGGTTTTCGCCAGGACTTTGCCGCGGGTGACGCGCATGAGAATCGTGTCAAACCTTCCCTCGCCTGCGATATAATCCGGATATTTGACGAAAAGCGAGTAAATGCGCCGGGCAATTTCATCCGTCATGCCGGCCAGGCCGGCATACATGTGTGCCATGCTGATCATCGGGAGGGCAAAATTGGGCGCGCTGCAGCCATCGATGCCCACCGGCACCGCATCTTCCAACAAGCCGGCATGGCGGGCCACGGTTCGCCACAGCCGTTTTTGGTAGGGGTGATTGAAATCGAGATAATTGCCGACCGGCAGGCCGCGATTGACGCAGGCGGCAATCATGCCGGCGTGTTTGCCCGAACAATTGTTGTGCAAGACCGTGGGTTTTTCGCCGGCGCGGGCCAATGCCTCCGCCACCCCACTGCCGAGCGGGACATGCACACCGCAGTGCAAATCCGCAGGCGTGCGCCCGACCTTCGTGAGAATCGCCTGCACGGCCTGCACGTGCTTGGGCTCGCCGTTGTGGCTGGACATGATCACTGCCAGCTCGGCCTCCTCCAGACCGAAAATCTCCGGCACCGAATCTTCAAACAGAGGGATGGCCTGAAACGGTTTGGCGGCGGAACGGATGTAGGTGGTGAAATGCGGATCACCGGCGGAGAGCACGAGGTTGCCCTCGCCGTCGACGACGGCGAAATGCCCGAAGTGCTGGCTTTCTACAACGTCGCCGCGTTTTACGATCGCAAGCAGGTCGGCCGGCATGAATGGTTGGATGATGGGGTTGTGTAAATGTGATTTGTTTTCCGGCTTCGCTGGCATCGCCGGAGTTTCACAAATTGCCACGTGCAGGCCGCTACCCTCTGATCAGCGCCAGCATATCGCGCACGGCGCGCTCCATGCCCACCATGATCGCGCGCCCGACGATGGCATGGCCGATGTTGAGCTCCTCGATCTCCGGAATGGCCGCCACCTCCCGCACATTTTGGTAATTCAAACCATGCCCGGCACTCACGCCCAGCCGCAACTTGGCCGCCGCCGCAGCCAGCGACCGCAGTTTTTCCAATTCGTCATTGATGACATTCAGGCTTTCGGCATGGGCATAGGCGCCGGTGTGAAATTCCACATAGTCGGCGCGCACCCGTGCTGCCGCCTTGACTTGTTGAATGTCGGGATCGATGAACACGCTGACAATGATGTTGTGATTCTGCAGGGTGGCAATCGTCTCTTCGAGATATTCCTGATTCTTGACGACATCCAGCCCGCCTTCGGTGGTGATTTCTTCGCGACGCTCGGGAACCAGCGTGACCATGTCAGGCACCACTTCCAGGGCAATCTTCACCATCTGATCCGTGGCCGCCATTTCCAGATTCAGATGGGTCTTCACCATCTCCTTCAACAGATAGAGATCCTTGTCCTTGATGTGCCGGCGATCCTCGCGCAGATGGCAGACGATGCCATCGGCGCCCGCCATCTCGGCCACGATCGCCGCGGCCACGGGATCGGGCTGGCGATCCTTGCGCGCTTCCCGCACCGTTGCCACATGATCGATGTTGACTCCCAAACGTACCATCACTTCCTCCGCAAAGTTTGTTGCATCGTCAAATTCGCAGTGGGTCCCGCCTGCTCCTGCACCAGCAGGCGGACCGGCACGAACTCCAGCCCCTGCTTTTGCAATTGCGGCACCATTTCCCGCAAGACCTGCAGCGTGGCGGGATAAGGATGACCGATGCCGATGGCATGGCCGTGTTGCGCCGCCAGGTCGGCGAGCAGCGCGAGCTTCTGCGCGATATGCGTTACGTCCTCGATATTATCGAGAAAAGTGTCATTGAGCGCGGTGGCAATGCCGGACTGACCGGCGAGCGCAAAGGCGCGGCTGGCGTTGTTGGTGCGGCTGTCGATGAAGAAAAGACCGGTGTTTTTCAACTCGGCAAACAGGGCGGTGAGCAGCTTCTGGTTCGTTGTCGCGCGCGAGCCCATGTGGTTGTTCATGCCCTCGGCGTGGGGCACCGCACGCAGGGCCTGGCGCACGCGCCGGCGAATTTCCTTCTCCGGCAGGTCGACCAGCAGCTCATAACCGTTGCGTTCGACCGGGCGCTCCAGCGCCTCCATCGGCATGTGAATGATCACGGCCTTGCCGCGGCGATGCAAATATCTGGCGATCGCCTCCGAGTGCGGCAGCCCCGGGATGACCGCGTAGGTAATCGGAAACGGCAGATTGATAAAACCCGCCACTGCCTGCTGATTTTGATAACCGAAATCGTCGATGATCAGCGCAATTTTGCCCGAGCGCCGCATGGGTTGCGGGCTGGTCACCGGCTGGGGAACGAGCAGAATTCTGTAGGGCGGAATATTGGGTGCGCTATAGACCACCTCTGCGCCACCGGCTGGCAGGGTCTCCTGCAGGCTGGTAACCCTTGCCCCGAGCTGCTGCACCCGCTGGGCGATCTGCCGTGCCAGCGTCGCCGGCGATATCTCTGCCGGCAGGCTTACTCGCAGGAGATTTTCGCGCTCGCTGAACCATTGCAGTTGCACACCGGCCTCGGCAAGGATGCGGTCAATAGCCAGACGCAGACGTTCCGCTGGCGTCACTTCACGAAATTTCGGTCGGGCGGGAAGGGTGGCCACCGCCATGGCGGGACGGTCGTGGCGCAAGTAATAGTCCGTCGCCACCAGGGTTGCCATCAGAAGAAGGAAGGCCGCGGTCGCGATTTTCTGCCAGCGGGGTGCCGGCAAAGACACACGCTGTTGTTGCTTGCGGGCCGTTCTTTTGAGGCGTTTCGCCACGAACTTGCTTGCCGTTGATGAGTTACCACGTCGCCGATCGACCGCAACAGCTCAACGCACAAATGCAGCTTTCAGGCTGCTCCAGGTCGGCGCCGGACCGGTGCTGAAGTCAGCCCACCGGTAGATTGACCATTCTCCAAATTGATCCTTGATCAGCCAGAAGCGCAGCTCCCCGGCCACCCGCCCCGGCACACCAATGCTCTGGCGCTTGTGTCGCGCCACCAGAACGTAAGACCGTACGAAAAGCGCGGAATCCCCGTAGCTGATGGTCTGCAACGAATCCAGCAGCAGACTGCGCGCTGAATCCGCCGGCAGCGCGGCCCGCAACTGCACGAAATAGTCACGCTCCGCAGCCAAACCCCAGTGGGAGAACAAACCGGGATTTTGATTGGCAACAGCCGTCTCGGGCTTGAAGCGAAAACGCTGGCCGGTGCGCGTGGAATCACTGAAGCAGCGCAGATAATTTTCCACGTTCTGGTCGGTGATGGCGTTGCGCAAATTTTCCAGCACCACCTCCGAGGCAAACGGTGGCAGCCAGTGGTTGCCGCCGGCATTGTCAGGCGGTTCCGGCGTGCGCGTCACAAAGGGATTCTTGCAGCCTGACACGCTCACCATCAAAGCAACCGTGAGCAGCAGGTTGCGCCGGCTGGCTTGCAGCGGCCTGGCCTTCCGCCTGCTGTGCCGCAACGATGTGCCGGCTGGCACGATGCGGCGTGCAAAATGTGCGATCACAAACACGATTCAATATAGAACAACCCGGCCTTCAGATCAAGGCTTTAATTCCCGGGACAACAGCGGCAACAGCAGGCGGCGGCAATTCCCGCGTGGCAAGCCAGGCCGCTGTGGCGCCATGCGACGGCGTTGTTCCTTGCCGGAACATCCCGGGGAATAATTTTGTCTTCCGGCCGCGTTGTCTCCTGCCGGTAAATGCGTTGCACACGGCCGCAGTGATACCAAGTGGCGGGCCTGGCCTGCTGTGGAAATCGTTCGAACTGCCTCTTGTTTGTGCACGTGAGATTTGCTACCTTTTGCCCCGCTGCGATTGGCTCCCACGACCACAAGGCTGATGAATCACTGGTGGGTTATGAAATATTGCCCGCAATGTGCCGCGCCACTGCATCTCAAACGCATCGAATCCCGCGACTGCCTCGCCTGTACCCAGTGCAATTGGATCTATTGGAACAATCCCGTTCCTGCAGCCGGTTGCCTGCTCGAGGAAAGCGGCAAAATCCTGCTGATTCTTCGCAAAAATCCGCCGGAAGCAGGCAAATGGAGTTTGCCGGTCGGCTTCCTGCACTACGGCGAGTCGGCCGAACAGGCGGCGGCACGGGAAGTGGAGGAGGAGACCGGACTGAAAGTAAGACCGGTGGCCCTGCTCGGCACCTACAGCGATATCATCCATGAATGGCGCAGCCATTTGGTGTTGATCTATCGCGGTCGCCTGCTCGGCGGCGAGCTGCGGCCCGGCGATGACGCCGCCGAGGTGAAATGGTTCTCTATCAGCCGGCTGCCCGAGCTGGCTTTTCCTTCCGGCCGCAACGCAGTGGAACAATGGCTGCTCATTCGCAACGGCCCGGCCAACGCCTTGCATTATTGCCCACGCTGCCGCGGCGCACTGGAACGCCAGCCGGTCGGTAATCGCGAATACCCCACCTGCCCGACCTGCCACTATGTGCATTTCCACAGCCCCATTCCCGTGGCCGAAACCGTGGTGACCGACCGTGACGGTCGCGTGCTCTTGATCAAACGCAGGCTGCCACCAGGCATCGGCGCCTGGGCGTTGCCGGGCGGCCATGTCGATTTCAATGAAAGTGCGGAGGCCGCGGCCATTCGCGAGGTCAAGGAAGAAACTGGATTGGATATCAAGCTGGCGGGGTTGCTTTGCACCATGGGCTTTCCCAGCCTGCTCAATCCCGAGCAGTCGGTGCTGAAAGCCATTTTCCTCGGGGAGATTATCGGCGGCGAGCTGGCGGCCGGGGATGATGCTGAAGACGCCAGGTTCTTTCATCAACATGAGCTGCCAGAAAACCTGGCGACCGAGAGCGTCGGCATCGCGCTGCAAAAATGGCAAAGTGGTCTGAACAGTTGAAAACTACGCGGCTCCTGCTGCAATTCTCTCGCTGCGAAGTGGTGCCGCAAAAATGACTCCCTCCCACTCGCCCCTCCCGTCATGTGTTTACCCCCCACGAACCCCGCCGGCCGTCTGCTTCTCAAAATCCCGTGGTGAAATTAAACTGCCAGAACCAGCCTTTGCGCGGCCGGTCGACGGGCTTGACGTAGTCGAGCTGCAGCACGAGATAACCGAGCAGATTCAGCCGCATGCTGCTGCCGAAACTGCGCACAAAATTGCGATCCCCGCCCAGAAACTTTGCCTTCTCGGCATTGGTCCAGGCGATCCCGAGATCGTAGAACACCGCAGTCTCCAGTGGCAGGAAACCATAATAACCTTCTCCCATCCGCAACAGGCCGAGCAACGGGAAACGCAATTCGAGATTGGCGAGCGCGATTTTTGATCCCACCAGTTGATCGAACACCGGGCAATTGTCACCGTTGCATTCCTCCTGGCTGAAGGAATTGCTGTCGTATCCGCGGATCAGACCGGGATAGCCGAGAAACAGCGGCGCCAGCCGTTCGGTTTCGCTGTCGCGGCCATAGCGGCCATAATGAAACATCCGCGCTGCCAGCGTGAACGGCCGCAGCGGCATGAGATAACGGCGGTAGTCCACCAGCACATTGTTCAATTGAATTGACCCCAGGATCGGCGAGGTTTCCAGACGGTAGCTTTGCCCAATGATCGGACTGGTGGCACCGAACACCGAGGTGTCATACACCAGCGCCAGGCTGCTGCTGGCGAGATTCAAACTGCCGGGCGCCGGTAGATTTTCGGTGCGGTCGAGCAGCGTCTGGCCGGTGGCAAAAGAATACGCGCGCGTGCGCTGCTGCAGACTGAACGAAATATTTTGCAAACCGAGCGAAAACTCCAGGCGTTGTGCACGGTTGAAGGGATACGCCACGATGCCGGCGATTTCGCGGTTCAACTGCCGGTAGCGCAATTCCTGTTCGATGTAAACTGGCGTGCCGTTGTACGTGCCGGAGCCGGCGGCATACTGGCTCGCGATGTAGGGCATCTGCTGAATGCTCACACCCCAATTCCAGCGTCGTGTGGCATTGAAGTAGCCCACCTGTGCCGCCAGATCTTTGAAAGAGCCGTCAATCTGCGCCTGCGTGACCAGAAAGAGATTGTGATTGCCGAGCATGTCGGTCCAAAAGAAGGAGATGCCACCTCCGAGCTGCGCGCCGTAGCGGTCATAGCCTGCGGCCAAATACGGCTGGCTGACATAGGCCAATGACAGACCCGCATGATAGTCCTTTAAAGTGTCGGGCACGCTTTGCGGCAACCCCATGGTGGCGTTTTTCAAAGTGGAATCGAGCGCCGTGGAGACCCGCTGCTGGGGCGGCAACACGGCAACGAGAGCGGCAACCGGTTCGCTGCTGACGCGGCTGCCGGTGAGCACCGTCGCCGCGTCAATGGTGTAGATGTTGTAGGCGCCGTTTTCATAAACGCTGAAGGCCACGCGGTTTGTCCGCGCTGCCACAGAAAGCGCCGGACTGGTGGCGGTGATGCCGCTGATGCCGGTGTACAAATCCGTGATCTGATAGATTTCACCACTCGCCCGTTCCAGGCGATAAAGGTTGGTGATGCCGGTGCGGTCGGAGAGGAAGAAGACGCTCCGGCCGTCGGCGGACCATTGCGGGTTGAGATGTTTGCCCTGTGCGAAGCCGGGCAGCAGCGAAAACCGGCCGGAGTTGACCTCATACAGCACCAGGCGGTACGGCCCGCTTTTCAACGTGCCGAGATCGGTTGTGAAACGGTCGCTGGCAAAGACCAGGTGCTTGCCGTCCGGCGACCACGCCGGATGCAAGTCCGAATAGAGATCGCGCGTCACGCGGCGCAGACTGTCGGTTTTCAGGTCGAAGATGAACAAATCCGTCATGCCGTGCACCAGGGCAGAGAAGGCAATGGCGCTGCCGTCGGGCGACCAGGTGGGATTGAAAATCTCGCCGAGCTGGGGGAAGCGGTATTCGTGCAGGATTTTGTTGCGGCGCACGTCCAGAATCGTGAGACCGGGGCGGCCGCGGGTAACCTGGCTGAAGGCAATTCTCGCACTGGCAAAATCCCATGCGCCGGCAGAGCTGATGAAACCGATACTCTCATAATGCGGATCGAGATCGGCGCTGACGAGATTGCGCTTGATCTTGCCGCTCTCGGTATCCGCGATGAACAGGTTGATCGAGAACAGTTTTTTTTCGGAGAAAAAAATCATTTGTCGGCCGTCCGGGCTCAACACCGGCCCGACATTCAATTCTCCGGCCTTCTGCTTTTTGCCGATCGCGAGGCGGCCGTAATCAGCCGGCATTTTGGTGCTTTTTTGCAGCGGCTCATAGGCTTCGCGCACCGCCTGATGCCACGCCATCGCCAGCGTATCCGGACTCACACCCAGCACCTGGCGGATCGCGAATTGAATATTGCCGGAACGGCCCGCCTGTTTGAGCAGGTCACCGATCACACCATCCCCCCATCGCCCGGCAATATAGGCCAGCAGCGCCTGCCCGTAGCGATAGGGGAAATACCGCGGGTTTTCGAGTTGGGAAATGGTGGGCAGTTTCCCGTTGCGGGCGGCGTCGCGCATCCACATGGCGGTATGCGGATCCATCGAGCCCAGAGAGAGCAGTTCCGCCATGCCTTCCATGAACCACAGCGGCAACTGCAAGCCCGCCGGTGAGCGAAAGCCGCCGCCGGTGTTGACGCCGGTGATGTCATACTGAAAGGCATGCACCAGCTCATGGCCGATGACGTGATCGGTTTCTGCGAGCGGGCCGGCAAAGGGCAAAACAATTCGGCGCCGCAGGGCCTCAGTAACGCCGCCGGTGCCTTCGCCCACGCCGCCGCCGATCGTGTTGGTTTGTTGAAAGTGGGGATGGCTGGCGTACAAAATCAACGGCTGGCGGCCGTTCAGCTCATGTTGCAGCAGGAAAGCCAGCCGGGCGTACCAGCGTTCCGCCAGCCGGGCCGCCTGTTGTGCCGCCTCCTGCGCTTCCGGATAGAAATAAACATCGAAATGCTCGGTCTGGAGCATTTGAAAATCAAAATTCTCGTACTGTACTTTGTTGCGGCCGAAATACTGTGCTGCGATGGGCTGGGTGAGCAAAAAAAAGACGGCAAGCCCGCCTCTCAGCCAGCGACGTAGTTGGAAAGGAGTCATCATGATGACCTCACGTTCGCGCCTGTCAGGGCACAGCAGCCGTTTTTGCCTGTCACGAAAATCGCTCGCCCATCACGAATCTCGGCCGGCTGTGCCGAAGAAGAAAACCAGCGGCCGCCATGCGCGCCGTGCCCAGGAGGCCTCATCGTGGCGGTCGCCGACGCCGTAAAAATACTCCAAATCTTTGCCAAGCGCAAAACCTTTTGCCACCAGGGTGTCACGCATCCGGTGAAAGATCACAGCGTTGTCACCCTCCGCGCCTTCGCTGCCGTGGTCGAGATAGATTTTCGGCCGCGGTCGCGGCGTGGTCATGGCGGCCAAATCCTTGAACACCCGCGCGCCCTGCCACATCCAGGAGGCCGAAAGACAGGCCGCCATGCCGAACACCTCCGGATGCCACCAAGTCAGATAAAACGAAATCAACCCGCCGAGCGAGGAGCCCAACAAGCCGGTGGCGCGGCGACCGGAGGCGATGCGGTATTCCCGGCTGATGAATGGCATTACTTCCCGCAGGAGAAACTCGGCATAAGCGCGGCCGCGAATGGGCGTGTATTCCTCCTGGCGTGCTGGCGTGTTGTAAATGCCAACCAGGAGAAAGGGGCGCACCCGCCGCTGCAGGATCAGTGCTTCCGCCGTCGCGCCCATCTGCCAATCCACACCCAGGTAGGCGGTGGCAGGATCGAAGAGATTTTGTCCGTCATGCGCATAGAGCACCGGGTAGCGTCTCGGGCGTTGCTGTTCGTAGCCGGGCGGCAACCACACGATCAAATCGCGCTGATTGCCCAGGATTTTCGATTCAAAATTACGATGCACCACCAGCCGGCCGGCCGGGGAGGGGGATCGCCTGCGTGCAGAGGCAAAGCTCAGTTTCATGGGAGATCAAAGTTGAATCATCGGACAAAGGACGGTGTATGACGGGCAGGAAGCCTCGTGGCAGGAGGGTTGTGCAGAAAAACCTCGCGCAGGATGCCGCCGCATTTCATTTTTGCAGGAACGCGGGCAGATCGTGCGTCGCGGCCTTTTCCTCCCATTTGATCCACTCAAACGGGGTGCGGCAGCTCCGGCAGAAAAACTGGGAATAGGCATGAGTCGTGCCGAAGGCCGCCTCCTGCTGTGTTTGTGCGGAGCCACAGAATGGACAATATACGGTGGGGCTCGTGGCCGCCGCTGCTGCCGCTTCTTGCGAGGAACGGGATGACGCCATCATTCACCCAGTTTGAAAATATCGTTCTTGCTGCCTCTGAGATGATAGAGGAGATTTTCATCCGGCTGCGTCGCACTGCTGCGCCGCGTCCGGTAGTTCCAGTTGCGGAATTCGGGGACAACTGCCGGGTGCCAGTGCCGGCCATTTTTTTCCAAACCAAGGGCAATGTGCTGTTCCTGCGCCAGCGGGCCGATCCAATCGCAAAACTGCTGCTGCAGTTCCTCCCAGGTGATATTGAGGATACCCTCCTGCGCCAGCGTCCGCATCATGTGGTGATCGACAGGGCCAAGCCATTCGAGTGTTCCCGCCAGCACGCTGCGGCAGGATGCTTCGAGCGCCACCCGCGTTTCGGGATTGCGCGCGGCCAGCGTGCGAAACCAACCCTGGGCATTGCGCAGATGATGCTTTTCCTCCTCCACCATCTTGTCGATGAAGTTGGCCACCGGCTCGAAGGCGGAGCGCTGCAGCGCGGTCAACAACACGGTGAGCGCGCCATCGGTCAGCAGATTGACCGCCACGAAATCCGACCACTGTCGCAGGGGATGATCGAGAGAAGGCACGCTGGCAAACTGTGCCGGCGGCCGGTGTTCGATGAGCTGCCTGGGATCTTCCTGGAACTGAGTGTTGAGGCAGGCATGAAACAGGCGCAGATGGCCGAACTCATCCTGTGACATGCTGCATGCGGCGATGCAGGCCTCCAATGCCGGTGTGCCAAAGGTCCATTCGCCGTAGTGAAAACCCAGCAGCATCTTGCTGTCCGAAAGCGCGATCAACAGTGCGCGCAAATAGTCGCGGCTTTGGGGAGAAAGCTGCGCGGCGGATTTGAAGGTGGACATGCGATCCTCACAATGATGGCTTGTAAAATACAAGACGGGATCGTTGCACTGTCTGACCCCGTCCAGGCCGGCGGTTGATAAGGTGAGGTTCAATTTCCCCAGATCGGCCTGTTTTCGGGATTCAACACCGGGATGATTTGCGTGCGGCGCACCACGCACATCTCAACCCAGCTTTCTTCATCGTAGGTGGTCCAGGCATGGACCCGGGCCAGCTCGTCATTGGGTGCATTGACGCTGCCCACATGCATCAACGCTTCCTCGTGATTCTTACGGGCAAACACTTCGTAAATCTGTTCAGCTGCCATGGATCAAGCCCCTGTTCACTTCATCTTGGCTGATTGGACTAAATGGGTTGCTCGCTGCGGCTGGCGACGGGCGGTCGCTCACACCGCGATGCCCATGCTCTGAAGCACGGCCCTGCCCCGTTCGGTCAGGCGCGCCTTGCTCCACGGCGGATTCCAAACGACGTGGACGCGGGTGGCGACATCATGCGCCAGCGTGTTGATTTTGGCGCAAATGTCATCGATCATCATGGTCATGGCCGGACACGCCATGGCGGTGAAAGTCATGTCAATATCAACCACACCACCATGTACGCGCACGTCGTAAATGAGCCCCATGTCCACCACGCTGATTGGCAGTTCCGGATCCATCACCTCCGCCAGCGCGCGCCAGACGGCTTGTGGGGTAAGGGGATTCAAGTCCAATTTCCGACTGTCAGACAGTTCAATTCCATTGCAGCCCGCCAAAAGTGCCGTGTTTGTTGCCCTGGATCATCGCAACATAGGTCTGGTTCATGGGGCCGCGTTTTTTCCAGCGTTGAAAGACTTGCTGCCAGGAGATGGGTTGATCGAACAGCCAGCGTTTGGCGGTGGGATCATACTCGACCGGGAATTCATAATCAATCACATATTCCTGGCGGGCGGCATCAAAATGCGCCGGGACTTTAATGCCAATGCTCTCGCAAAGCGGCACGGTGGCACTCATCCACACCTGGCGAAGCTGATCGTTGGTCAGCCCTTTCAGCCGGTATTCGAGCTGATCGTTGTGTTTTTTGAGATGGTCGGGCAAACCGAACCACTCCAGGGTCATGGGAAACATCCAGTCGACGGCGCGCTGCAGGGCCTGCCGGGCCTCCCCACCGGCCTTCGCCAGGCGCTTCATCCAGCTTTCGCCATGGCGCAGATGCAGTACCTCTTCGCGATCAACCTTGGTGAGTGCCCGCTGCCAGGGGCCGTAACTGCAGTTCTTGTGCACGTCCGCGAGCAGGGTGATGCCGGCACGATCGAAAAAGCCGTTGGCGACCACCATTTCCGCCCAGTTTTCCAGAGGCTGATCAAAGCCATAGGGATGCTTGAACTCATGCGGCTGGCGGCCGTACATCAGCCATTGCTTGGAAACGCCCAGATCTTCGAGCAGACGATAGGCGATGTTGGCATGTCCCAATTCATCCTGAATGATGGCATATACTGCGAGGCGACTGTTGATGGTCGGAGCGTCCTTGGAGGCAAAGTAATAGGCGGGGGCGCTGAGCAACTCGGTGTCTCCCTGTACGGTCAGGATGACTTCGAGCGCAGCTTTATAACCGGGCGTCATGTCATCTTCCGTCTCAACGATAAAGCCATTGGCGATCTTTTGGCGCAGCTCAGCATCTTTCTCTGCGGGCAGCATGACATGTCCTCCGGGATGGGTAGTGGGCTGGGGGCCAGCTTCCACCCGATGAAGCAGGCGGTCGTCAGCCCTGGCCGGGTGGAGCGGGCTCTCTCATCGAAATTGGGTGAGAAAGATAGAAAGAGCGAAGAGCATTGTCAAGTGGGGAGAGGAAAAGATTTTTGCGCCTCCCTCCTGCGGCGCGGCGAAGACGGGGTCGGAGTGGGACAGTTTCACTCAGCAGTGTGAATGTGCTCAGGTTGGGCACTGCCAGAAAATAAAAAAGGCTATCAGCGAGCGCCGCCAGTACTACGCTGATAGCCGCACCGCTCAAGGCGGCATCCAAAGGATGCGCCGAGCAGTTTTCACCAGCATTAACGCAGAAGTCGGCAGCTTTGTTCCCAGGGCAAAAAAAATTCTCAAAAAAAATTATGCTGTCACTGCCGGGAAAAACCTTGATAATAAGGAAGGCTCGCCCTATATTTTTCACAATGATATAACAGTCTCCAATGAAACATGAATCGCATCTATCTCGACTACAGCGCCACCACTCCCCTTGCTCCCGAAGTCCTGGCAGAAATGCAGCCTTATCTGACCACCCATTTCGGCAACGCTTCGAGCATACACAGCTTTGGCCGGGAGGCCAGGGTGGCGGTTGATCAGGCGCGGGAAAAGCTTGCCGCGAGCCTGGCCGCCCAACCCCAGGAAATCATTTTCACCAGCGGTGGTACAGAGTCCAACAACACCGCGATTCTGGGAATCGTGCACACCTGCGCGACCCCGCAACACATCATCACCAGCCGCATTGAACACCCCAGCGTATTGATGGTTTTCCGCGAGCTGGAACGGCGAGGCTGGCAAATCACTTACCTAGAGCCCGAGGCCGACGGCCGCATTACCACGGAAATGGTGCGCCGCGCACTGCGTCCCGAGACGGTGTTGCTCTCGATCATGCACGCGAACAACGAGATCGGAACGATCAACCCGATTGAGGAGATCGCCGAGCTGGCAGCCGCGCGCCGGCTGGTCTTTCATAGCGATGCTGTGCAAACCTTTGGCAAACTGCCGCTTGATCTCCGCAGCACACCGGTGACGCTGTTGAGCATCTCGGGCCACAAGATCTATGGTCCGAAAGGTGTCGGCGCACTGTTCGTCCGGCAGGGGGTAAAGCTGGCGCCGCTGCTCCAGGGCGGCAAGCAGGAGCGTGAGCGCCGCGCCGGAACCGAGAATGTTGCCGCCATTGTTGGCTTCGCCAAGGCCGCCGAGCTGATCCTGTCCGGGCGCCAACAGGAGCAGCAAAGGCTGCAGGCACTGGCACAGGCTTTTTGGCAGAGACTGCAAATGATCTATCCCAAAGCAGTGCGCAACAGCCCGGAGCAAAACCGGCTGCCCGGCATCTTGAACATATCATTCCCGGGCATGGACAGCCTGGCGATGGTCATGAGTCTGGATTTGCAGGGGATCGCGGTGAGCAATGGCTCGGCCTGCAGCTCCGGCAGCGTGGAACCCAGCCACGTGTTGCGTGCGTTGAAACTGAGTCCGGAGCGCGTCAATTCCGCGATTCGCTTCAGCCTGGGGCGAATGACGACGGAAGCGGAACTTGACCGTACGCTGGAGGCGTTGCAACAGATTCTACAACGGCGCCGGGGCGAGCGGTCACACCCGCGGCAGGAGGCGAGGCAGCCTGCCGGCAGTGATTCGACGGTGCCCTGAAGCAGCGGCCGTCGGGCCTCTTCTTTCATACTTTCAGCAACCCAAGCGACCAAAAGCAAGCACATGCAAAATACATCCAACGATCTTCTTGCGCGGGCCGGCATCGCGCCCGGCAACGGCACCACTGTCGTGGTTGCGATGAGCGGCGGTGTCGACAGCTCGGTGGCGGCGGCGCTGCTGCACGAGCACGGCTATCGCGTGATCGGCATCACGCTGAATCTGTGGGACTATCATACCAGTGGCGGCAACGTGAATTTCGAAAGCGGCTGCTGCTCAATCGACACGATGGCCGACGCGCGGGCAGTATGCCACCGGCTGGGCGTGCCGCATTATGTACTGGATCTGAAGGAAGTGTTTCAGCGCAGTGTTCAGCAAAATTTCATCGCGGAGTACTTTGCCGGCCGGACGCCCAATCCCTGCGTGCGCTGCAACACCCATATCAAGTGGGGCGCGCTGCTGCAGCAGGCCGAAGCCATCGGCGCCGACTTGCTCGCCACCGGCCACTATGCCCGCCTCACGCAAAACCCCGGCTCCCGCAGATGGGAACTGCGGCGCGCGGTGGATCTCAACAAGGATCAAAGTTACGCACTCTGGGGTGTGCGCCAGCAGGCGCTCAGCCGCACCCTGTTTCCGCTCGGCGAGCTCATCAAGCCGGAGGTCAGAAGCCTCGCGCACAGCCTGGGTTTGAAAACCGCACACAAGAAGGAGAGCCAGGAGATTTGTTTCATTCCGGACAACGATTACCGCCGGTTTCTGCGCGAAAATGCAGCGGCAGCGGGCTGGCAGGTGGGCACCGGCATGTTCTTCGATGCCGCCGGGAATGCCCTCGGCACCCACCAGGGCGTGCCATTCTACACCATTGGCCAGCGCAAGGGCTTGGGCCTGGCCCTGGGCCGGCCGGTGTTCGTGACCCACATCGATGCACAAACGAATGCCATCACCGTCAGTGACGGGCAGGATTTGCTGCAGGAGGAATTTACCGTCACTGCCGTGAACTGGGTTTCCGAGGTTTGCCCACCCGATGGCCGCACAGTCGTGTGCAAGATCCGCTATCGTGATCCCGGCGCGCCGGCACTGCTCTTGGACGCAACCGAGCGTTCCGTGCGGGTCCGCTTTGTCTCGCCGCAGCGTGCGATCACGCCCGGGCAATCCGCCGTGTTTTATGACGGTGATGTGGTGATTGGCGGCGGCGTGATCGAGGCTGTCGTCCCCATAAAGCATGCCACGCAACAGTTCCACACCCAGGCAAACCAATCTTGAACTTCACCACACGGCCTTTCCTCAACAAGCTTGCAAGACGATCCCTCCTGCACTTGCGGGCGGCTCCCCTGCGATCGCCGCCCGCCAAAGCCTATCAAGCGTTGTTCTCCCGCACTGGACGCGCTGGTGTGTGGGCGAAGTCGGTCGTGAAACAAGCCGGGACCACCCGCTGCGGATTGTCCAACAACTTCGCAGAGGGCACGCATCTTGAAAACCATTCTGTGTTCGTGCTCCCCGGCATGCCCCCGGCTCTGCCAAACAGAAATGCCCCGGATTTTCGGGGCATTTCTGTTGCGAGCCGTGATCGGATCAGCGGGACTCTGACTGTACCTCGCGGATGAGTGTTTTGAGTTCGTCACGATCGATGGCGATGTGGTGGCCGCGAATCGTGCGGTTGAATTTCCAGGCGAAAACAAAACCGATGAAAAAGCCCGCCACCGCGCCGCCGCCCAGTGACCAGAGGAGGAACTTCAGCCAGTTGATCCCGGTTTGATTTGTCAAAACCAGCCAGCCCACCAGTACAAAGAAAAACGTGAGCAACGGCGTGGTTACGGTGAAGGCCTGGCCAACGCCGCTGGCATCCAGACAATAGGGTGGGCACGGCCAACGGTTGCTGAAAAAATGGATGAGATAGGTGCAGAAGTTCAGCTTGCGCTGCGCTTCCGCCTGCGCACCGGCAGGCTTGGATTGGATGCGAATCCAATAGCCGATGTGTTCTTCCTTCTTTCCCTGGTTCATACTCACTCCCATGTTTTGAGTTATTGAATTGGGGTTGGGACTGCCACTGGCGAATGTTCATCTCTTATTTTCTCCGCGGGATTTTTTTCCCAAAAGATCCAGCCGCAGTGTGCGCAGCGGCGATGACAACCAGGCAGCGAAGCAACCGCAGCAGGCGGAGCGCAAGACACAGCGCGCCGATCAATCCGCGCGTCCGGTGAGTACGAATGCGGCCCAAAAGTACGGAAGAGCATAGCCACCCCCCTTTTCCAGCCTGCGAATGGTTTCGATCTGGGCTGCCTGCAGCGCTGCCGCCGGCGCCACGCCCTGCGCCAGCGGACGGTAGAAACGCGGCATCAGTTCATAAGTGCTTTGATCATCAACCTGCCAGAGTGTGGTGAGCAGCCGTTGCGTGCCGGCGCACAGAAAGGCCTGGGCCAATCCCATCATACCCTCACCGCTGATTTGCCGTCCCAAGGCGGTGTTGCAGGCGGAAAGCACCACCAACTTCAGACCGGCAGCATCGAGGCTCAGCACATCGGCAGCACGCAGGACATGGAGAGTGTCATCATCCCAACTGCGGGCAGGGTGATCGCGGCGCATTATCTGCACGCTTTCCCCGCCGGCCTCGCGGCGTGTCACGAGAAGCTGGCGGTGGCGTTCATCCAGAAGCAGGTACGATTGCAGCGGCTGGCTGTCGTCCACCTCGGCGTGCATGGCCAGATGCACGATGCCCTGAAAGCCATGCAGCCGCGCCAGCAACGCCGGCCGTGTCCAGCGCTCGTGGACAAGGGACCGGGCATTCGCAAACAAGCCTGCAATCGTGTCGACTTCCTGTGCAGCGAGGGGAATGGTGCGGGAGCGCAGCGCGATGGCGAGCAGCGAATCCGGCGGCTGCCAGACAAAGGGCTGCGTCCGCTGCAAAATGAGTTGCAGGGCGGTTAAACTCGGCGCGGTGGCGATGGCATGCTTCTCAATCAGAAACCTCCCGTCCTGCCCGTCTGAGAATGCGGCAAAGGGCAGATAGTGCAGCACGTCATCCGGGATAAAATAGATGGTGCGCGCGTGCGCGAGGCGGCCGGCAACGGGTGCAACGAGCTGGCGGTACAAAGTCGCACCCGCCTGCCGGGTTTCCTGCCAGAGCGCCTGGGTTTCCCGCCGCCAACGCCGGTGAAACGCCTTCAGATCGTCCACTCCCAGAACAGAACGGAATCGTTGCACGGCCTGGCGCAACGTCGTTTGCTCCAGCGGCTGACAGACGAGATCGTAACGGGTGCGGTCCAGGACCACAATGATCAAATGGCGGCGCATGACGCGATAGGCGACCACCGCCGTTGCCTCATCGAGCAAGAGCTGTAATGCCGCGGGATTGGGCTGCAGAATGACGAGTGCGGAGTCGCGCCGGGTCGCAGCAGCCAGGCTGACCCGGACTTGCTGCCGGCGGAGCAAATCGACGATATTGCGGGCACGCGCTTTTTCCATGAACGCCAGCGCCAAACCGGGATTTTTGGCCACCACCAGCGCAAATAAAATGGCGGCATCGAAAACTTCCTGCACGGTGCTGAAATAACTCATGTTGAAATCCACGCGGCCCACCGTGTCACGGATGTTTTCGAGCGCTGTGATGGCCTGACTGTAATGCTGTTCTGCCGCGCCGGTTGCCCGCAACGCTTCATATACCCGTGCCAGCCCGAGATGGCATTTCCAGGCCAGATCGCGCTCGTGGGTGGCTTCACTGCGTGCGAGTTCCTCTTCAAAAAGCCGCCTGGCCTGACCGTATTCCCGCAAGGCAAGAGCCGCCCGGGCCAGGCCCACCCGTGCGCGGGACAATTCACGATCGCTGCCCGCGACCTGCCACAGCTCAATGGCCCTGGTAAACACCTGCTTCGCCTCGCCGGCCCTCTCCTGCTGCAGGGCAATTTCACCGAGGTTGTTCCACAACTCCATCTCGACCTCACGAGCCTGGCCTTTCACCAGCATGTTCAATCCGCGCTCTTGAGCGGCGCGGGCACGCACGAAATCGCGCATCCCGAGATGAATCAAACCAATCAAACCATGCGTTCTGGCCGCGTCAGGGATGCGATCCTGTGCCAGATACATGCCCAGCGCGGAATCGGCCAGCACGAGCGCACGCTGCCTTTCACCCAGTTCCAGAAAAATGTCGGCCTGATGCAGCAACAGGGGTGGCAGATCGACGCGGTGATTCAACTGTTGCACGTGCACAATACTGGAATCGAGATGCGCCAGCGCCTGATCATAATCCGCAAGCATGTGATAGACACGGGCGGCCGAGGCATGGGCAATTCCCTCCAGCGCCCGGAATTTGATCGCGCGCGAGAACTGCAGCAGGCGGCGCAACAACGCGATGGCCTCGGGAAACTCGTTGCGCTCGATGGCCCGCAGCAGGCGAATGTCCAGCAGCCGCGCCAGCGCGTAAGGATTGCCGAGCTGTTGGGCACGCTCGGCGGCAAGATTGAAACAAACACTGGCGGAATCTGTGTTCCGGCGGTTTTCATAAATTTCCGCCAGCAACAGGCTGGCCTGCAGCTCGCCGTCGCGATAGCCCATGTCCCGGCTCAGCGCACACCATTGTTGTGCAATTCCCAGAGCCCGGCCGTCATCATGCAGCACCCGAAAAAAATAGATACAAAGCCACCACAAGTTGTCTGCCACCTGCTTGTAATCAGCCAGGTGCAGAAAACGGCGGTATGCATAATCCAGGCACTGCAGATTGAACGGGACGTTGGTGGAGTCCAGACGGATGCCGCGCATGAATACCGCTTGTGCCGCCACCCAGCCTTGCAGAGCGCGCGGTTGTGACTGTTGCAAAACTGTCAGCCGCTGGAAGCGCTTGATAAAAAAGCTGTCGCTTTGCACCTGCGCCAAATCCTGCGCCAGCAGACGGGCTACGCTTTCCAACAGGCGCGCGCTGTCCGGTTGCTGATTGAAATGGAGAAACAGGCTGCGTTCGAGAAAATGGTGAAAGATGACTCCGGCATGATAAGGATGCAACTCTACAATCTGCCGGATGGAATCGACATGGCCCCGTGCGCCGTGGGCCAACAGCCGCTGCTGCAATTCCAACTGATAAAGGTCGAAGGGGGTTTTACTGAGTGTGGCGGCAATGGTCTCGCGCTGCAACGGGAGTGGTGAAGCGGTGGCATGATGGGAGGCATGTGACAGCCAAATCACCATCCCGGCCGCCAGCGGCAACGCCACCCGCGGCGCGCGGCGCAAGCACTGCGCAACCCTGTTGAAGAAAGAAAGTGTATCGCGATTCACAGCCCGGTTCCTGCGGAGTTCACTCCCTTCGTGCGGCGCCGGCCGGTGGCAGTGGCGTTGGGGTGCGGCAGCACCAGAATGCCCTTTTGCGACTGTCGGCAATTTCGTGCAGACGAATGACCTGAGCTGGAGTGCGAAAAGTGCCCGTCGGCAGTCGCCGCGCCAAAGCGCCAAGACCGGCTGGTCTGCTTGCTGCTCTTGGGTGTGTTCGTTTATGAGGATGCCGCCCGCTGCGCGATGAGAAACACATGGTTTTGCGGATACTGATCATACTCAACATGACGGCAAAGGCAATCGAACTCGTCGAGCAACCGCACATAGGAATTCACCCCCAGGCTGCTGTACGCGAAGATTTCGCCTGCAAATTCCCCGGTGATTTCTTCCGGACCGGAGCCGCCGCATGTAAACAGCAACACACCGCCGGCATTCAGCCCTTTACAAAGTTTCTGCAAAACCGGTTTGTGCCCGGCCAACGGCAGGTGAAAAATGCTGTCCCAGGCGATGATCAGGTCATACTGTTGCGGCAACTGCCACTGGCAAATATCCGCAATGACAAAGTGCACCTGCGGATGCCGTTGTCTGGCCAGGGCAATCATCTCCGGTGCAATGTCCACTCCGGTCGGTGTAAAACCATGCCTGATCAAAACCTCGATGAAACGGCCGCTGCTGCCACAGCCCACGTCCAGAGCGGCTGTTTTGCTGCGGGTGAATGGGATGGCGCGCTCGAGGGCGGCGAGACCATAGGAGGAATGCCATAGTTGCTGCTGCCAGAACCGGGCAATGCGATCGTAGCGCGCAGCGGTTTCTTCCGGTTTCATGCCATCAGGTGTGCAACCAGGAAACGATCTTGCATAATTACTGTACCCGGGTTCATATCAAATTCCCGTTCCAAAATCAAGTCGAGTTTTGCTGAACCGGCGCATGAGCCCGGTGGTGTGACCATCGCTCTTCGTGTGTCGTCTTGACAATCTCGTTTATTTTGGTATTTTGTAGCAGCCTGATTCAGCCCTCCTGACACTGCCGGGGATGGGCAAAAGCTGCAACCTTTCAGGCGCATTTTCCCCTGTGCTCTTTGATCTAACGAGGAGGTACAGTCATGCTGCAAAACTTCACGAAGTATGCCGGCCTGGTGCAAACGGCCATTGGTCTGCTTGGCCAGTTTGTTCCAGACGTCGCGTCCATGCTGGGGGCAGCGGAAACAGCAGGAGCTGGCAACATCCTCGGAGGAGGCAATTTGTTCAATGTCGTGTCCGGTGCGATCTTGAGCTATCTCGGCTTCAAGGGCACGGAAAGCGCACAACGAACAGGCGCCCAGGTCCTCGGTGGTTTGAATGGCTTGGTCGGTCTGCTGGGTGCGTTTGGCATTCAGCAACTGGGCAACCTGCAATTGACGAGCGGTTTGGGTGGTGCCATCGTTAACCTGCTTGTCGGCGCCTGGGGTTTGTACTCCGCTTTTGCCAAGAAAACAGCGGGTGCCGCTGCTCACTGAATCGGAATCAGGCGTTAGGCAGTGCCCTCGCCCTCCTGAATCATTTCAGCCCTTGCCGGCCGCTGGAGGGCGGGGCTGTATAGATTACCCCGGAAAAACAACCATCTTAACTGCGAAGTTTTTGTAGCGCTGGCCTCCTGCCGGCATTGGTTTGCAGACAAGATGTCTGCGTTACGGAATGTGATTTGCAAGTGCTATTTGCGGATTCACGGCGAATTCAGTTTCTTCTCCCCGTCGTTGCCCCATCAACGTCCTGAAGAAACTCTTTAATCCCCATCGTTGCTCTCATGGTCTAAACTGAAAGGATTGGACATGCCAAGTCTGGTGGACGAGATCGTTGAAGCGCTTGGTCCGCAAGTGGCACAGCAGATGTCTTCCCACCTCGGAATCGATCGCAACACCGCTGCCCGGATTCTGCCGCAGGTAGTGCCCTTGGTTTTGGGCGGTTTGAAGCGCCAGATGGAACAACGCGGCGGTGCACCGCGGGTGGATCATATTCTCAACAAGTATGGCAATCCGGATGTGCTCCAGGACATCGGAGGGTTGTTCGGGAGGCAGGTGCGCAATCAGAACGCCGACCCGCGGCTGGGCGGATTGCTCGGCGAATCCGGCGTGCAGGCAGCCGGCCAGATTGCACAGCGCTTTGGTTTGAACATGGAAACCGCCATGAAAATCATCCCCATGCTGGCACCGCTGATTTTGGGCCTGCTGACGCAAAAACGCGATGCCACCGGCCTCGGTTCGCAAGGGCTGGCAGCGCTGCTCGATCAAGACGGTGACGGCAACATTCTCGACGATGTCGCCAGTTTCTTTATGCGTGGTTTGGGCGGCGGGCAAAGCGGCCAGTCCGGCGGCGGGCTGGGTGACCTGCTGGGCGCGGTGTTGGGCGGCGGCCGGCGGTGAACCCGTTCCCCTTTTGCTGAAAAAAAATCCCAATCACCCTGCGGGTGATCGGGATTTTTCATTTTTGTGGATTAGCACGGATCTGCAGTCGCGCCCCGGGTAATTTTTATTTGCCACCGACTTCATCAATATCAACCTGGCCGGTGAGGCGCCGGGTGAGATGCGACCAGGAGACACCAATTGCCAGGACGAGTGACAGCACCACCAGCACAAGGTGGGAAATCGTGCGGGTGCCGCGCGGCGTGAAAACCTCCCAGTAGATCAAAACCCAAATCAGGCAGCCAAACAACGCGGCGGCAAGCACCGCGCCTTTCAAGCCCAGTGCGCGATTTGTCGCCTGCAGGTAGACCACCCACAAGACGAACAGGGCAAGGCCTGCCAGCACCTTGAGAGGATTGATGGCGCTCAAGGTGGTTACCGGCACTTCGGTGACCGGTTGAATCGCCCAGTGAAAGTAGGAAAATCCTTCAGGATTGTAGGTGGCATACACCAGCACAAACGCGAGCGCGAGCCGCAACAGTAAGCCACTCCAACCGAATTCCGTCTTGTCCATGTCACTTTTCCTCAATGACCAGCGCAACGCTTTCGGAGAAATCGAACCTGCCCCCTGTTCCCTCTTTTTGTGAGAAAGAATCCCGGCAGCGGCTTGCCTTCGTTTCATCATGCACCGGCTTCCCAGGACTCACGTCACCCTGGCATCCCCGGCTCTACCAGGGCGCATCACGCGCTGATCGCGGAACCGCTCAACTTTGACGGCTCTTGGTAAAAAGGCGATACGCGAGCAGAATCAATATGGCCCCGACCACTGATCCCACGAAACGCGCATTCTCCTCCGGGGTGTAGATGCCAAGCCACTGCCCGAGGTAGGTGGCGAGCAGCGAGCCACCGATACCCAAGAGGATCGTCACGATGATGCCGCCGGGGTCTTTGCCCGGCATGATGAGCTTTGCAACCGCACCGACCACTAAGCCAATCAGGATGGTGGACAGCATGGTTCCTCCCTCACAGGTATGGAGTGCACAACAAAGCCGCGAAGGCGCAGGGCGTTTCCCTGGCCGCGATATTTCTACCGGCCAGTTGAACGCTGCGCTTTCGCGGCTGCGAGGATATAAAACGCCCCTCCGCTTACTTCACGCGCAAGAACTCGATGCGGCGGTTCTGCTGGCGGCCTTCCGGCGTGTCATTGGAAGCCACCGGCTTGTCCGGGCCAAAGCCCCTGGTGGTAATGCGGTTGGCGGCAATGCCTTTTCTCACCAGGTACGCCTTGACGGCTTCGGCACGCGCCAATGACAGTCTGGTGTTCAACGCCCGGCCGCCACGATTATCCGTGTGGCCCTGAATCTCCACGACGATCTCCGGGTTCTCATTGAGCGTGTTGAAGGCTTTCAACAGAATCGCCTCGGATTCCGGAGAAATCTCGGCGCTGCCGCTCTTGAACACCACGCCCTCCAGCACAATGGCCTTGCCAACTTCCACCTGCAGTGTCTCTTCAACTTTGGCCGCTTTCGGCACGTCGTCTTCGGCGTTCAGCGGATCACTGCCGCGCGTGACTTCCGCGCCATCATTCACACCGCCGCCGTCGCTGTCCGCCTTCAGCGGGTCACTCTTGGTTTGTGTCACCTCCCGGCCGTCGCTCAAGCCGTCACCATCGCTGTCGGCCTTCAAGGCATCGGTCTTGTGCGTGTTGAGCTCGGCGCCATCATTGAGGCCGTCACCGTCGCTGTCGGCGTTGCCGGCCTGCGTGCGATGTTTCAGCACCTCGTCGCCATCGCTCAGGCCGTCGCCGTCGCTGTCGGCTTTGTTGGCGTTGGTGTTGTACTTCCTCAGCTCATCGCTGTCGCTCAGACCATCGCCATCGGAATCGGCTTTGAGTGGGTCGGTTTTGTGAACATTGACCTCCTCGCCATCATTCAGGCCGTCGCCATCCGTGTCGGCGAGATTGGGATTGGTACCGCGCGCTTTTTCCTCCTTCCTGGTCAGGCCGTCACCATCCTTGTCCGGGTTGCCGCCGCTGAGCCAGGTCAGGCCGGCCGTGCCGGTGAGGAAAGCGTCGTTTGCACTTTTGGTGGCGAGGCCATCATAACGATCGTCGAGCGCGTAATGATACAAGCCGCGCACGTCCAAAGTCACACTCTCTCCGAGCCCCAGACTTACGCCACCGCCGAGTGGAAAGGCGAACGAGGTGCGATCGTACTGGTCATTGTTCCCGCCATCGGGGTCAATGCCAAGCAATTCTGCACCCGCCGCCAGATAGGGACGAAAACCGCCGCCCAACAGGGCCAGACGGCCGATCAGACTCAAGCTGCTGGCAACCGACTTGAAATCGCTCGCGCCGGTTTCGCCAGCCAGCTCACCGATGTTCAAAGCGGTTTCCTGTGAAAAGCGGTTGGTGAGATAGTACTCCGCCAGCACGCTGCCATAAGGCCGCTGTTTGGCGGAATCATAGTCATCGCCCTGGTAGTTGGTGAGGCCGCCACGCACGCCAAAGGCGACCGATCCCGCACGATCCTGGCTGAGCGCAAGCGAGCTCAACACCAACACCGCCAGGAAACCCGATAGAATCTGCCTGGACATCATCAACTCCTCTCTTGGTTCAGACCCTCTTGCCATTTTATCAGCCCGACTCGGCACCAGTCCCCTCCCAAAAAGAAGGCCGGCGGTCGGATGCAACGCATCGGATGCCATTCCGCGTGACCGCCAGCCTGATTCACAGCCAGTCGTGAGCTTCTCGTGCCAGACAACATCCCATCAATACTGCAGCTCAGAGAGCATGAGAGAAGCAGTGCAATGACGACGGCGCATGCGCGCCGGGCTTTGACAGTATTGCACGACTCTTCCCATTTTTTTACAACTCTCATGCCATCGACTGTGTTGCGGGCCGGCAGTCGAATAAACTCCTGATTCTTCTTGCAAAGCATGTCACCCGGCAAGCGGCCATTTCAACACGTTATGCCTCGCCGGGGCATTTACCCCATGTTCCTGGGCAAAATGGGGGATTTCCCCAGTCCCGTTTGGCGCAGCCCGTAGCGCACCAA
The DNA here is from genome assembly GCA_034506255.1 of candidate division KSB1 bacterium. Classification (NCBI taxonomy): domain Bacteria; kingdom Pseudomonadati; order Candidatus Zhuqueibacterales; family Candidatus Zhuqueibacteraceae; genus Candidatus Coneutiohabitans; species Candidatus Coneutiohabitans thermophilus. Next base: position 513,128 of record JAPDPX010000001.1, on the reverse strand, counting down.
ATTCAAGCAACGTGAAACCGCATGAACGGAAAGCTTGATCGCAAATTTATTTGGTATGTCGCATTGCGAAGGATCTTCGCGCTCGTGAGAATTCTTCCGGCACGATTGTTCTGTCCGTTTGGACATCCATCTGCCGGCGAAGCTCAAACGGCTGCGCTCCCGGCGAGGTGCCGGGTCAATTCCCGATCGAACCCCGAGTCGAGCGCTATTTTGATATTACGGCAGCGAAGCCATGCAAACGTTTCCATACTTGCCGGGGACAAAGTTGACACCCCCGGTTCATGCAAATCGCCGGTCTTGCTTTTATTGCGCTTCCGGGCGCCAATCATATTCCATGTATTTCGCCGTCTCCCACGCTTGCTCTTTGCCCAACAGGCCGGCGACAACATACAGCGACATGTCGATTCCCGCCGAAATGCCGGCGGAGACGATAATTTTGCCGTTGTCGATAAAACGTTTTGTGGCGTCAATCTTGGTGTTGGGCGCAGTTTCTTGCAGCAGTAAAATCGCGCCGTGATGCGTCGTTGCCGACAAACCTTCGAGCAAACCGGCTTTGGCCAGGATCAAAGCACCGGTGCAAACGGAAAGGAGACGCTCAGTATTTTGCGAAAGGCGCCTGACCCAGTCGAGCACAATGCTGTTGTTCATTTCACGGCGCGTACCGAAACCGCCGGGAATGATGAGAATGTCCGGTGGCGGGCAATCCGCAAAGGTGTAACGCGGATTGACGCTGAGCTCGTTGCGCGCCAAAATCGGGCGTTGCTCCTGTGCAACGGTGTAGACATTGAATGGATTCGATCCCTCGCGCTTTCCAGTCACAGAGAAAACTTCGAATGGACCACAGAAATCGAGTACTTCGACTTCATCGAAAATAAAGATGGCGACATTTCTTGGTTGGTTGGCCATGTTTCCCCAAAGCATGTTGGCACGAGAACAACGTCATCATGACGTCTTCCGGCGTCAGGTGGATGAATTTGTTGGAAGATGCTTGAAATAATCACGTGCTTTTGTTGCTGCCTCTCAAAGCCCTGGAACGTTTGGGAATCGAGGCTGAAGCTCTACCACAAAAGTGTTCTCCTCATTCCCTGGCGATGATGCCCTGGTGTGTGATCTGCAAAGTCACCGCCTGCTGCACGCCGCCCAAATTGCCGAGCGGGTTGCCATTCAGGAAAAGCTCGGTCTGGCCGGCATTGCCCACCTGCACACGAAAATGTTGCTCGCCATGCCAGACATAGGTTTCTCCGCGCCGGAAAATGAAGTCTGTCGAGTCGCGTCCATCGGTAATCACCTTCATCCACACCCGGCCATGCACGCGCGCTTCCAGGCGCAAGGGCGGCGGCAACGGCACCGACTCCCGCGCCGCCGTCGGCGTTACGATTGGCCCGGTCGGTGGCGCGGCAGGGTTGATGGGCTGCCCATCCCGCCACAGCGCGCTAAACAACATCAGTGCGGCAACCGCGGCCAGAGCGACTTTTGCAGTTGCCGTGCGGTACCACGGCCGGAGACCGACTGCTGACCGTGCCGGCTCCGGTTGCGCCGGCTGCGAAAAGGCGGTGATGAACTTGTGCATGGGCTGTCGCGCGGCCTGCAGCACGGAGGCATCACCGGCAAATTCGCGCAACTCGCGGTGCCAGGTGTTGTGAATGCGGCGCAGCAGACCACGCAGCTTGTCCGGAAATTGCACCGGCGGCGTTCCGGTGGTCACGGCGGCCAGAAAGGCCGGGGGGTTGACGGCCACAAAGATCGTCTTCTCCCCATAGCGGACTTCGTGCAGGTCACCCTCCTGGCCGGCGCCGAAGGCTTCGCGGGAGAAATCTTGAATCGCCGTAAGCATACCGCTCACCATCTGCAGCTTGCCGTTGCTGTCACCCCCGCTTGCCGCGGGCACATGCACCAGCAACAAGCCCGAGCGTTGATCGATGAGAAAGAGTTGTTCGATGGTAAAGGGGAAAACTTGTGGAATGACGGCGAGCGGAGCGGGCAGGCCCAGCACGCGCGCTTTCAGCCGCGCCCAGGTGGCCTGCAGATTGAAGGCTTTGTCCAGCCGCTGGTTGATTTGCGTCACCAGTTTGCGCATCGCCTCGGCCACGGCGCGGCGCACCGTCTGGCCGATCACTGGATAAAGCGCCTCGACCATCTCCTCTTTGGATTCTGCCACCTGTTGTTTGATCGCCGGGCCCATCAGGGGTGCCACGATTTCCGCCATCTCCGGCCCGGCGCGGGCAATCTTGCGCTCGAGCAAATCACCAATGACGGGGGTGAGCGAGGCAATCAAGGACTCGCGGTCCGCGAGCTGGTGGCGCAATTCGCCCACCTCGTTTTCCAGACGACGCACGCGCGCACGGTCGCTGCTCAACAACAGCTCGCGCAGGCGTTCGATCTCCGCGTTTTTTTCTGCATCCGCATTCATGGTGATTTTCGCGAACGGCGTCCGGCAGAGGAATTCTTTTGACGGGAGTTCCCCGCAGGGCGGCGGGAACGCGCAGCAGCGGTGGGTGAACTTTTTATGTCATTGGCGGGTGTCCCGCCGGGGCGCAGGTGCGGGGTCAATTGCGTCAACAATTCGGCGAGCTTGAGGCGGCTGCGCTCCCAGCGGACACGGCTTTGCATGCGCTGCCACTCCGCTTCAAACGCGGCGAGCGTCCGCTTGAGGTGATGACGCTGCCGCAGCAGGCGGCGTGACATGCGATCGAGACGCGCCTGCAACTGCGTCAGTTTCATCTCCTGCTCCGCCCGCCACTGCGCTTGTTGCGCGCCGAGACGCTCGACCTGGCGGGTCAATTCTTGCAGCCGGCGGTCGAGATCGCGCCACACCGGCCCCAGCACAATCTCGCGGATGGCGTCAAGCGGTTCCGCCTGACTGCCATCCCTGCCCAAAAATTTCTGATCTGCCATCCCTCTCTCACTTTTTTGGCCCGCACATGACGCTTTAAAGTAGCCTGCAATCCCGCCAAATGCAAGCAGTTTGTCGGGCAAGCCAGACAGGCAGCATGCCGCCCGCACACTTGCAAGAATGGCGTTGCATTTCAATCCCATTTTGATAATTTTGCCGCCGGATGAGGGATGGCAATGGTCATCTGCTGTGCGCGAGAATCTCAACACTGGCACAGGTCCGTATGAGATCTTTCCACACCCCCCAAACATGTCACCCTCTCCGGCGGGCACGACTCGCCGGCTTCAGCTTAACGGCTGCTCTTATCCTCTCTTCCCCCCTGCCGGCACAGCATCTGAATGCCGTGAGTTACAGCATCGAGCAGGGGTTGCCCACCAATCTTACCAAGGCCATCTTTCAGGATGAGCTGGGTTTCATCTGGATCGCCACCGATGCCGGCCTGGTGCGCTTCGATGGACGCAACTTCAAAACCTACACCGAAAACCTCCCCGACATTTTCATCAAGGGCTTCTTCGTCGCACGCGACCACCGCGTTTTCGTCATCACCGATTTGGGCATCTGCCAGCTCGACTCGCGCGGCGACACCACCCTGTTCAAGCCGTTCCTGGCCGGCAGCCGGGTGCGCACGGATTCCACCCTGCTTTATCCCAAAACCATGTTCCAGGACAAAAATGGTGCTTTGTGGATCAGTGAACCGGACGCAGTGGTGCGCTATCAAAATGGCAGGATGCAGCGCTTTGCCTTTGATGAAATCTACCGTGCCGACAGTTACTCGCGCTCGTTTCTTTGCGTCGAAGACGACCTGGGACGTCTGCTGGTCGCCTCACAGCGCGGATATTTATTCCATTTCGATCCCGCCACCGAGACCTTTCACAAAATCGCCGAGCGCCGGCCCGAGCCCACCTTTTCCATCGACGCCATGATCAAGCGGCCCGGCAATCGCCTGTGGATCGGCAGCAACAATGGCCTGTTCGAGCTCACCCTCACACCGGATCTGAAAGGACTCTCCTGGCAGCCGCTGGCGTTTATCAGCGCAGGTGTGTCATCTTTGCTGGAGCATACGGACGGCAATCTTTACCTCGGCACCTGGCGCGAAGGGCTCTATCGCTGGCGCCTGGCGGACGGCGAAAGCCGGCCACAACCGATGACCGGACTGCCGCTGGTCGTCATCAACCACCTCTTTGCCGGACAAGAAGGCCGGCTGTGGGTCAGCGCGGACGACGGCATGGCCGTGCTGCATGAGACCTTCTTCGCGCCCTTCAAGCTCAATGCGGAGAGTCCCTACATTCACGCGGTGACAATCGACTGCGATGGCAACGTGCTGACCACCAATGGCGATGCCATTTTCCGCATTCACCCCACTGCCCGCGGCTTCACCACTGAAACGGTTTTTCAAAAACAGGAGAGCTGGATTCTTGCCCTGGCCTGTGAGGGCCGGACCATTTGGGCGGGCTACCGGGACGGCTTCCTCACACGGCACGAGCATGGCCGGTTTGAAAAGATCACGCTGCCGCAAACTGGCAATCGCATCATCTCCTTTCTGAGGGCAGACGCGCAGCAAAATCTCTGGATTTGCCAGGATGGCACGCCGGGCGTGCTGCGGCTGGATCCGGAGCGCCGGGTGAAGCATTATGCCGCCGGCGAGGGGCTCAGCATCCCGCTGCAGGTGGTCGAGGTCAGCCCGCACGGGGAGGTGTACGGCGCCGGCGCCGGTGCGCAGAGCTACCTTTTCCAATACGACCCGGCCGCCGACCGTTTCGTCAATTGCAGTGTGGCAGCAATCGGTCTGGAACCCGGGTTTGCCGTGCATGATCTCGCCATTGCACGCGACCGCACCATTTTTCTGGGAAGCAACCAGGGCCTGTGGCTTTATCGCAATGGCAGGATGCAGCCCGCGCCGGGCTGGCAGGGCTGGCGCGACAGCATGATCAAATCGCTGGCGGTGGACGATTCCGGCAGAGTGTGGGCCGGCACCAATCACGGACTGATGCTCTACGTGGGCGGGCAGGTGACGCATTTCGACCGCAGCGACGGCTTCCCCAGCCTGACCATGAGCTTTCGCGCCGCGGTGATCGATCATGCACAGCGGCTGTGGATCGGCTCTTCCCTGGGGCTGAGCTACTGGCAGGATGTGGGGCACCGCCAAATGCCGACACCCGCACCGATCTTTCTGGCGGTGCGCCTCAACGGAAGCAATGTGCTGGGCAAAGCGCCTGAGGAGGCGACTTTCCCGTATCATTCCTACCTTGAGGCGGAATTCGCCTCCCTGCTTTATCCCGCGGAAAAAATCCATTATCAAACCCGCCTGCGTGACCGGCAGGACTCGTGGTCACCGCCCTCGCCGGAGGGCAGGATCATTCTGCCCAAACTGGGCCAGGGTGAACACACACTCGAGGTGCGGGCGCTGCAAAGCGGCTATTTGTGGAGCGCACCGCGGACTTTTCAGTTTGCGATTCAGCCGCCGCGCTATCTCTCCTGGTGGGCTTTCCTGCTCTACGTGCTCAGTATATTGGTGCTGGTGGTATTTCTCACCAATCTGCGCGTGGCGGTGCGGCAACGCACCCTGGCAGAACACGCCCTGCGGGAAAGCGAAGAACGCCTGCGCACGGTGGTTTCGAACACTCCGATTGCCCTGCTCGCCGTGAATCAAGACGGTGTCGTGACACTCTCCGAGGGGCGGGCCTTGACGGCGCTGGGTTATCGCCCGGGTGAAATGGTGGGCCGTCGCATATTCGATCTCTTCCCTGACATGCCCGCGCTGGCGGAGCACTTCGAACAGGCGCTCGCCGGCAGGGCTTGCTCCGTGGTGACGGAGACCAATGGCGTCTTCTTTGAATTTCGCTGTGCGCCGCTGCGCCAGAACAATCGCGAAACCGGCGGAGTGATCGCGGTGGTGGTGGACATCACCGAGTTGAAGCGTGTGGAGGCGGATCTGCAAAAGGCCAAGGAGGCCTCCGAGACGGTCTCCCGTGAACTCAAACGCACCAATCAACAGCTCCAGCAATCCATCGAGCACGCCCGGCAGATGGCGCTGGCCGCCGAGGCCGCCAATGTGGCGAAAAGTGAATTCCTCGCCAACATCAGCCATGAGATTCGCACGCCGATGAGCAGCATTTTGGGCATGACGGAACTGGTGTTGGACACCGATCTCTCCGCGCAACAGCGCAGATATCTCCAGGTGGTGGAAAAATCCGCGGAAGAACTGCTGGCGGTGATCAATGAGGTGCTCGACTTTTCCACCATTCAAGCGGGCCGGCTGGTGCTGCAGCCCGCCCCCTTCCGGCTGCGGCCCTGCCTGGCGGCCGCCCTGCAGCCTTATGAACAGCGTGCACTCGAGCGGGGCTTGCAATTCACCTTTCGCATCGCGCCCGGTACCCCGGATGATTTGATCGGCGATGAAGCCCGCTTGCAACAAGTCTTGACGATTTTGGCCGACAACGCCATCAAATTCACCGAACGCGGCGAAGTGGTGGTGGAGGTGCGCCGGGATGGCACCACGCATGCGGCTGAAGCAGACGACACCCCCGCCGGCATTCGCCTGCATTTCACCGTGACCGATACCGGCATCGGCATCCCCTCGGAAAAGCAGGCCATGATCTTCGCACCCTTTGCCCAAGTTGACGGCTCTCCGGCTCGCAAATATGGCGGCATCGGTCTGGGTTTGAGCATTGCCGCGCAACTGGTGGAATTGATGGGCGGCCGGATTTGGGTGGAAAGCACGCCCGGCAGAGGCAGTACCTTTCACTTCACCGCCAGCTTCGCGGTCTCGGAGCAGGAAACGCCACGGCCGCTCGTCTTTCCCACGGAGCCTGTTGCCAGCACGGCCGAAGAGGAATTGTCGCTGGAGGAGCCGGGCTGGACCCTCACCCCCACTGCACACTCCCGCCGTATTCTGCTGGCTGATGCTGACCCCCTTGCGCAAGAGTCCACCGCCCGCCTGCTGCGCAAACTTGGCCACCGTGTGGTGGTCGCCACCTCCGGTACCGATGCGCTCTCCGTGCTCACCAGCGAACATTTCGATCTTGCCCTGCTCGATATCAATCTCCCGGAAATGAGTGCCCGGGAACTGGTTGAAAATCTCTACCGCCAGCAGAGCGAAAGCGGTGCAACCACACCGGTCATTGCACTCAGTGCCCATGCCACCCCGGCTGAGCGCGAACGTTGTTTGCAGGCGGGCATGGCGGGCTATCTGGGCAAACCGATTCAGGAAGCCGAGCTGCGCGACGCGCTGGCAGCGCTGTTTTCAGCCCCGATGGAACCCGCCGGGTGAAACCGTCAAACCCTTGCACGTCATCCGCCTGGTCCTGACGGGCGTGTGACGCTGTTGTGCTGCATGCTTCAGATGAACAAATGAAACTCAAATTGGCCTGCGTCCAATTTCACTCCCGCCCGGGAGAAGTGGCGTACAACCTGGACCAAATGACGCGCTGGTGTGAACATGCCCGTGCCGCAGGCGCGGAAGTCGCACTCTTTCCCGAGGCCTGTCTCACCGGATATTGCCGTCCGCGGGAAATGACCGGGCTGGCCATGCCTTTTGCCGGCGCCCTCGCCGATCGCCTGGCTGAGCTTGCGCGCGTCAACAAACTGCTGCTGGCTTTTGGCATGCCGGAACGTGACGGTGCGGCAATTTACAATTCCCTGATCGCCATTGCACCCGACGGCAGGGAGCTGGCGCGCTATCGCAAAACGCATTTGTGGGCCGCGGAGACCCGCTGGGCAAAAGCGGGAGATTGCTTTGTCAGTTTTCAAACTGAGCAGGCGCATTTTGGCCTGATGCTGTGCTATGACACACGCTTCCCGGAGGTGAGCCGCGCCCTGGCCCTGCGCGGCGTGACCATCCTGCTGGTGGCGAGTGCGTGGCGTTCCAGTCACGTGGAAGAATGGCGCTTTTGTGCGCGCGCTCGTGCGCTGGACAATGGCGTCTTTCTCGCCGGCAGCGATGCCATCCTCGATGCCGATCATTTCAAATGTGCTGGCGGCAGCCTGATCGCCGGACCGGCCGGTGAAATACTGGCACAGGCCCGCTACCATGAAGAGAGCATGATTGTCGCCGAAATCGACACCGCCGCGCTTGCGGCGCGCCGGCGGGACCTGCCCCTGCTCGAGCAGCGCCGGCCCGAGCTTTATGCCGCCGCCGGTGTCTGCTCCACCCTGCCCCCCTGAAGCGCCCGGCAGGCGGGCCGCGCCGCGCAGCGATTGCTCAAAGCAGGAATTGCCGATCAAGTTTTGCGCCGGCCAAGATTGTCCTGCCATCCGACAAGCAGCGGTGTTCCCTTCCGCCGGGCCGACAAAGTTTGTAAAAGCCAGCCCCCTGCAAGGTTCACTGGCGGGCATCTGCCGGGAGGATTTGGCGGGATAAATTAAGATAAAAATATCTGATAAAATTCTTGACAATGAGCGCGCGCGAATTATTTTGTCGCTTGTGCTGCACGGTCATGGGTGTGCGGGCACTTGCCGGCCGGGAGAAACGCCCGGTGCGCGGCCCGAGGGCCGGCAATTGCCATGCTCGAGGTGATCATGTACGTTTACTTGTTCCTTGTCCCGTGGTTATTGTTGGATCCTTTCGAGGAGGTGTGTAATGTTGCGAAATGTATGGCGAAGTCTGGTGATGCTGGCCGGCCTCCTGCTGGCCGCGCCGTTGCCGGCGCAGCAATGCGTGGAATGCCACAAAAAAGTCACCCCCAACATCGTGAGCGACTGGCAGCTCAGCAAGCACAGTCAAAACGAAATTGATTGTGCCGTGTGTCATGGCGCGGAACATCAAAGCGCGCAGGACGTGGCCAAAGCCAAAATTCCGACGCCGGAAACCTGCGGCACCTGTCACGCCGAGCGCCTGGAGCAATTCAAGGGCGGCAAGCATGCCGCCGCGTGGGCGGCGATGAAGGCGATGCCCACCGCCCATTGGCAGCCGATGGCATTGATGGAAGGAATGAAAGGCTGTGGTGGCTGTCACAAAATCGGCTTGAAGAGTGATGCCGAAATCGCCGAGCTGCGCAAGAACGGCGCCGGCTTCGGGGTGGCCTCCTGCGATGCCTGCCACACCCGCCACACCTTCTCGGTGCAGGAAGCCAGGCAACCGCAGGCCTGCCAGACCTGCCACATGGGTTTCGATCATCCGCAATGGGAGATGTATTCGGCATCCAAGCACGGCGTGCGCCATCTGTTGAAGCAGAACGGCACCCTGCCGGAGAGCGTGGCGGCCCCCACCTGCCAGACCTGCCATATGCAGGAAGGCAATCATGAAGTGCGGACGGCATGGGGCTTTCTCGCCGTGCGGCTGCCGATGCCGGAGGACAAAGAGTGGGCAGCCGATCGCGCCACCATCCTGCAGGCGCTGGGCGTGCTCGATCCCGCCGGCAAACCCACGGCCCGCCTGGATGTGGTCAAGGCGGCCGATGTCGCGCGCCTGACGCAGGAAAGCTGGCAAAAAGAGCGCGACAAAATGCTCAAGACCTGCAATCAGTGCCATTCGCTCAACTTTGCGCGCGCTGAACTGGAAAAAGGCGACCAGATGATCAAGGCGGCCGACAAGCTGACGGCCGAGGCCATTCGCCTCGTCGCAGGACTTTATCAAGACGGTATCCTCGCCAAACCTGCAAACTATGCCCATCCCTTCCCGGACCTGCTCACCTTCCACGATGCCCCCACGCTGATCGAACAGAAGCTCTTTGTCATGTTCCTGGAACATCGCATGCGGGCATTTCAGGGCACCTTTCATGCCAATCCCGATTATGCCCTGTGGTATGGCTGGAGCGAGATGCAACAGGATTTGACCGAAATCAAAACCCTGGCGGAGGAAATGCGCGCGAAAAAGAAGTCATAACCCCCCATGCAACCGGGCTGTGTCGAAAGCCGGAGGTCTCCTCCGGCTTTTTTATTTTTCCGGGAAAAACGGGAACCAACTTTTCACTCCGTTCCAACCGCAGCGCAATCCCTGCGAGCAAACGCCTGTCTCGGCCGGCGGGAGCCCTGCGCAGGCGTCGAGCTTTTCCTTCCACGGACTGGCTCCTGAAATTTTCGCCGGATTTTCGCTTTCATGCCCGGAGCATGACTGATGGGAGGGTGCTCAAAAATCGCAGTAGACCCGGCATGCCCTTGGAAGTGTGCATGCCGTTTCATATCCAGGAAGAAAAGATGAGAGAATTGGGCCGGATTCTGATTGCCGATGACGAGGTTGGATTTGCAGAGGTGACGGCCGACTTGCTGCGCGAAGAAGGCTATGTCTGCGATTGCGCCGCCGATGCCTTTGCCGCGCGCCGCCTGCTCACCGGCCACTGTTATGACTTGCTGGTGGCGGATATCAAAATGCCCGGGAATGAGGAGCTGGAATTTATCGGGATACTGCCCGCCCTTGCCCCCATTTGCCGGTCATTCTTGTCTCCGGCTATCCCACACTGGAGACCGCCATCAAATCGACCCGCCTGTCGGTGGTGGGGTACATGATCAAACCCAGGCCCAGTGAAGACTTTTTACGCCTGGTTCGTGATGCCGTGATGCGCTCACAAACCATGCGCTTGTTCGAACGCACGCGCGAAAAAATGCAGGAAATGCAGCAGGAAAGCAACACCCTGCGCGGACTGCAAATTCTGCCGCGCGCTTCGAAAGTGGACGTTTTCCTGCATTATGCCATCAATAACATCCTGGCGAGCCTGGCGGATTTGAAAAGCCTGGCGCATTCCCTGAGTCGCAGTCAACCGCCTTCGCACGTTTGCAACCTGATCAACTGCCCGCGCCATGCCGAGCGGTGCCAGGCTCTGGCGGATGCGGTGACCGTGCTGCAGCGCACCAAAGGATCGTTCAACTCGAAGGAGCTGGCAGCTTTGCGTCGGCGCTCCGAAGAGTTGCTGGTGCAGCATCATCTGCACAACGGCAGCAGGGCTGGCGGTGTTTGACACGGCTGTGCCAGAAAATTTTACCGGCCGAATTTCCCGCAGAGCGGGCAGGCTGGCTTACATTTATGCAAGTTTTCACACAATCGATCCCTCGCAAGCGCTCAGTATCAGCCGTTTCGACGACAGGTGCAGGCAGGCCCTGCCACGTCCGGTTCAAACGAGACTGTCGCCAGCCTTGCCAGACAAGCCCGGGGCTTGTAGGACGAAGACGCCCGCAAATCCACGACATGCGAAAGCGGAATTGCTGGCGCTTTTGTATTTCTGACAACAATGTGCCAAGCTTTGGAAAGCACTTCCAGTCATATGCCCCTTGCGCTGGGGTGAGCACTGCCGCGTGAACGCGCGGGCGGCAGTATGGCGCCGTGCGACGGCTGCAAATCAAATCGTGGACTGGCAGTGTGATTGCCAGGGAGCCTGCAGCACCATGCCCTTCCTCCGGTTCGAGTACAACTCTCGCGCTGAGCATGTCATGACAATTGCAGCGCAGCGCAATGGTCATGCCAACACCGCCGCCCCTTCCCGTCCTGCCAATGTATCGGCCGCAAGTGCAGAGATTTTTAGCGGCGATTGTCAGGCAACTGCGGAACGGGATGAAAATCACAAATGTGAACAGTAACGAAATATTACACCGGCATGAGGCAGCGCAATGAATTGAAGCAACCGGTCAAATTCGCCGCAGTCTGATTACAAGCCGGAGATGCTGTGCGTCTATCTCCGCACGCGCCACGCAGGATGCTCATGCCCGTATCCCCCAGGGTTCTCACTGATATCCGGCCAGCTTGATTCCTGCAAAAAGCGGCACCTCATGGAAATTTTCAGCGGGCGGGCATTATAGAAATCCGCCAGCTTTTGCTGCGACGCAATTTTTCGTGGGAGTTGACTTTTCGTGGCAGGATCGGCATGCGTGTCGCTCACTGCCGGAGCCTCGCGGGATGATCAGGAATGCCTTGCAAAGCCTGCAGCGCGCTAGCGCACGACACGCAATGATTGCAGCTCACCATTGTCAGACAAACGCACGTAGAGCAACTGTTTGTGGCCGTCATAGGCCCAGCCCGTCGTTGTGCCAGCGCGAACTCGATCCAATTTTTCCTGTTGCACTCGCCGGCCGTCATGCACGACCGCCGCCGGCGTGGCGGGCAGGGCGTGAATTGCCACCAGGAAATCCCGCACCGGCGGTTGATACCCGCCCTGGCGTGCCGCGAGACGCAGCAGCAGATGATCACCGTGATCCGCAAATGTCATGGCCGTCACCGCATACCTGCCCTGCTCATACTCATAAGTCATGCCGTCATCATCATAGAGCGTAAAGCTGCCCGCGCCGTCGGGATAGCAATGAAGCGTGAGCGGATTCGGGGGTGTCTGCGGATCATCCACGAATCGCCCCACCGGCGCCATTGGCACAATTGCACCGGCTTTGACGAAGATTGGAAGATCCCGCAGGGTCACCGGCACATTCACCCAGCGGCCGCCGGTGTGCCTCTGCTCCGTCCAAAAATCAAACCAGGTGCCCGCCGGCAAATAAACCGAAACCGTGTCCGCGTGCGGCTGCACCACCGGCGTAACGAGCAGGGACTCGCCGAACAGCCACTGCGAATAAAGCTCGGCAACCCGGGGATCATCGGGATAGTCCCACACCAACGGCCGCACTAGCGACAGCCCGGTCAGATGATTCTCCCAGGCATGGGAATAGATGTAAGGCAGCAGGGCATAGCGCAGGCGAATGTACTTCGTCACGATGGCCTCGGCTTCGGGACCAAATTGCCAGGGCTCACGTTCCTGGTTGAGCGTGCCGTGCACCCGAAAGATCGGCACGAACGCGCCGAATTGCATCCAGCGAATATAGTTCTCGGGCGCGGGCCGGTCTTTAAAACCACCGATATCCATTCCCCACCATGCCGACCCCAACATCACACTGCTCAGCATAAAGAGGCGCTGCTGTGCCATGGATTCGAAGCCGGTGGGTATGTCGCCCGACCAGTGGCCGTAGGCATAGCGCTGCGCACCGAGGAAAAAATTGCGGTTGATCGACCACACGCGCAGATTGTTGCGCCGGCGCTGGCCTTCATAGTTGGCGCGCTGCATCTGCAGGAACATCAGGTTGCCGCCGTAGCTGTCCGCTTCGTCGTTCCAATACCCGATAATGCCGGTGGCGAAGCTGTGGTGGCGATCCCAGAATGAATCGAAATACCATTGCCGCACTTCCGGCATATGAAAATTCAACCGGCCCACCTGCTGCTTGCTGAAATAATCCTTCTCGCTGTCGAGGAAGAATCCCCGGCTTTTGGCAAAGCGGCCCTGTTCGGTATCGAGATGCACGCGCGGTTTGCGAATGCCGAACAGCTTCACGCCCAGCGAATCGGTCACCTGCTTCAGGCGGCCGCTCGGCCCGTCGGGAAATTTTGGTCCCCAGCGGAACTCACCATAGTTGTCCTCGCCGTAGGCCATCCAGTCAAAGTCGAGAATGTAGGCATCCAGCGGTATGCCCTTGGCGCGGTAGGTTTTGATGTCACCCAGCAGCTCGGCCTGATCCATGCCCCACTCGGTGTTCAGGAAACCGTGCGCAAATCTGGGAAAAAGCGGCGCAGCACCCGAGACCGCGGTCATGGCTGCGAATATCTCGCGCGGGTTGCCCACGAGAAGATAAAGCTCGACACCGGTCCGGGCGGGAGTTTTTGTGCCGTCTTTGGCACCCAGCCGGTGGAATTGCCGCGCGCGTGCCACTGTGAAATCCAACTGACCATCGGCGATTTTGATCTCACCGCTGTCGCTGTTCATCAACAAACCATAGCCGGCAGTGGTCCAGACGAATGGCGCGCCGGCGTGGCCCTGCATGCCGGCACTGATCGTGCCGCCTTGGTTCTTGCTCAAACTGCCGGTGAAATTGTTGTAAATGCCATAAAAGTTCCCGCCGCTCACGCGCAAACGAATGCCGTTATCATGCAGACCCACAGCCGGCATTTCCTGGAGCAGTTGCCGGCCGCTGGCATCGTAGAGCGTGAAGCGCATGGGCCGGCGCGTGATGGTCAGCCGCAAGGCCGCGGTGGTGATCACCAGAGCATCGCCACTGGTGTCGATCTGCGCGCGCACGGCAGGCCAGTCTCGCCGCGGTGCAATCAGCGTGTCCGGCTCACCGGCGCCCGGTGGACGAAAGCTGATCCGGAGAATGTTGGGCCGGCACACGTGAAAGACGACGGTTGCCGCACCGGCCTGCAGCGTGAGCACATCTTCCTGCACATGGATTTCCGTGACATCGCCCACTCCGGCCTGCAGACACGCCGGGAAGAGGAAGGACAACAGAAACTGCGGAAATGAAACGCTTTTTTTCCAGTCGGTCGGGAAGAAGGGCTTGGCCATGGACAGGTTTCCTGGTCGGGTGGTTTCACTTGCGCTGCCGGCACGTTTCCGCAAGACAGGTGCAACGATAGAAATTTCTTTTGGGAATGTCAAGCCGGCCGGGGCCTGGCGGGAGGAATTTGCCCTTGATTTCGCAACGGCGCTTCTGTATTGTAGGGTCATCGCCGGACGGTTCATCCCGGCAAGGCGTTAGTCGGGCCCGCACCACCGCCGGCGGGTGTAATGACAACACGGAGATCGAGTGCCCATGCCCTTCCCCACTTTGGCCGACATTCGCGCCGCTGCCGGGCGCATCAAGCCGTACGCGCATCGCACGCCGGTCATGACCTGCGAAAGCATCAATCACATGGTCGGGGCCCGATTATTTTTCAAATGCGAAAATTTGCAAAAAGTCGGGGCCTTCAAATTTCGCGGTGCCTGCAATGCGGTTTTCTCGTTAAGCGATGGCGACCTGGCGCACGGCGTGGCGACGCATTCTTCCGGCAATCATGCGGCCGCCCTGGCGCTGGCAGCGCGTTTGCGCGGTGCGCCGGCCTTCATCGTCATGCCCAAAACCGCGCCGCGCATCAAAAAACTGGCAGTGGAAGGCTACGGTGGCAGGATCGTCTTTTGCGAGCCGACGCTGGCGGCGCGTGAAGCCGCGCTGGCGCAAGTGGTCGCGGAAACCGGCGCCACGATCGTGCATCCCTTCAATGACGAACGTGTCATCGCCGGACAGGGCACCGCCGCGCTCGAATTGCTGCAGGAAGTGGATGAGCTCGACTATGTGCTGGCGCCGGTGGGGGGCGGCGGATTGTTGAGTGGCACGGCGCTGGCGGTTGCCGGCATTTCACCCAAAACAAAAGTGATCGCTGCCGAACCGGCCGGCGCGGATGATGCCTGTCGTTCGCTGCAGCAGGGCAGGATCGTGCCTTCGATCAATCCCCAAACAATTGCCGACGGCCTGCTCACTTCGCTGTGCGAGCTGACCTTCGGCATCATTCGCCGTCACGTTGATCAAATCGTGACCGTCAGCGAGCAGAACATCATCACCGCCATGCGGCACATCTGGGAACGCATGAAAATCATTGTTGAACCCTCGGCGGCAGTTGTGTTGGGCGCGCTCTTGGAAAACAAATTCGATTTCACCGGCAAGCGCTTGGGCTTGATCCTCTCCGGCGGCAATTGCGATCTGGAAAAGCTGCCGTGGCTGCCACAATGAGTTTGTCACCATGGGTGTGACCTCCATTGCTGAACAACCGTCACTCCGGGCGCTACTGCAGTCGGGGATGAGGCCCCCACCGGCAGGCGCTGTCCAGAAATGTGAAATAAAAAAGGCCCGAGTCATTCGACCCGAGCCTCTTGGCTGTGAGGGGGAGCCACAGTCTTTTGAACCGACATTCCCTGTCAGTACATTCCTAAAATCACTCTGCCCGAATCACTGGCAATCAGCGTGCCGCACGCATTGCGCGGCTGCGGATCAATGCCTCATCCCCATCTCCCCGAAACAAACTGTTGACTTCATTGCTTTTGCTCCGGCGGTCAAGCACCCCGCCTGCAGGACGTGGCGGGATCAATATGTATCGCATACAGGCAGAAGTACATTTTCGAAATCACTCGTGTAACCGTGATACACAAATCGTAACCGAACCCACTGGTTTCTTCTCACGGTGCAACCGCAAGAGTATGCACCGGCAAATTGCCGCCAATGCCACCCTGCAAGCTGGCCGCGCCGGTTGCGAGATTGATGAGATACAGGCTGGATCTGCCGTTGCCCGCAACCGTCAACGCGGCGTAGGCCAGGCCATCCGGCGCCGAAATGTCAAAGCCCACGAAGTCATTGGTGTTAACCCCCAAATCGCCGATGGTCAACATCCTGCCATTATTCGGGCTGGGCAAATAGACCAGCAGATCCCAATTGGAATCGATGGCATACAAAGCCGTGCTGGTCGCACCGGCAACGCTGTTGGTGTAGGCGGTACCGACAATGTTGGGATTGGCGCCAAAATAGGGATCACTGTTGTCAAAGGCGAGCGTCGAATCCTGGGCCAGCGCACCAGTCACCGGATCCACCCGCAAATCCTGCTCGGCATTGCTGTGCACGCGCATTTTGTCGGGCACGGGATTGAAGCCGAATCCGAAAGAAGAACCAACCAGGCCGGTGCTGAGCGGCGTCGAGCGCACCGGCAGTGCAGCAGCCGAAACCGTGTCAATGGTGTAAACGCGGCTGAAGTTGCTGAGGCCGTACAATCTGCCGTCGACCGGGCGGAAATCAATGCCGACGATCACCTCCCCGGGCTGCAGTCCGGAGATGGCCTTGCTGGTCACCGTATCCGGGCTGAGGCTGCCAAAGCGAACCAGGTTGTTGCCGCTGTCGACGGCATAGAGCGGGCGGCCTTTGACTTGTGGTTGCACCACCTGGTCTTCACAAGCGACGCACAACAACGCCAGCACGGGCATGCCCCATCGCATGGTCCGCCCGATCGTGCTCCTCCCTGCCCTTGCTGCTGCGAGCATGATCTTCTCCTGTACCTGAAAAGTCCGCGGTGTTTACAATCCTGTAATTCGAATTCGACGCGCAACAGACAGTCACCCGCGTCATGCGGAGGTACGGATCTCATCTGCTTGCGCGTCACAACTGGAATTCACCGGCATTCCATCCGGCCACAGACCGCAATTCAGGTGCCAGTGCAACGCGAAAACACCCATCCCATGGTGGAATGGGTGAGGCACGGTTGGTGGAAATTTCCAGAGCGGGGGGTGAGCAGGGAACTGCCGCAGGTGGTGACAGTGCGCCTGCGCGCGCAAGCCCGGTGGTCAAACGGCATGGCTGCCATTGCGGGAGGCTTAAATCAGGCGCAGGGGCATTTTTCAAATTGCAGTCCGCGGCGCCTGCCGCTCGCGTTGTCGCAGTTCCCGAACGGTGCGCCGGAAATTTGAGTGCGCCTGCGCGCTCCAACCCACACGCGCAGATTCACCGCATCACGGCCGTTTGCACGGCCTCGCGCCGTTGCTGGACACCGGCGATGCCAGGCTGCTTCTCAGTGCGCGGTTGCGATTACTGAACAGGCGGGCGATGCTGTATCGCGGGGAAATGATGATGAGCACGGCTGCCATCCGTCACCTCTCTGTTTGCGCTGCCGGAAATTTCGATTCGGGCGCGCTGCCAGGTTTGCCATGGCTTTGCGACGCATGGGGAGGACAGACCGGGCAACCGGCAGGGCGAAAACGTGTCATTCGCTGACCAAGCCCTCATACCCTGGGTTGGACGCACTGCGCTTGCAGCCAGGCATCCACTTCGCCTCGAATGGAAAAAATTTTTGTGTGATCGAATTTGAACGTCTTGTGCTCATAATCGCCGTTGGGCAGGCGCAGGTATTGTGCGCGATAAAAATCCTTGTTGGCGGTGATGTGCTTGAGCGCCGCCACCAGCGCATCGACGTCTTTCTCGGTGCTGTAAATGCCGAAGCTGGCGCGCACCATGCCGCGGTGCAACTCCGCCAGTTGTTCGAGCGCTTCATCGGAAAGCCGCTCCGCCTCCTCCGCCAGACTCATCGTCACCATCTCGCGCACGTAGGGATGGGCACAGAAACACTCGTTGCGCACCGAGATGTTGAAATAATCGTTGAGTGCCGCCGCCACCAGGCCGTGGTCCATGTTTTTCAGGTTGAATGAGATGGCGCCGGTGCGCTGGCATTGCGTGCAATCCGTTTCCCCGTAAATGATCAGATCGTCGACCGTGCTGAGTTTTGCAATGGCATACGCGATGAGCCTGCACTCTTCTTCGGCAATGTAGTCCATGCCGATTTGGTTGAGCGCATACAATGCCGCAGCCAGCCCGATCGCACCGCAGATGTTGGGTGTGCCGGCCTCTTCGCGATCCGGAAATTTTTGCGACAGGGTGTAGCGGTTGAGGTAAACCGTCTCCACCATGCCGCCGCCCACTTCCTGCGGCTCCAATCCCGCAAACAACTCCTGGCGCGTGACAACCACACCGGGAGAGCCGGGCGCATAAATCTTGTGTCCGGAAAAAACCAGCACGTCGAGATCGCGCGCCGGGTTGTCATGGCCGCTCATTTGTATCGGCACGTGCGCCGTCATCTGCGCCGCATCCACCACGATCAGCGCCCCGTAGCGGTGCGCCATTTCCGCCACATCGTGAACCGGGTTGATGATGCCGGTGACATTGGAAACGCCGGTGATGGCGACGTAATTGACCTTGTCATGATGCTCGCGCAGCGCCTCTTCGAGCCGGCGCAGATTGACACAGCCGAGCGAATGCGCCGCCATCGCCGCGGGAATGTGCACGACTTCGCGAAAATGCTTGCGGTGCGGCAGATCGTTGGAGTGATGCTCCATGATCGTGGTGATGACCACATCGCGCGCCGGACGTTTCTCGCGAAGGGTACAGGCCACGCGATTCATGCCGCCGGTCGTGCCGCTGCCGACAAAGAAGGCGGTGTAAATTTCAGGGTTCGCACGCACGAACTCCAGCACCATGTCGTGCGCCCATTGATACTCCCGCGTGGAAAGTTTGGCGCCAAAATGCAGCAGGCTGTGGGTGTTGGAGTAATAAGGTTGAAACTTGTCGAGCACCTCCTGCACCACCTTCAGCCGCAGCGTGCTCGCCGTGCTGTCGAGATAAATCCGCCGGGTGCGCTCGCCGGTCGCCAGCGTATATTGCACCTCCAGGCCGACGACCTCGCGCCGCAGCCTCTCAAAAAGCTCATCCCGGCGTGCGCTGCCGTTTGCGTCTGTCAATTGCATGGGACCTCTTGATCTGGGAGCGGGTCAATCCCCGCGGGTGATGAAAATTCAACCGTTTCAATCTCTCAGTATTACACAAAAGAAAAATTATTTGCAACTGTTCAGACAATTTTTTGCAGGATGCGTTTGACCAACTGGTCGCGCGTTTGCTGAAAAAAATCCACGACGGCCTCCGCGGCCTGCGTCCCCTGCACCTGGCCGGTTTGCACCTCCTTCATGGCCAGTCCCGATTGAATCAAATCATTGATGCGCTCGCCGAGCGAAAGACGATTCACCTGTGTGGCTTGCATCAGATCGCCCAAAGAAACCACCGGCTGTTCCCGCAACTTCACCAGAATCGCCAGATTGGTTGGCTCCAATGCCGCCCGCAAGGCCCGCAACACAAGGTCACCGGCGATGGCCTTCACCTCGTCGGGACTGTCGGCCAGCGTTTGCAACCAGCGCGGGGGAGCCTGTGCGCCGACATGACCTTCCGGCAGCTCTCCCGACGGTGCCATCCCAACAAAACTGTCCGCTTTGTCAATGATCATCGCCAGCAGCCGAAACCGCTGCCACAACTCCTCGGCGATGGCCGCGGAAATTTCAGACAAGTCCTTCATTTCAAACCAGTGCTGTTTTGGCCCTTTGTCTTCCCCGGGTTCCGGCCTTCTATGCCATTGCCTCCGCCACCAGCTCGATCAAATCTTTCACTTCGATCTTGCCCTCATTGCCGGAAGTCTTCACTGCGTCGGTGTACATGGTGTAGTCTTTCGGGCAGGCGGTGACGAAGTATTTCACCCCACCCAGGCCGAGCGCTTCCTCGATCCGCTGCTCACTCGTGCGCTTTTTCTCGTTCGAAGTGTCCATCCAAATCCTGCCGCCGCCGGCACCGC
This sequence comes from candidate division KSB1 bacterium, assembly GCA_034506255.1. Lineage (NCBI taxonomy): Bacteria > Pseudomonadati > Candidatus Zhuqueibacterales > Candidatus Zhuqueibacteraceae > Candidatus Coneutiohabitans > Candidatus Coneutiohabitans thermophilus. The sequence goes on along the minus strand of JAPDPX010000001.1, from coordinate 493,371 downwards.
AGCAGAACGTATTTTCACGGCAGCGCGGCATTTCGCGCAATTCCACGCCCAGTGCCGCCATCACTCTGCGCGGCGCATTGGTTTCACGATTATAGCGCGCGAGATAGCAGGGATCGTGGTAGGTGACGGTATAATTCAGCCTCCGGTTGAATTTCAACCTGCCCTCGTCGATCAGCTTCGCCAGCAAGCCGGTGTAGTGGTGAACCGTGTAATTTCCGCCGAACTCGGGATACTCATTCCGGAAAGTATTGAGCGTGTGAGGATCCGTCGTGACGATCTCCTTGAATTTGGCCTTCTTGAGCGTCGCCAGATTGTCTTCCACCAGCATTTCGTAAAGCCCCTCTTCGCCGACTCGGCGCACATCATTGCCGGAATTTTTTTCAGCGTCATAGAGAATGCCGAAATCCACGCCGGCTTTGTTGAAAACCTCGGCGACAGTGCGGGAAATATTTTGCAGACGCGGATCGAACGAGGCAAAATCTCCCACATACCACAAATACTCGACCTGCTCTTTGCGCGCGTCTTTGATTTTGAACGCCAGCTTCTGCGTCCACTTGGCGCGGTTCTTGGGCGACTGCCCGAACGAGTTGCCATACTCACCGAGGTTTTGCAGCGCCCCTTGCAAGTTGTTGTCGAGTGTGCCGGCATCCACCAAATTGCGGCGCATCTGCACGATGTGAGTCAGATGCTCAATGCCCACGGGACAGGCTGCGACGCAGGCCATGCAGGTGGTGCAGCTCCACAGGGTTTCCGGACGAATCACCTGCTGCGCCACATCAATGCTGCCGTTGCCATTGGCGGGCCATTTGGAGTCAGGCAAAAATTTTTGCCGGAACCATTCACTGGTGCGGAAAGTGGCGTCGGCGAAGGTGCGCAGATCGAGAATCAAATCGCGTGGCGAGAGTGTGGTGCCGGCGGCGTTGGCAGGACAGGCAACATGGCAGCGGCCGCATTTGGTGCAGGCGTCGAGATCGAGCAGCTCCTTCCAGGTAAAATCCGTGATTGTGTGATAGCCCGGCTTTTTCGCGCCCGCGAAGGGTTTGGGCAGACGCCGCGCCGCCATTTCGTCTTTGAAAATGAGATTCGCCGTATCGGTGAAAATATGCATCGCCTTGGAGTACGGCAAATACGCGAGAAACACCATCACCAGCAGCGCGTGGATCCACCACGCCGTGAGGTGCAACGGAATCACCTGCGCTTGTAATCCCAAGCCATTTGTTGCTTTGGCGAGCAGCCAGCCCACCGGCGACCAGCGCTCGAAAGGCGGCATCCTCTCGGCGATGCGAAAGCCCTCGATCAAATATCCCGTGACGCCGATCAGCAGGAGCAGCCAGAGGAACATGCGGTCATCGAAGACAAATCCGGAACGATCATACCTGCCGTTCTGCGAATCGGCACGGGTGTAATCGAGCTGCGGCAGCCGGAACGAAGTCCGGCGCACCATCATCATCACCAGGCCTGCCAGAAAAAGCACGCCCCAAACATCCAGGATCAGCGAGAACCAGAGATAAAACGGGCCCTGCAGCATCTTGAGGCCGAAAAACCGCAGGAAATCGTGATCGATGGCGACGATCACCGTGCCGATGAACAGAAAGGTGAAGCCCCAAAAAATGAGAAAGTGTGAAACGCCGGCATACGTGTCGCGGTGAAAGATCGTGCGATTTTGCGCAATGGTTGTGAGTGCGCGGACAAGGCGCCGGCCGGGATGGTCGAAGCGGTTGACGCTGTGGCCGCGACGATATTTTTGATAACGGCGGTAGAAGCCATACAGAAACGCCAGCGAGGCGATCCCGGCAACGGCATAAAACACCAGTTGCATCCACATCGGAAAATGCGCGAAGATTTCGCGGGTGGGAGTTTCGGGCATAATTCCTTCCCTTTTGTTTGTAATAGACCCTTTGGGGGTCGGGAGGCCGCCAGGTTCATTCTTAATCGAAAATTTCGATGCCGTGGTTGTCAAATGGTCTCATGCTTTTCCTGCAAATGATAAAGCAACAGATCGAACGCCACCATGCGGATTTCACGCTGATATTCTTCCAGCACCGCCGCGCTTTTCTTCAGCGGCTGTTTGACGCTCTGCCGGCAAAGCGGGCAGGTCATTTCATACACCATCCTGCCGGACTGCTCGTCCACATAAATCTTGATCTCTTCACCATGCTCTTTGACGAGATGCGCGTGCAAATCCATGCGGTGGCCGGAGAAATCACAATGCGGGCATTGCATGACTGGTTTTTCAGTTCAACAGACGGGTTGCGGAATCGCCGGGACGGGGGCGTGATGGGAATTTGCAGAGGGCATCACTTTGTTCTTTCCAGCCCGCAACCATCCCCCTGCCTGGCTGGTGCGCCGGTGAATCTCCGGCAGCAGCTTGATGCCCTCGTCAAAATCGACGATGCGGTTGATGAGATAGAAAAGATACATCGTCGTCAGCCAATTGGTGAATTCCTGCTGCGAGCCGAGATGTTTTTTCATGTTCAGCATCACCCAGGAGAAATGCTCCCAGGTGTCGAAACAGCTTGCGCAGTCACGATCGACACCGGTGCAGCAGCGCCGTGTCGTCACAAAATCGGCATTGTAGGCGCGAAAATGCGGGTTGTACGGCCTGCCGTTTTTGATGCGCCCCTGATTGATTTCGTTGTCGGAGCTGATGCTCGTGCAAACTTCGTAACCCCACTGTTCATCGTACAGCCAGCCGGTCGAAACGACTCTGCTGAAATAGGAGGTCATCAAGATTTTGTCGGGATGGCGCTCGATCATGCGCGCGATCTCGCGGCGTGCCGCGTCGAAGCCGCGGCGATAATCCAAATCACCGCCGGCGCCGGTGAGATCGCAGTAAAAATTGAACAGCACGCGATTGCCGTTGCCCACGCATTGCTCGACCACGCTTTCAATTTCGTGGGCATTGCCGGGCGTGACAGTGTAATAAAAAAAAGCGCGTGGATCGTCACGATAATTTTCCAATGCTTTGGCAAACACTGCGATTTTGCCGCTGCCACGCAACCGTTTGTCGGTTTGATGATCACCCCAGACCGCCACCCCGATCGGCATCTTCTCAAAACCCTCGTAGGGGATTTTGCGCAGGCCGTTGGTGGCCACATTCATCCAAAAATTGTCGTGGATTTTTTTGAGGCGGGACAGCGCGAGACTCGGCTCGCCTCCGACGACGGTGACGAAATTGGTGCCGCGCGCCTTCTCCCGCGCCAGGAAAGCGTCGAACACGGCCTCGTCCGCGGGCGAGTGATGGCGGTCCATCCCCTCGGCAAAAAAATAACAGCCGAGGCAGCGAATGTTGCACACGTGGGTGAGATCGACGGCAATGGATTTGATGGGGCCGGCGTTGCGGATCTCGGTGTACAGGCGGTTGAGAAACGGATCGCGCAGATATTCTTTGAGCAGGTGAGCCATTGTAATTCTCGGGGTTTTTGCCGCAGCATCCTCCGCCGTACTGGCTGCATTTGAAACAAAATTGTTCCTGTCTTGCTTCCACCTCCAATGCCGGCCGGCGCGGCTACGCGACCATGTTGCATCCGGCAGGCGGGATCGCCGCAGCCACCTGAAAAAAACTTTCCCAAAAATTTTGCCATCCCTGAAACGGCATGCCGGCCATGGCCGCTTCATGCTTCTGCCAGTTCTGTGGCGGCTGCGAGTCGAGACGCGCCACCGCAACACAATTGTGGTCAACCCGCACGCTCGCCCACATGACGTGTCCATTGCACACCGTCTGCGCGGCACGGATGAAAACATTCGCTGAAATTTTCAACTCCTGCTGGGGCTCGACTTCGCCATGCCCGCGATGCAAATTCAAATATGCCGGCGAAGTCAGCTGCGCTGCCAGCTCGCGGCTGCGGGCCTCCTCCACCGCTGTCAAGCGGCCGGACAGCACCGGCCGTCCCAGCGTCCTTTCAAACTCTTCCACCAGGATTTTTTCAACTGCGGCAACTGCAAAGGAACCAAGCTGCCGCAGCGTGACGAGACGATCCTTCATCGCCTCCAGCGCCAGCAGGCGAAACGATTCGCCCGGCACGCGCCAGACCCGCCCCATCGTTTCGTAATCGAAATCAAACAAAAAATTTCCCACCACCACCGCGGCTTCGCCCAGGCGCCCGCTGCCCGTCCCCGCGATGCGTTTGCCGGCAACTTCGATTTCATTGAGATCGCACAATGCCGCGTTGAGGCCCAAACGGCGCAAAGCCGCCACCGGCGCGGCGAGCATGCGTTGATAAAGCGCCTTCAGCAAAACCGGCACGCGGCGGTGGTGAAAAACGCATTGATAGAACAACTGATTCGCATCCAAATACGTCGCGCCGCCGCCGAGCCTGCGGCGGAACACCGGCAGGTTGCGGCGCACGCATTCGGCACGATCAAAGGTGGCGTCGAAAACTTGATGATAGCCCAGGCACAAATACGGTGTTTGCGGCCGGCAGATGATGATGGTATCCGGAGCCTCCGCGTGCATCAACTCCGCGACCGCGTGATACACCGCCTGCGTGCGCCAGGATTCGGTGAGGCCGAGGTTCAGCAGGCGGATGGGAGTCGAATTTTTTGCAGTAGACCCGTCAGAGTCTGCGCTTGAAGGCACTACTACGAAATTTTCGCCCACACTTCGTCGAGCTTCATCTGTTTGCGAATGACCACCAAATCATCCGTGTTGGGTACAAAAGGATAATCCCGGTATTCCTCGCCGGGACGATACGAACCATACGGCCGGTTGCAAGCCATGACACCATCGCGATCCGGACAGCCATTGGTCATGAACGGCAAACCGGTGTCGATGGCGGCGTCCACGCCAATATCCGGCGCCTCGAGCCGGGCAATGTTGCCGGGCGCGTCGAACTCAATGGCATCGGGTGGCAAATCGTAATTTTCGATGAGATACTTGACGAGTTGAATGCGGCGCCAGCGCTGAATGGGCGCGCGGGGCGCCTCCTGCATCGCCGTGCCGGGTTCGGGATTGAATGAAAAAAGATAACCGGCAATTTGCTCGGATTTGAGCTGATAAAACAAATCGACAAGCTCGCGATCAGTCTCGCCGAGGCCGACGATGATGTGGCAGTTGACCTTCATCGGACCGAAGAGGCGCCGCGCGGCGCGAATAATCTGCCAGTGATGATCCCAATCGTGCGGGCTGCGCGCGCCTTTGCCGCGCGTGTTATAAAAAACTTCTTCGGAGGCCGCATCCAACCCGACACCGATAATGTCCGCGCCGGCCTCTTTGATTTTGTAGAGCCGCTCCTCGTTCAGCGTCGTGGCGCTCACCAACGCGGAGATCGGTACTTCTTTGGCAACGCGCCGGATGCGCCGCGTCATGTCGATCAAATCATCGTACGCGCGATGATCCTGCACTTGCGCAATGCAAACGCGACCCACGCCGTCTTTCGCTTCCTTCTCCGCGATTTTCTCGGCGACCAAATCCGTCGGATAAAGCGGCCACGCCACGCGAATGAACGTATTGTCTTCCGGCACACCGGGCCGTTCGCGCGCGAGGCCGCAATAGGTGCAATTGGCATAACAGCCTTCGGGATAATTCTGCAGCAGGTTGATGCAGCCGCAACGGCAATCGCGCAGCAAACGGCCGGGCTTCAAGCGCAGCTCGATCGCCGCCGCCATGCTGATGCGCACATAATCCGGGCTGATTTGAAATTGTTCCGCTTGCAGGTAAGAGGGGATCGTTACTTTGGCCATGGATTCCTCAATTTTTCGCAGTAGTCCCTTCGGGGGCTGTTATCCAACACGTGAAAGTTTACTCATCTGAACGGCGTGCGAGGCTGCAGCATCGCAAAACTGAAGTTTTGCACTCCGAGTTCAGGCGGCCAAATTCATACAAAATTCTAGGACTATGTCCACTACTGTTCCAGCGCCTGAAGGCGCGCTTACAAAATTCACCACGTCACCCCACAACAGGCGTTGATGAAATTCGGTGTCAATCTTTTCTGCCGGGCATAATCGACGATGCCCTCCGCCGGATAAGCGATGCCATTCAAGCCGGCGTCGATGGCGAGGCGATCAATATCGAATTTGATTTGTCCCAGCGGCCGCGCGCACCCCAACATCACCGGCGTGGCGGGCAGCGTTTTGCGCGCAGTCGCAAAAAAATTTCCGATCTCATCCAGAGACGGCGGCCTGGTCACCGCCATCGGCGTGCCGTTGAGCGGCATCAAAATCACAAGCACCAAAATTTTCGGCGGGTGGCGCGCGATCATCTCCAGCGCGCGCCATTCACCCAACATCCGGCCAAAATGCAAGCCGAGAATGATGTGAGGCACGGTTGGAACATTGTGGCGCGCGAGATGTTCAAGCGCGGTTTCATAAGCTTCCGGCGTCGAATCGAGATGATAAACTTCGCGAATTGTGTCTTGATGGCCGATGACGTCGATCATCGCGCCGTCAATGCCGACTTTGGCCAGGGCCTCGCATGTTTCTTCATCGGGCAAACCCACGTGAACGCGCAGGGCGAGTCCCAACTCGCGACGAACGCGAATCATGTCGGGAATGTGAGGCAGCAGCGGCACACGGCCCTGCCGGTCACTGCCGCCGGAGATCAAGACCCCGCGTGCCCCGCGCCGGGCGAGAGCGGCGCACAAATCAAACAACGAGCCCTCGAATTGCGGCAGCGCCATCATGCCCTTGAGCACGCTCATTTTGCAATGCTCGCAGCCCAACGCGCAGGCCGTGCCAGTGATGCTGATCGAGACGAACTCCTGCGCGTTGTGGCCGTCGTATTCGGAGGTCTTGTAGCCTTTGAGTCCGGGCGTGTGAAAGGTGATGTGATCGGGAAAATGTGTGCGGCGAATCACCCAGCAGGCGGGGTCAGGCATGACGGGCGGCAAAGCAGGTTTGGATGTGTAAAGAGGAACAAGGTCAGGCATGCGCGGCCTCTGGATTGACGAAACAGCCGTAAGGATTTGCCTCAGCAGCGAGCGCCTGCTCGACCGCCGCCTGAACGGTTTCAATCAACATTCGCAAAGGAATCGCGCCCAATTCATTTTGATGTTTCGCATGAACTCGCTGCAGCGTTGTGGCAATCGCCTCGGGCGCGCTCGCATGCCAGCGCAAACTCGCTTCGAGATCGGCGATGGCATTTTCCGCGGCAAAAAAATCGCCGGTGACATACGCAGCTTTCAACATACGGCCCGCCAGGGTGACTTTCACTTCGAGCAAGCCGCCGGGCGTTTTCATTTTTGCCGCGCCCCGCGCATCGGACACGGCCGTGGCCTGAAAAATCCAATCACGGCTGAGATATTTTTCCTGTTCGAGCTTGTTGATGACGTTCAACTCTTCCGCGGTAAAATCTCCACCCTTCATGTCGGTGTTGAAAGCGCGCGCGTAGCCTTCGGCAACCTTGAGCCGGACTTCATTGAGCGAAATGAGGCGCCCGAGTTCACGACGCACCGTCGTCGTGCGCGCGGCAACCGTGGCAATTTCCTTGTCGGAGATTTTCTCGAACGGCGTGTTGAGCACACACAGCATGAGCGGCACGTCGAGATCGACCAGCAGCGAGGCATGAAACAACAAGCCGCCATTGCCGGCGCGATGAATGCCGAGGCCGGCGATTTTTCGGCCGTGCACTTCGATGTCGTTTTTCCGGCGGAATTGCGCCGGCACGTCAAGCTGGTGCAACGCCCAAATCAGACCGGTGGAAAATTTCTCCATCAACTCGCGCGCGCGGCCATACGTGTCTTCGCCGCCGGCGGGAATCATCAACGCAACACCCAATTGATTTTCGCCCATGATGATCGCGCCGCCGCCGGTGGGCCGGCGATTGACGGCGATATCATGGCTGCGGCAATAATCGAGGTGGATTTCGTTTTCGATATTTTGAAAACGCCCGACCAGCGCGCAATGCGAGCGATAGGTATAGAGGCGCAACGTTGGCGGCGAGGCGCCGATGCCAACTCTTTGGGCGAGGGCGTCATCAGCAGCGAGGCCGAACGAAGCGGAGACGTTGTCGTCAGTAATTAAGCGCCAAGTCATTTTGAATGGGAACGTCTATGCTTTTCGCGCGCAAATTATTCCTGTCACCGGCGTTATCTCTTCAACGCGCTCGACGACAAATCTACGCTCTTCAAAAAATAGTCTTTTCAAATTTTCTGCTCTGCCCATGATCTCGCCACGATCTCTGCGAAACTCTTCCTCCAGTGTCGCAGCCGTCTTTGGATCAATCCTGGCTTGCATCTTTTCGATTTTCTGTTCCATTTTCAGCCTTGCTCATCGGCTTGCCCAAGAATTCCGACATCATGTCCTGATGTCGTGCATCGCCTGGGTTAATCTCTCGGTTTGCTTCTGCGGATCGGCGACAAACATTCTTTCTCCCAACACAATTTTTCCGGAATCGTTTAGCAAGCTGTGCATCCTGTCGATTGCCGTTCTTTTATCCCTGCCAGGAATCCATTCAAATGCCAGATTGGAGACGATAATATCAACCTTCTCCGAAATATTGGGATCGATAAAGCTTCCTACTTTGAACTCAACGTTTGTTATGCCCTCTTTTTCGAGCTTTTCTTTGGCAGTCGCCAACATTTCTTCCGAAATATCGATTGCAATCACCTTCTTCGCCTTGGGCGCAATTTTCTTCGCCAGAGCCCCCGTCCCTGTTCCGATGCCGAGAACGATGTCATCTCCATTGGGATTAGCCAATTCAACGATTCTCTCCATCATTCGACGATAGAACTGATTTTTCTTGTAAACCTCGTCATAATGCTGTGCGTGTTTGTTCCACGTCTTAACGACCTGTTCTTCGTTCATCGTCATCTCCTGCTTATTGTTGCAAGCGGATGCCCAAAGGCAACACAGCAAACTAAATCCATCCTTGCATGCGATAACGCTCCACTTCCGCTTCAACCCACGCCGGAATCGCTTCGCCGGAGACGAGCGCCGCCGATTCTTTTTTCCAATCCGTCGGATCGAAGGAAACAATCCAGCCTTTCTCGTACGGATCGCGATTGACCAAAGTCGGATCGCGCAGAACGCTGTCGTTGCGGCCAATCAAGATGCCGCTCACGGGCGCGATAATGTCCCCGGTCATCTTCGCCGCCTCAAGCGTGCCGACCGCTTCGCCGCGCTTCACCGGCGTGCCGACCTCCTTGAGCGTGATATAAACCAAATCACCCAGGGCTTGCAGGCCCAATTCGTCAATGCCGATGACGATGCGACCGGTGGTGGAGTCCGATTTTGCCCAAAGATGATTCACACCGTCGTAATAGCGGTCATTCGGAATCTGAAACTTTGCGGGAGTTGTCATGCCTGCCTCTGCTGGTTAAGAACCTTCGGCAACAAGCCGCGAGCATCAAGCCTTCGCTTTCTCGGTGAGCAGCGGGACGATGTCGAACAGATCGCCGACGATGCCGTAATGCGCATAGTCAAAAATCGGCGCGTTGGGGTCGGAGTTGATGGCGACGATCAGCTCGGCGTCTTTCATGCCTTCGATGTGCTCCGGTGCGCCGCTGATGCCGAGTGCAAGATAGAATTTCGGTTTGACTTTCACGCCGGATTTGCCGACCTGCCGCGTCTTCGGCAGCCATTTGCTGTCGACGATCGGGCGCGAGCACGAGAGCGCCCCGCCGAGAGCGTCGGCCAGCTCCTGCATCTGCGGAATATTGTCAACGCTCTGAATGCCGCGGCCGACGCTGACAAGAACTTCCTTGGTGGTGATGTCGACGTCGCCGCCTTCGGGTTCGATCATTTTCTTAAAGCGCACTTTTGGCGAAGCGAGCGACAAAGGCGGAGCAAAATCTTCAACTGCGGGTGAGCCGGTAGCACGGCCTTTATCTGCTGATGACGCGCCGGCCAACATGCTGACGACCGCACCCTCCGCAGAAAATTGTGATTCCACATTCAGCTTGCCGCCGTAAAGCTGGCTGGTGGCAACGAGCGCGCCGTCTTCGACTTTCACATCGATCGCATAAGCCACGAGTGGCAGACCGGCCCTGATTGAGAGTGCCGCAGCCAGATCCATCCCCATGGAGGAATTCGCAACCAGTGTCGCTGCAGGCGATTTGGCTCTGATGACTTCCGCCAGTGCCGTACTGTAAGTTTCCGGGTTGAAATTTTCCAAGCTGGCATGTTCGACGGAAATCACCCGGTTGGCAATGCCCATTTCGGTGACGAGATTTTTCACGCCATTGCCCAACAGCACAGCGACGAGATTTCCGCCTCTGGCATCTGCAAGCTCCCTGCCTTTGCCGAGCATTTCAAACGTCACATCGGCGAGCTTGCCTTTCAAATGTTCCGCGACAACGAAAATGTCTTGGCTCATGAATGATTCCTATTTTGCAGTAGACCCTTCAAAGTTAGGATGCAAGCACGTGCGCGCACCGGAAGGCGCTGTTACGAAACTTACTTCTTCAACCCCTTCTCTTTCATCAACGCCACAATCTTGTCCGCGATTTCTTCCGGGCTGCCTTCAATCATTTCTGCCCGGCTCCCCTTTTCCGGTTTCATCATGCGACGCACACTGGAACCGGCAGCAACTGCGGTATCACCGGCTTCAACCTCCTCCAACGTCGCCTCTTTTTGAACCTGCCGCACACGGCTCACGGCAACATAACGCGGCGTTTCGCGCGCCGCCTGGATACCCAAGACCGCGGGCAGATCGACTTCGAACTCGGCCATCACGCCGCCGGCATATTCCTTGTGCACGATGGCCCTGCCGCCATCAACTTTCACACCGGTGACGACGCTCACATGCGGCACGCCCAGATAATTCGCGAGCAGCACCGCCATTTGGCCGTCGCGATCATCCACCGCCTGCACGCCGGTGAGAATCAAATCATGAGGCAGGGTGCTGATGGCATTGGCCATCGCTTTCGCGGCAACGTGCGAAGTCACGCCGCCGGCGAAATCGCCGGTGACTTTCACGCCTTTATCCGCACCTTTGGCAATCGCAGTATAAAGCATCTTGTCGGTTTCATCGCCGTCGAGTGCAAGCACCGTGACCGTGCCACCGACTTCGGCTTTGAGTTGCAGCGCCTCTTCCAGCGCGTGATCGTCAAACTCGTTGATTTTGTATTTGACCGCGTCGCGATTGAGATCGGTGCCTTCTTCGTTGATCTCCAATTCTTCGACGAGATCGGGGACCTGTTTGATGGGAACAAGAATGTTCATTCGTTCTCCTGCAGAATTGTGGCACTCTCAGCAGGACATGCTGAGCAGTTATGATGAATGGAAACAACATTGTTGCCCAAAATCGAAATTTCGTCAGCCACCCCGGCTTGCAATTATTCACGATGAAACGCTTCACCGTTTTTCTTCCCGGGAATTTCCCAAACCCGCAGAATGTTGCTTTGGGCTCGCAGCAAGCGTCAGCACCGGAAACCGAGGGCAGCGATCGATCAATTTCTTCTAGATTCAAAAAGCCCGGAAAAATCAATGGGGAATTTTTATGAGGCGAGTGGTCATCTTGTCTCTTTTTCCCTGGTCCACAATACAATACCCGCGAAGAGCTGCCGTTGGATCGGCTGCTGCAACTCTCTGGAATGGGGGCATGTGACCCAATGCCGGTCCACATCTGAGATGTTCACGCTTGCCGACGAAACAGCCCGCAAAATCAACCTTTCGCTGAGAATGAATTCCCAGGCTCAAAGCTGAAAACGCCTGAAGGCGCTACCCACCAATCGATTGGCAAGGTGAGGACAACACGACCCGTGCAAAATTCAGGTTATATCAAGCCGGAATTGAAACGAGAGTGTAAAATTTGTTCCACTATTGCCGCATCGCTTCCTGCAACAATTCCACAATATCCCGGACGATCAGCTTCCCTTCATTGCCGGTGGATTTCACCGCATCTTCGAAACGGGAGACTTCATAGGGGCAGCAGACAGCGAGCACTTCGGCGCCGGTTTCGACGGCTTCGCGCACGCGACGTTCGGAGAGGCGCTCGACAACGTGATCGGCCATGAAGCCATCGAGCCACATGCCACCGCCGCCGCCGCCGCAGCAATAGCCGTTCTCCCTGCAGCGCCACATCTCGGTGAATTGCAGGCCCGGAATCGCGCGCAACAACTTGCGCGGCGACTCGAACTCACCGTTGTGCCGGCCGAGATAGCACGGATCGTGGAAAGTGACTTTTTGCCTGACTTCTTTTTTCAACAGGGGTTGAAGCCGGTCCAGCCTGGCGGCGAGAAAGGTGGTGTAATGCTCAACTTCAAATTGGCCGCCGAGCCTGGGATATTCTTTGCGGAAGGCATTGAGTGCATGTGGATCAGTGACGACGATTTTGTTGAATTTATATTTCTTCAACGTTTTGATATTGTGGGTCGCCAGTTCTTCAAACAAGCCGGGCTCACCCGCCAGTCGCTGCGAGTCGCCATCGCATTTTTCCTCGGCGCCGAGAATGCCGAAATCCACGCCCAGGGCATTGAATATGCGCGCCAGAGCCTTGGAGGCATCGATGCCGCGTTTGTGATAGCTCGGATAATCGCTGACGAACCAGAGCACATCCACCGGCTTTTTGATCTGCGCCATGATTGGCACCGGCACGCCCGCGCTTTTCACCCAGTCCGCGCGCTTTTTGGGAGACTCGCCGAGCGGGTTGCCGTACTCGGCGCAGTTTTGAAACATGGTTTGCAGCTCTTTCGGCACGTAGCCATTGAGCACCGCCTGCTCGCGCACCGCCGGCATGATTTTAATCATGTTCACTTCCTTTGGACAGACGCGCAGGCAGTTCATGCAGGTGGTGCATTGCCACAAATCCGGACTGTTGAACAAATCCATGCCGAATTGGACTCTGCGAAAAATCTTGCGCGGGCCGTAATCGCCGACGATGTCGACCGGACACACCGGCACACACTGGGCGCATTGGTAGCACCAGCCAAAGGACTCGGCATTGTCGAGCGCGGTGACCTTCTCGATCAGCTCCGGCGTGTAATCCCAAATCACGCGCTGCTCAAACATGCGGTTCCAATGGCCGGAAATATCCAGGCCTTCCTGGACAACGTGCTCTTTTTCGATGATGCGATCTTTGTCAACGGATAAGAGAGAACCCATGCGGCTTGCTCCGTGAACATGTTTTGTAATCGTGCTTTGAGGCACGCGGGCTGAGAAGGCAGTTGACCTTCAGATTTCCTTCCGCGCCTAAAGGCGCTGCTCCGAGGGGGCATTGGGCTTGTGATAAACCCCCAGCAACCTCCGCGAAAACTCCGGCAAACCCGGCATCACTTTGTTGAACTCCTGCGTCATGCGCATGCGCAGCACGGTGTAAACATACACGACGTACACGCAGCTCAGAAAAACATCGGTGCCGAAGATGGTTTTGCTGATCGTCTGAAAACCCGCGGCTTCGCCGACGTGATGCACGAAGGCCACGGCTTCGCCGACGCGCAGGTAAATGTCGCCCGCCGTGTCACCGCTGAAATCATATGCCGCATGCGTGACCAGGGGCAGCGCGCCGGTTTTGGTTTTGGGATCCCACATCCAGCGCGTCCACAGCCAGTAGCGTTCGGGGTCGGTGAAGTGCAAAATCTCGCTGGCAAAATCGCGTTTGATGTTGTCCTCGATGCCGTTGAATTTGTCCACGAAATTTTGAAAGCGTGTTTTGACCTCACCGGCCCCGTAAAGCAAGTCCCACGTCCAACTCCGCAGATCTTCCAGGGGAAATTGCTTGAGAATCGTCTCGGCTTTCCGGCGCGTGGCGAAAATGCGGCGCAACAGCGAAAAATACGCTGCGGAGGAGAGCCTGGGGATGGCCTCACGCTCCAACTTCTCGCGAAACCATTGCGATTTCAGCTCCACTTCGCCGCAGATTTGCAACAACTCCTCGCTGGCCACTTTCTCCAGCGCCTCGCGCATGAACTCTTTGGCGCTTTCCGTGTCAACCACCTGGCCCATCGTGCCGACTTCCGCTGGTAAAGTTTTGGGAAGAAAAACCGGTTGAGCAGAAAAAACTCCCTGCTGAAAAGGGGTGAAAAAGACCGGCGGAAAGTAATGAAGCTTCCTTGCGCGCCGTTGCCCCTCGAGGATTGCTCCCCTGGCATTCATGCCGCGGCCTTCACGTGATGCTTGCGCACCACCGCTATCGCCTTCATCGCCGCGGCGGCGGCAGAGGAAACCGAGTCTTCCAAATCTGCCGGACCGGTGGCAGCGCCGCAGGCAAACACGCCTTCGACGTTGGTGGTGACCGTGTCCAGGGCACCGCCGATGGTCTCGATGAATTTATACTTGTTTTGCTGTACGCCAAAAATCTTCGCCAGCTCGCGCGTGCCGGCGCTGGGCTCCATGCCGACGGAAAGCACAACGATGTCCATCGGAATTTCCATCGGGCGGCCCATGGTCGTGTCCTCGCCGCGAATCAACAGCCGGTCGCCCTTCTTCAACACCTCGGTCACGATGCCTTTGACGTAGTTGACTTTGTACTTCTCCTGCGCCGGCCAGTAAATCTGATTCTCCCAATAGCCGTACATGCGCATGTCGATGTAGAAGATGAAAACTTTGCAGTTGGGCAACTGCTGGCGCACTTCAATGGCCTCTTTCGAGGCGATGCCGCAGCAGACTTTCGAGCAGTATTCGTTACCGATCTGCCGGTCGCGCGAGCCGACGCATTGAATGAAGCACAGTCGCTCCGGCGGCTTGCCGTTGGAAGGCCGCACCACCTTGTGGGCTTTCAGCATCTTTTCAAGATCAACGAGCGTGATCACATCGTCGAACTCGTAGTAGCCATACTGCTGCGTTTCGCGTCCGGGATCGAAATGTTGAAAGCCGGTGGCAATGATCACCGCGCCGGCTTTTACCTGCTCCGCCGTCGCACCGTTCTGAAGCGTGACTTCAAAATTGCCGGCGCTGCCGCTCGCCGCGGTGACGGTCGAGTTGAGCTTGATCTGCACGAACGGATTGTTTTCGATGCGCGCCGCCATCTCCGCCATCGCTTCGCCGGCGTTGCGAAAATCCGGCGTGAGCGCGGCATATCCGGCATCGTCAGGCGTGCCGCCAAGACGACTGCGCTTTTCCACGAGAATGGCGTGATAGCCAAGATCCGCAATGGCGCGTGCCGCCTCCATGCCGGCGGGGCCGCCGCCGATGATCAAAATGGGTTGCTCAGGCATCTGCATCTTCCCAGGTGAGATATTGTTGTTCGCCACTTTTTAACTTTTCAACCGCGGCTTCGAACTCCTGCCACGCTTTCTCCGTGTCGATGCCCACCTTTTGCAGGAAGGGCTTGTTGTCGGTGCTGTGCCAGTGAAGCTGCAAAACTTTGTAGGGATGCGCGCCCATGGCCAGCGCCGCAATCTGCGAATCGGACATCACCGGCACACCGACGTTGCGGTTGTGCGCTTTGGCGGCGAACTGGCTTTGATCCAGCGTGGTGACGCAGCCGGTGTCGTGTGTGACGGTGACGTCGGGATTGGCCTCCGCTTTCATCACTTCGATCTTGCGCATGGTCGCGAAAGAACGCGAGAAATCGCGCGAGACCAGAATATGCCGAAAGCCGAAGCCGCAGCAGTCGAACCATGTCGAATAATCTGCGACGTCGATGCCCAGTGCCTTCAGGGTGCCGGTGACGATGGCCGAGCGCTGGGCGCCGTAAATTTCTGGATCATAGATCGCATCCTCGGCGATGAGCTTGTGATAATGACACGCGGGATGCACGGTGGCGCGGATCTTGCTCATGTCGCGTGTCTGGCGTTCTGCAATCCTGTCCCGCACGGCATAGACCCACTCGCTGTAATGCACGATCTCCTCGGGAATGACGAATTTCTTGCCGAGGCGTTTGAGAATGTCACGCACCTGCCGGCGCAACTCCGGGCTGTGAATGAGCTGCTGCCGCGTTTCCTTGTAATGGCCGAAGCTGGTGCCGCAATGGATGATGGGGTAATAACCGGTTTCCGCCGCCGCTGCAAAATTCCGCATCGCCACCGCGGCCTGCGCCGCGGCGTTGGAAGTGGCCGAGGCATAATAATTCCAGGCCGTGCAGGAGGTCTGATCGGTGGGATCGATGTAATCGAAACCGAGCCGGCGGTTGATCCAGAAAATCGAGGTGGAATAACCGGGAATGTGGCCGCATTGCCCGCAGCTTTTGTGATGCCAGGTGTGTTGCAGGGGAATTTTTTTCTTGCGGCCATATTTGGTTTGTACTTCGACATACGGCTCCGGCACGCGCTGCACTTCCCACTCGCCTTCTTTTTCGAGCTCGAAAAGAATGTCGTGAAAGTCTTCGGTGGGAATCTGCTCCGCTGTGCGCACAAACTGGCGATCCTTGGCCTGCTTGACCAGGGCTTCGGCTGGGATCATGATGTTTACTCCCTTGAGTTTGTCATCCTTCTATGCCTCGAATTTTCCGCGTTGCCTTTACTGAAGCAGCGCTCCGTCGCACCGGCCATCATCGTAAAGGTTTGGCGATGGCCTTCTAGCCTCTGATTTCATACAATCCTTCCTTGCGTGGCATGGCTTGGGGTTTCGCCCAAGGGTGGCCGACATTGAGCAGAAAGGCGACCATCCACTTCCCGCTGGCGAATCCCAAAAACTCGAGAAGCTCGCGCTCAACACTGGGCGAATAAAAAGTGACGATGCCGCTCGCCAGGCCCACGGCTTCCGCCTGGAGCATCATGTTTTGCACGGCCGCCCACGCCGAACCCAGATTGTGCCACGGATGGAAAGCGCTGCATCAAACGGCACCAGGCCAACGATGAGCACCAGCGCGTGGCCCAGGTTTTGGGCGAAATCCCGAGCGCGCTCCTTCCATTGTTGATCCTCTTCACTCTCCGCCTCGGCACCCCAGGATGCTGCTTCCTACATGGTGCGAATGTATTTCAGAATGGTTTTGCTTTTGGTAACAATCGTCACGGCCTGGTCGCGCGGCGCGCCTTTGAGTGCGATAAATTTCCATCCCTGGGGATAATAGGATGCATACGGCGCCCACCTGCCTGCCGTCAAGATGCGTTTGAGACAGGCGGCGCTGACCGATTTTTCCGAATCAAATAGGCGCACGGTTTGGCGCCTCTTGATCAGCTTCAACAGGTCTAGCGGGAGAATGGCGCTTATTGAGCGTCTCACAAGTTTACTCAAAACTTACATCATATCCTGCCTCTTCCAATCGTTCTTCCATCACATCCTGCAAGATCATGAACAGCCCTTCGTCGACTTCCTTGATCATGTCCATCACGCCGGTCATGTGCCAGATGAGATAGAGCTCGATGATGGTTTTGTCGTCGACCTTCCATCCTGTTTCCGTGGTGTGCAGGGTTTCCGGCGGCAGGGCGCGGCGCCAGACTTCGAGGTTGTTGGAGATTTCCTTGACGTGCGGCCCCCAATCCGGGAAGGCGTTGGGCTGCAGCATGTCGGGCGAAACTTGCGTGCCAGTAGACATGATTTTGTAGACGACGCGGCCGTAGCCTTCAAGCGCGGCTTGCGCGCTGGACAAGCCGTTCTTCACCGCGACTTCGCGCATGATGGTGATGATGCCGCCGGGCGAGTTTTTGCGCGGGCAGCGGTCGCAGGAGAAACATTGCGAGCAGTCCCAAATGCTGTCGTTCATCAAGGTATAAACGAGATCGACATCCTCGCGCGCGACCGCCTGGGCAATTTTGCGCGGGCTGAAATCATAAAAGCGCGCCGAAGGGCAGGAAGCCACGCAAATGCCGCACTCATAGCAACCGTACAAATATTCCTCATAGCGCAAATCTGCCTTCACCTCGTTGAACAGCCGCTCTTTTTCTTCGTAGGGCACCTGCGCGTATTTTTTGCCGGTCAAATCGAGAGCCATTGTGGTCTCCGCATCGTTCCTTTCAAACGCGGGCTCCTACTCCTGCTCGCTTTTCAGGGGCGGTTTAAAAGCGAGTAAGAGTAAGAGTATGAGTATGAGTATGAGCAAGAGGGAGAGAGGTAAGGGCAACCAGGATCAGGCCTCAAACCCTTCGACATGCACACACGCTTTCAAATCTTCCTTTTCAATTTTTTGCCGGTAGGCTTCCACTGCCGCCTCGCCGGTTTGCATCTCGGCCAGCTCCGCCTGCAGGTTGCTGGGTTTCATTTTTACAATCCAGCCCTCGTTGTAGGGACTTTGATTGATGAGTTTGGCGTCCTGCGCGACTTTGGAATTGACTTCGATGATCTCCCCGGAGATGGGGGCTTTCACCGGGCCGACCCATTTGCCGCTTTCCACCGTGGCGATCGGCTTGCCCTTGTCGCGCTTGGTGCCGGGGCCCTTGGCTTTGGCATGCAGCAACGGCCCCGCCATGTTCTGTGCCACATCGGTCATGCCGACGAAAACAGTGCCGTCGTCATTGACTTTCACCCAGGTGTGATCTTCGACACGATAATAAAGATCCTTGCGAATCGCGCAGCCGCGAATTTCTTCTTTGTCGGGCATGGTCAACTCTCCATGTTTTTTGTGGCGGCGCCCTCTGGTGCACAGGCTCGTTCGCGTCCTCACGAGTTTGTGCCTGAAGGCACCACTACAAAATCAGAAATACATCACATGATCCGCTTCCAGCGCCAGATCGATGATGCTGGTGGCGCCGAGAATTTCAACGCCGGGGATCAGATCCTCTTTTTGCATCTTCCACAGCGCCATGCTCTGCTGGCAGACGCGCAATTTGACACCCGATTCCATCGCCTGTTCAAGCATGGTTTTGAGCGTCACGTCGCTGGTGGGATCGAGCTGCACCTTCTCCGCCGCGCCTTTTTTGAGTTGATTGGTGCCGTCCATGGTGAACCACACCATCACATCCATTTCCATTGCCGCCGCCGCCATGGCATAAAAAAGGGGGGAATAGGTGCGGCGCGGGGTTTCCACGCCATGGGTTTGAATCACGAGAATTTTTTTGCCTTCACCGTCAATCACGATTTGCTCCACCTAATGGGGTTGTAATAAAAATCGAAAAAAGCCCCCAACGGATGAAAAAAGCTATATCAGTTGGGTTGTTTCTATCCGTTGGCGATAATTTTGCTTGCCCTTGCCTCAACCAGTAACAAGCATCCAGCATCCAGCATCCAGTATCCAGTATCAAGGCTCAATCTCACACGGCTTCTCCGGATTAGCCTGCACCAGGAGATATTTCTTGCTCCAGTCCCAGCCCTCGTGCTCCATCATGAAGTCGTGCAATTTGCCTTTGTCACAATGATGCGCGTGCAATCGGAACTTGCCCGGCAGCCGTTCCGACGCGCCTTCCAGAATTTCCAGGAGCAGCCATTCACCCGCCAGATCCTGATAAAGCTGGGCAAGGTCGCGCAGCAAGATTTCTTTTTGCGTCCAGTCAGCCACATTCACTATTTTCGAAAAATGAGAACAGAAGAGAGGGGAATCTGCTCTGCAGCCATTCTCCCACTGCGTCCCCCTTGGCGGCTTTGCAGGGCTCAAATGAACAAACTCACGTCCGCCTCCGCCGCGTATTCCAGAAAGGTCGCGGCGCCGCCGATTTCCGCTTGCGGGATGAAATCTTCCCTGGTGAAACCGAAAACATCCATCGTCATCTGGCAGCCGATGAGACGCACGTCCATTTCAATGCAGGCAGCGCGCAGTTGCTCGATGGTCGCCACGCCTTTCTTTTTGAAGGTTTGCTTCATCAAGCTGGTGGCAACGCTTTCGAAGCCGGGGAGATTGGACATCAGCAGGTTGGGCATCGGCCAGTTGATCTTCTGGAACGCCTTCGGCCCAAAAGGCATTTTCATCGGCATGGCGGGATTGCCAACGGGAGAGACCGCAGCGCCGAGTTTTTTCTTCAGCAGCGGCAGGCCATAGAAGGTGAAGAAGACACCCACTTCCCAATCCATCGAGGCGGCGGCACTGGCGAGGATGAACGGCGGATAGGCCCAATCCAGCGTGCCCTTGCTGGCGATCAATGCCAGGCGGTGTTTGCCGTTTTCTTTGGACATGACTTTCCTCCTTCCGCCCAGTCGGTCTTTGAAGGTTCAAAAGTGAATTTACGTCTGCCCGTTTGCAGGCTGGCAAGTTGCAGGTCGGGGAGTGCCGGAAGATTTACCCGCACACAGGCTCAGTGTGTTTTTTTAATGAGAAAACGGAACTTCCCTCCCTCTTCCTTTTGCGCCAGGAGCAGCTCGTGTTGCGTTTGTTTCGCCCACGCTTCCATGTCGGGGATGGAGCCGGGATCCGTCGCAATCATCTCGAGAACCTGGCCCACCTGCATGTCTTTGATTACTTTTCGCGTTTTGACCACCGGCATGGGGCACAGCAAGCCGGTGCAATCCAAAGTTTGGTCGGGTTTCACTTGTGCCATACTTGGCCTCCTAAAAAGATTTGCGGATGTAGAACCGGTATTCATTGCCGCGCTGCACGACGTCGACCATTTCATGCCCTGTGCACCGACACCATGCCGGAAAATCCGAGGGGGCATGCGGGTCGCACGAAATCAATTCCAACACTTGACCGACCGGCAGAGCATTGATTGCCCGCCGCAATGCCACGACCTGCATCGGTCCAAACATCTCCCGGCAATCGACGCGCTGGCTGATTACGATAGTCATCCCGTGTCATCCGAAAAATATTTTTTTAATGATTGCAAAATTGGCAAAGGTTATACCACAGGAGCGCTTCCCGAAGCCGGGATTTGTCACCATGAAAATTCGTTAGTTGCCTCGCGTGGTTGTGAAAGGATTTTTGTGACCCGGGCTTTTCCATGCCGGCCGGCCGGCCAATTTTATGGCGATTCGATGAGATTATGGCGTTGCAACCTTAAACACCTCATGCCATTGAATTGGTGACAGGCTGTACTTGCCAGGGAGAAAATTGGAGTGTCGTCGCTGGTTGATTCAGGCAGGCAGGATAGTGGAAGAGAGAGGAAAAAGCAACAAAAAAGTTTTTACCGGCAATCAAATCCTGGCCGCCGGCAGGCCGCTGGTGCTGCTGTAGGTGACTTTCACTTTTTCCGAGGGGTGAATGTACTCCAGCGCGCTTTTCACCGCCATCGCTGCCTCGGCAAAACCGGTGGCGATGAGCTTGATTTTGCCCGGAAAGGTCGCCACGTCACCCGCGGCAAACACGCCGGCGAGATTGGTGCGCATGCGGGGATCGACTTTGATATGCTTGTCCTCCAGCTCGAGCCCCCAGGTGGCAATCGGGCCGAGATTGATTTTGAAACCGATCATCGGCAGCAACACATCGAGCTCGAGCCGGTGCTGGTTCTGCCGCCAATCACGCAGGGTGATGGCTTCCAGATGCTCGTTGCCATGCAGCTCGTCGATAATGGTGGAAGTGTAAACCTTCACACGGCCGCGGCTGGCGAGCTGCATGATCTCGCGCACACTGGCGGGGTGTGCGGCAAAATCGTTCGAACGATGGACCAGGGTTATTTCGGCGGCCACTTCGGCCAGGTTCAGCACCCAGTCTGCCGCCGAATCGCCGCCACCGACGATGACCACGCGCTTGTTGCGAAAATTCTCCTTGCGCTGCACCGAATACACGATGCCTCTGCCTTCGAACTCATCGGCGCGCTCATTGGGCAGCTTGCGCGGGCTGATGATGCCGTTGCCGCTGGTGATGATCACCGCACGCGAGAGATACACGCCGCGTGTCGTCGTCACTTCGATGAGGCGCGTGTCCCCGCCCTGCCCGCCGGCGGCCGGGAAGTCTGCGCTGTTCTCCGCTGCAACATGGCGCAGGTTGGTTGCCAGCTCGTCCAGATGAATTTCCGGATGGAATTGCAGCGCCTGCGCCTCCAGATTTTTCACCAGATCGCGCGCCAGAATTTTGGGCAGGCCGAAGACGTCGAAAACGAATTTTTCCGGATACAACGCCGTCATTTGTCCGCCGAGATTGGGCAGCACCTCGATGATGCGCGCCGTGGCTTCATGCATGCCGGCACGAAACACCGCCGCCAGTCCCGTCGGCCCCCCGCCAATGATTGTAAGGTCACGAATCTCCATTTTGCCCTTTTGCAGTGGACCCTTTCAGGGTCACACCTTTTGTAGTAGATCCTTCAGAGTCACGCTTTCCTGCCCAAAGGCACCACTACGAAAGTCGTCAATCCGCCTCTTCCGGGCCGCTGCCCGTTGCATAAATTTCCTGCCAGTCAATTTGCGAGGCATCGAAATGGCCGTTGGAATTGAACAAAAAACGCTCGCGCGTCAGGCGCACCACATTTTCGACGGTGAAACCGTAGGCCTTTTCCAAATCACCGGCTTTGCCGGAATCGCCGAAATGATCGATGCCCAACTCGTAGCCGTGGGTACCGGTATATTTTTTCCACCCGAACGTCGAACCGGCTTCGATGGAGAGGCGCGCGGTGACGGCGGGCGGCAGCACCATTTGCTTGTATTCCTGGTCCTGCTCGTCGAACAATTCCCATGAGGGCATGTTGACCACGCGGATTTTTTTATCGGGGATTTGCTGTGCCGCGGCCAGTGCCAGATGCACTTCGGAACCGGTGGCAATGTAAATGACATCGGGCGTTTGCTCTTGAAAGGATTTCGTCGTCGTGCCTTTTGACCCTGAAGGGTCTACTACAAAATCGTAGAGGATGTACGCGCCGCGCCGCAAATTTTCCGCGCCCGGATATTTGCCGCGCTCCAGCACCGGCACATTCTGCCGCGTGAGCATGATCGCGGTCGGGCGGTGTTTCTGCTCCAGCGCGACTTGTATCGCCACGGTGGTTTCCGTTGCATCGGCCGGACGAATCACCACGAAATTCGGCAGGGCGCGCAGCGAGGCGAGCTGCTCGACGGGTTGATGGGTGGGACCGTCCTCCCCGAGATAAAAGGAATCATGCGTGAACTCATGGATGACGCGCAGATGCTGCAAGGCCGCCAGGCGCAGCGCGGCGCGTTCGTAATCGGAAAAAATCAAAAACGTCGCGCCGAAAGGAATCAGGCCGCCGTGCAACGCCAGGCCATTGCAAATCGCGGCCATCGGAAACTCGCGCACGCCGAACACCAGATTGCGGCCTTTGCGGTTCGTGCGGGTGAAGTCGCCGGCCACTTTCAGGAACAAATCAGTTTTATTTGAAGGCTCCAAATCCGCGGAGCCACCGACAAGATTGGGCAGTTGTCCCGCCAACGCCTGCAGCGTTTCGCCAAAGGCCACGCGCGTCGCCAGGCTGGTCTTGCCGGCGAATGAAGGCACTTTCAACGTGGCGGGGGTTTTCCCTTCCACCCATTGTTCCCAGCGTGCGGCAAATTCGGGATTCCTGCGCGCAGCATCCAGGCGTTGTTGCCACGCGCGCTGCCAGGCCGCCAGTTCATCATGGCGTTGACGAAAATGCCGGAGCACTTCCTCAGGCAGAAAGAAAGTTTGATGCTCCGGCAAACCGAGTTTCTTTTTCGTTGCAACAATTTCATCCGCCGGCAGAGGCTCGCCGTGCGTTTTTGCCGAGCCTGCCAGCGTTGCCGTGCCGTTGGCAATCACCGTGTGGCCGATAATGAGGGAGGGCTGGTCTGCGACTTTCTGCGCGTGCCGAATCGCCGCGCGGATGGCGCTGCGGTCGTGACCGTCGATTTCCTGCACATGCCAATTGAAGCCCTCGAATACTTTGGCATAATTCGTCGTGTCGCAGCGATGGGTGGCACCGGAGATTTGGATTTCATTTTTATCGTAGAACACGATGAGTCTGCCCAGCCCCCAATGTCCGGCGAGCGCGGCGGCTCCCATGCAGATCGGCTCCTGCAAATCCCCGTCACTGGCAACCACGTAAGTAAAGTGGTCGATCAGCTCGCGTCCGAAATTCGCAGCCAGAATTTCTTCCGCCACCGCCATTCCCACGCTCATGCCGAAGCCTTGTCCCAACGGGCCGGTTGTCGCCTCGACACCGGGCGTGAGATACGACTCCGGATGCCCCGGCGTGCGGCTGCCATATTGCCGGAATTTTTTGAGATCCTCGAGCCCGAGATAACCCGCGAGTGTTAACAGCGCATAGAGCAGCATCGACTCGTGGCCGGCGGAGAGCACGAAGCGATCGCGATTGAACCATTTCGGATCGCCGGGGCTATAACGCAAAAATTCTTTGTAAACGGTGTACGCAAAATCGAGTGACGACATCGCGCCGCCCGGATGCCCGGAATCGGCATGCCGCGTCGCGTCCATCACCAGGCCTTTGATGACGTTGATCGTATATTGGTCGAGATCAAGTTGCAACATCATTTCTCCCTGCTTTCATGGCAGACCCCTTTGGGGGCACGAGCACGTTACAAAACTTCGTGAATCCTTTCCGCGATGCGTTGATCCATCCCCTCCTGGAACTTCATGAAATCTGCAACCGCCAGCAGGCTGTAAAGCGTATCGAGTGGCAGTTTTTTCGTCAACGGCGAATCGAGATCGGGCAATTTGTTTTTGCGCAGCTCCTGCCACTCCACCGGTGTGGGCGAATAGAACACTTCGCCGAACCCGGCGTGATCGAATTTTTTGAAAAGGCCGTCGCCATCGAGTTTGTCGAAATCTGGCGAGCGGCGCAATTCCACGAGAAATCGCAGATAGTCCGGCTCGATTTGATAAAGTTGTGCGAGTCGCGCACTGCCGATTTTTTCCAGAACTTTTGCGGAAACACCCAGGAGACCCGAGTAATCCGATTCCAGTTGGCTGCGAATTTCCTTCGGGCCGATTTCCTTTTGCGTGAGAAAATCTTTCAGCGTTTTGTAAGGCACGGTGAAGACGTCGCAGCCCGCGGCATGAACCAGCGTCTTCCAATCGCGCACGCTGGCGACGATGAGCTGCGTTTTGAGATCGTACTGCCGGCGCAGTTTTCTCAACAATCGTTGTGCTGCAAGATCGACTTGCTCGCCGAGCAGCTCCGCTTCAAGGCCCTGATTGAGACGGCCCATGAAAATATTCGTGCGCGCCACGTTCGCGAGCAAAGCCGCCGCGGCAACTTGCCGCACGGAGAAGGTCGTGGTGAAGTTCACCCGGATGCCCTGTCGTTCCAGATCGCGCGCGATGAGCAGGCAGTGGGGCTCGTGGGGTGTGAACGCGACTTTGACGAAACTGCCCGGGACCATCCTCGCGAGATAACCGGCGACGCGCCTGGACGCTTCGGCATCGCCGGCGAGGCCGGTGTGCAGCTCCAGGCTGATTTCCCAACTGCGCCCATTCTTCCGGCCCGCGCCATAATATGCTTTGAACTGGCGGCCGAGCCGGCCGTTGATGATGGTGTACAGCAGAGGCACGATTTCCGTGAGTCCAAGCGCAGGTTGCGCCCTCTGCAACTCGCGCGCCCATTTGGTGAGATTCGCAGCGCCACGTTCTTCGAAATATTGCGGCAGCACTTTGTCCACCAGCGCCTGATTGGTGGTGTTGCCGTCGATCTCCTCCACAAAAGTGAGATGCTTCTCGGTTTCTCCGGCAACGAGCAGATCATCCAATTCGGTTTTATCGGCGGTATCGGTGTAAATGTGCCTGGTGCCTGCCGCCTTGAGGGCGGCGAGCAGGGGATGCGAGGTCCACGCCACGGTTTTATTCGGCGTCGTTACCAGCGCCTGTTTTGCCAAACACACCACCACTTCGGCGAGCGCATCGCGGCCGGCAAGGTTTTCTTCTGTGCTGAGGTTCATAGGTGGTCCTTCCATGAAATTTTGTAGTAGTGCCTTTAGGCGCTAAAGTGGGACCTTGAAGGGTCTACGACGAAAGTTTACTACGAAAATATTGTTCTCATCCTCCTCACCGTCTCCGCCGGATTTGGGGTTTTAAAAATGCCCGAGCCGGAAACGAGAATCTCCGCGCCGGCTTCGACCACCTCCCGCGCATTTTCCAATTTGATGCCGCCATCGACTTCCACTGCGACGTGGGTGAGTTCACGCTGTTGCAACATGCGGCGCAGACGGCGGAGCTTGTCGAGCGCTGCCGGAATAAACTCCTGCCCGCCGAAGCCGGGATTGACCGACATGATGAGCACCAAATCCAAATCCGGCAAAATCTCCTCGATGGCAGCCAGCGGCGTGTGCGGATTGAGCGCGACCCCGGCTTTCATCTTTTTCGCTTTGATGGCTTGCAGCGTGCGGTGCAGGTGTACACATGCCTCGACTTGCACGGTGAAATAATCGGCGCCGGCCCTTGCAAAAGCGTCGATGAAAAAGTCGGGATTCGCAATCATCAAATGCACATCGAGCGGCAATCGTGTTACCGGCCTGAGCGCTTGCACGATGACCGGCCCGATGGTGAGATTGGGCACGAAATGCCCGTCCATGACATCGACATGAATCAAATCCGCGCCGCCGGCCTCGACGGTTTTCACCTCTTCGCCAAGCCGCGCAAAATCTGCCGAGAGAATGGACGGGGCGATTTTTATTTGACGTTGCATGTTGCTGGCTGCTGGTCGCTTGAAAATATTTCAACCGTTCCTGCGAGATTCAAATTCTCCCTTTCTCCCACCCTCCCCGTCTCCCGCTCACCCGCTCTCATTCCCGCCCCGTCACCTCGCCATTCTGCAGCGTGACGAAATCATCCTGGACATACGCGCGCAAAATGTCGCCGCGGGAGATGACGCCAACCAGTTTGCCGTTGCGCACCACCGGCAGGCGGATGAACCGGCGCTCGCGCATGATTTTGATTGCCTGTTCGACCTCGGCGTCCTCTTCGAGGCATACCGGCTCCCTGCTCATGATCTCCTCGGCCGTGGCGGAGCAGAAGCCGTATTCGTCGCGGTTCTGCAGAACTTTGAGAATGTCGAACTCGGTGACGATGCCGATGACACGCTGCTGTTCATCCACCACGGGCAGGCCGCTGAAAAAACCGGAGAGCATCTTTTTCGCCAGATCCTGACAGGTGGCATTGGGTGTCGCCGCCACGACACGCCGGCTCATGACTTCACCGACTTTCATGGGTGCTCCTTTTTGCTTATACCCTCTCATATTCTCATACTCATACTCATACTCATACTCATACTCTTGCTCTTGCTCTTACTCCTTCTCTTACTCTTTCTCATCGTACTCTTTTCGAAAAGCGTTCAAAGCGAGTACGAAAACGAATAGGAGCGGGAGTAAGAGCAGGGGCGTAATCGGGCAGTAAAGAAGGGCTTTTTCACAGCACGGTCGACGGCACAAAATGAATGTACTCATTCAGCAGACGGATTTCGGAGTCCTTCTGCTTCACGTCGTGCAGCAGCAAATCCCGCATGGAGACGATGCCGACGAGCTGATCGCCTGTGATGACCGGCAAGTGCCGGCAACCGGCGGCTTTCATTTTTTCCAGGCAGGCGGGATAGTCGTCGCTGGCGCTGGCAACGATGAGATTGCGTGTCATGACGTGGCCGACTTTGATGAGGGCCGGGTCTTTTTTCTGGGCGATGACACGTGTGAGCAGGTCGCGCTCACTGAAGATTCCAACCAGACGCCTTTCGGCGAGCACGGGTACGGCACCGATGTTCTTTTCGGCCATCAGTTCTGCCGCCTGCTGCACGCTCCAATCCGGCGTGACGACGTGAAGCACACGGCCTGTAATCAATTCACCGAGAGTGTGCATGGCGATCTCTGCAGATACACTTTCGCAGCAAGTAATTCGTAGTAAACCCTTCAGGGTCCCAAGCTATTATGGTGTGCGCCTGGCAGCGCAGGCATCCTGCCTGATTAGTTTGCCCCGCAAGCCGGGGAAATCTGCGCCAAGACTTTGGGTGTTTCCTTTTGAACAGGTGTTCTTCACGCACACCAGCGAGCGCCTGAAGGCGCCACGACAAATAAAGGCGCACCTATGAAATGTTCATGCGGCTGAGCGCGGCGACTGGCGGGGCGAAGGGCAATTGCACACGGTCGTTGTATTTGCGCAGCAGATGATAGGTCAGCAGCAATTGTGCGAGCGCCAGCGGGTGGCTGTGCCGCACTTCATTGCGATCCAGGTACTCGCCAAATTGGTCTTCGCCCACCGGCCGCAGGTCGGGCAAATGCTGCCAAATCGCATTTTCCAGCTCCTCGGCATGCGCGGGCGCCACATCGCCGTCGATTTCGAGAAAGTCCACCGGCCGGCTGTCATCACGGCCCAGCTCCAGGCGGATGCCCGAGCCCTTGCCGTTTTTATAAAGGTAGGTCAAATCCGGATGCGGAATCGTCGGTCGCAACACCAGCCGTGCGTTGAGATTGGGGCCGGCCGTCTCGGGCACCACGTCATTGGGCGGATAGAAGCGCACGACGATATCCGCATGCTCGCGCTGCGGCCGAATGTAAGCGGCGGAATCCGGTTCGCGCTTCTCCAGCTCGACCAGCACTTGTTCAACGGTGTAGCCACGCTTGGTGGTGTCACGCTTGATCTTCCAAACCTTGCGCAAATTTTCCGGCGGATCAAGAAAGACCTTTACATCGAAAAACTGCCGCAGGGTGGGCGTGAAAAATGCGAGCAGACCTTCGACGATCACAAACTCGCGCGGCTGCACGTATTCGGGGCGCACCAGCGTGCCAGTGGAATGATCGTACACCGGCTTGAGGATGGGCTGGCCGTAATGCAGGCGCTCCAAATGCAGCTCCATCACGTCGAGATAATTGCATTCGGGATGCAGCGCGGTGATGCCGATTTGCGCGCGCTCTTTGCGGTCATATTTGTGATAGTCGTCGGTACACACGTGGGTGACGCGCTCGGGGCCGAGAATTTTTGTCAACCCCCGCGTGATGGTCGTCTTGCCCGAGGCGCTGTCGCCGACGATGCCCAGGATGATGGGGCGTTGCCTGTTCATGACGATTCTCGATTTTTATGGATTGTTGGCGCGATGGAATCTTGGATTGAAGGAGCATTCATTATCCCCCATTGCCCGCAATGCCGCGGGCCATGACGCTGTCAGTCCGGCGATGCACCAATTCATTCTGAGATTTCGAACTTGGTGTTCGCCCACAATTCCATCGCCTCACGCAGCTCTTTGCAACCTTTGGCTGCTTCTTCGAGCGTTTTGCCGGAGGCAATCGCTTCGACGGCGACACGGTTCGCCGTGGCGCCGGCGCGGCTGCCGCGCGGATGGCCGTGCGTGCCGCCGCCAAACAGAAAGAATGCATCATTGCCATAAATTTCATAAAGCGCCGGAATGTGATGCACATGAATACCCCCGGAAGCAACCGGCCAGACAGTTTTAAGGCCCGCCCAGTCCTGCTCGAAATAAAGCGTTTCGCCTTTCGGCGTAACCCGCTCGCGCAGAAGATTGCAAACGTCCTTGGTTTCGGAGCGCGAGCCTTCCAGCTTGCCGACCACCGTGCCGGTGTGCACGTGATCGCCGCCGGTCAGGCGCAGCCATTTGGCGATGACGCGAAAATGGATGCCGTGATTTTTCGGACGCGTGAACACCGCGTGCATGGCGCGATGACAGTGCATGATGAGCCGCAGCTCACCGGCGCGCTTGACAATGTCGGCAGTCGCGGCAAATCCGGCGGTGATGAAATCGAACATGAACATGCGGCTGCCTTGCGCGGCAATGAACTCCAGCCGCCGCAAGCTTTCCTCGGTCGAGCCGGCGGTGACATTGAACCAGTGGCCTTTGACTTCGCCGCTGTCGGCCTCGGCTTTTTTCACCGCTTCCATGCCATAGCAAAAACGATCGCGCCAGCGATTGAACGGCTGGCTGTTCATGTTTTCATCATCTTTCGTTGTGTCCAGTCCGCCAACGAGACAATCGTAGATAATCTGGGAATAATCTTTTGCCGAAAGCCCAAGCTTCGGCTTGACTGTGCCGCCGAGCAGCGGACGATTCCACTTGTTGGCAATAACGCGCTCGTCGTAAATGCCAAAATTCGGCCCTGGAAAAGTTTTGACCAGCGCCGTCGGAATGCGCATATCCTCCAGCCGCAGCGCCGCCACCGCCTTGAAGCCGAACACATTGCCGACAATCGAGGACATGATATTGACCACCGAGTTTTCTTCGAACAAATCCATCGGGTAGGCGATGTAGGCGATGTCGTTTTGAATGGCATAGACTTTGGCTTTGTAGAAATCGATATTGGTGAGCTGATTCGACCAGACTTCCGTCCACGTGCCGGTGGAGGATTCCGCGGCCACCGCGGCCGAGGCTTCAATCATGTCGACGCCGGATTTCGGCGTGATGCGAAAGGCACACAACAAATCGGTGTCGAGCGGCTTGTAGTCCGGCGCATAGTATGTCTCGGCATACGGCCGGACGCCGGCTTGATATTTTTTCTCGGCCATCGGCGCTCCTTTTGGCAATGACTTCAGGGATTTTTGGATCAAGTCGCGCGGGGATCTTGTCTGCAAGCAGGGAGGCTTGCGCTGCCATTTTCACCCGCGAAGTCTGTGCCATGTTTTGCGGACGGCGCGACCACGGCCTGTAGCTCATGAAATTTCCAAAACTACCGCACGCTGCAGGCGCTTCGGAGGTGAAATCATCTATTCGGATATGCGACTGTGCTGACGCAGAGTATCAAGCCCGGTGACCGTTCAATGTTTTGCAGAAGGTTTTCTTTGGCCTTCAAATGCAGGAAATTGTGGCGGAGAGAGAAACTCATGGTGTGACATTTGTGTCGCGATACAATGCGACACTAATATCGCAGTGTGTTTGTGTGCCAGGAACTTCTTTAAAGAAGCAGGGCGGATGTACGCATCATCGATGATGCGTGCCTATTTTTATTACGGACACGAGGGGGCCTGCCACATAACTCCGCAATACACACTTGAGGGCTGTTATGAAAAACGCAAAAATGTCTTCACGCTGCTTTCCGCTGTTCCTTCTGCCCATCAGTCTGGCGAGTCTGATCTTCCAACCCGCCCATGCTTTTGTTGCAGAGTCATTCCCGCTCGTGTGTTCAGGCTCCGGCGGCGCGGCGCAAGACACTTCCATAAGCGCACAGGAATTTTCCTTCGGCGCGGTCGAAGTGCTCTCAGCCACGCGCACTTTGCAAAATATCCTGCAGGCGCCTTCCGCGATTTCGGTGTTGCAGAAGGAAGCCGTTCAGCAATATGGCCAGGCCAATCTCGCAGATCTGTTCCGCATGCTGCCGGGCATCGATGTTTTTGCCACCCACCGCGGCAATCTCAACGTGAACCCCCGCGGTTACAACCGGCTGTACTCCAACCGCACCCTGGTGCTGATTGACAACCGCATCGTTTACACCACGTTTTTCGGCACGGTGTTTTGGAATACTTTTCCTCTCGGCCTGCAGGATATCGAAAACATCGAGGTGCTGCGCGGCCCCTCCGGCTCGCTTTATGGGGCCAACGCGGTGAGCGGTGTCATCAATATCACCACGAAACGGCCGCAGTTCTGGCCGGGCGTGCACGTGCGCACCCTGTTGGGCACGGAAAAAAACACCCATCTCGCCGAGATCAGTTATGCCGGCACCTCCGATCCGTGGGGTTATGCAGTGAGCGCCAGCGGTGTGAATCTAACCGACATCCGTGACGGCGAACGCCTGTCCTTGCAAAGCCGGCGTGGTCGTGCCTATTTGGAAAGATCCTTTGGCACCACCGGCCTGGTCTCCTTCGAGCTGGGCACCGGCAGTGCCACCGATGATGAATTTCTGCCCTGGGGCCCCTTCGCCATGCCGGTGCGCTCGACACCGCAACTCACCTAATTACAAGGCCAGTCTCCAGGCCGGCACTTTGAGGCTGCAAAGTTATCTCAACCTGATCGACTTCAACGCTGATGGCATCGGCGTGCCTTTTCACGTGGATATCGCAAACTCCTTGTGGCATAATTCCCTGGAATATTCCCGTCCACTCGGTGCGCGCCAGACGTTCGTCCTCGGTGTGGAATTTCGGCGTGACGCCTTTACAGGCAATGTCACCCGCAACCAAAGAAAGCGCCTCGATCAGTATTCGCTTTATCTGCAGGATGCGATCGCGCTCTTGCCGAAAGTGACGATCACGCTCGGCGGCCGCATCGATCACAAGCCGCGCACGACCACGGAAATCCCCCTGCGCGCCGCCCTGGTGTTTTCCCCGAGTGCAACGCAGAGCTTTCGCTTGACTGCAGCACAGGGCTTTCGTTCGCCTTCGCTGGTGGAATATTTTGTCGTCTCGCAGTTTGGACCGGCACAGGTGCTGGGCAGTACGGCGCTGAAACCGGAGAGGGCCGCGGCGCTGGAAGCCGGCTATCGCGGACTGTGGGGCAATGAAAAAATCCTGCTGGGCCTCGATTTTTTTCTCGAAGCGCTTTCCGGTTTCATCTTTTTCGACCAGCGCGATCTCACCACCATCTCCTTTGTCAACGGCGGCAAATCCACCAACACCGGTGGCGAAGCGGAAGTGGGATTGTTGCTGCCGCACGCCTGGCGCGTGCAAGCGACGTACGCGTATGAGAAAATTTCCGATCAAAGCTCGTATTTGGGATTCGAAAATTCCGTGCCGCGCAGCAGGGCGGCTTTCGGTGTGCATCGCAATCCTTCGGCCGGCATTTTTTTCAACCTCTGGGCATACACCTCCGGAAAGACGACGTGGCCGTTCTCGTATGTGAGCCTGCCGCCCGTTCCACTGCAAGTCCGGATGCCCTCCTATTTCCTGGTCAATACTTATGCGGGATATGCTTTCAGCCCAAAAGTTCGGGCGGGGATTTCGATTTTGAATCTCACCAACACTCAACGCGCGCAATTTCCTTTTGGCGAAAAACAACCGCGCACGCTTTGGGGCGGCCTGGAAGCTTCATTTTAACCAGGGAGAATGAGCCATGAAAACCATACACAACTTTGCGGGAGGGCCCGCGTTGGCGCTGCTGCTCGGGCCCTGGTGCGAAGTGGTGGCGCAATCGAAAATTGCCGAGGCCACCAACTGGTTCAATCTCGCTGTGCAGGAAAAAGAACCGGCGAGGAAAATTGCCGCCTATCAAAAAGCCATCAGTCTGGATCCCAATTTTGTCGAGGCACTTTACAATCTCGGGGTGCTGTACAAACAGCAGAGCGATCATCAAAACGCCGGGCAATACCTCGGCAAAGCTCTCACGGCCAGGCCGGAGCGCCTGAAAGCGGAATTGAAGCTGCAAATTTTGTATGAACTGGCCGTCACCCAAAAAAAGCTGGGCAAAGCCGGCGAGGCCGAGCAGAATTTCCGTGCCGCCAGGGCGCTGGCGCCTGCGAACGAGGTGCGCGCTGCTGTTGTCCTGGAAATCAGCCGTCTGCTGATCGAGCAGGGCCGCCACGGTGAAGCGGCGGCCGAGCTGAAAACCGCGCTAAATCTCGAACCGCGATCCTCCAAACGCCAAAGCGAAATGCAAAAACTTCTCCAGCTTGCTGAGGAGGAGATCGAGCGGCAGCGTCTCTACGCCGCGGTGGAAAACGCGAAAGCGGGTGGCAACCTGCAGGAAGCAAAACGATTGCTGGAACAGATCAAGGCGAAGAAGCCGGAAGACAAAACGATTGATGCCCTGCTGACAGCAGTGGAAAGCGCGCAGCAAGCAGCAACGCAGGAGAAAACTTGGGCGGCGATGCGGGAGCAGGCACAGAGGCACGCGGCCGCGGGCAATTGGGAGCTGGCGATTGCTGTCTACGAAACGATGCTGCAACAGAACCCCGCTGACCAAGATGCTCGCGCCGGACTTGCAACCGCGCACCGGCGCTTGCAGCAGAAGCAGCAGGAAGACCGGTTGGAGAGCGAGTATGCCGCCGGTCTCGCCGCATTGAAAGCCCGTGATTGGACGCGCGCCATCCTGGCCTTTGAAAAAGTATCGGAGCTGGATCACAACTTCCGCGAGGTGCGCAAACATCTGGCCGAAGCGCAAAGCGGCCTGGATCGCGAAAGCAGCGAGACGATCGTGGCG
Source organism: candidate division KSB1 bacterium (assembly GCA_034506255.1). NCBI lineage: Bacteria > Pseudomonadati > Candidatus Zhuqueibacterales > Candidatus Zhuqueibacteraceae > Candidatus Coneutiohabitans > Candidatus Coneutiohabitans thermophilus. The sequence goes on along the minus strand of JAPDPX010000001.1, from coordinate 459,835 downwards.
CGTTATTATGCCGAAGGCGTCACCGCCATGAATCGCAATGATCTTGGCGCAGCCCTGGCCGCGTTGGAAAAAGTGCGTCGGATCAATCCGAGTTATCGCGAAACCACCGCGCTGCTGGCCGAGATCGAAAGCGCGCTGCACATCAAGGATCCGGTGCCGGCGACTGCCATGCTGGATTCGTTGTACCGCGTGGCCGAAGTTGCCTTTGAACGTCAGGATTGGACGCAGGCAATAGTCGCATTGGAAAAAATACGGATGGTGCAACCCGATTATCGCGACGTGGTTGATCGCCTGGCACAAACTCGGGTGCAACGGACTTTGGCGCAAGAAAGCGGGGGTGCGAAAAACGTGGCAGTTGTCGAAGTTTCATCAGATAAAAATCGCGGCCTCTACATTGGCACGCTCCTTGTCTTGTTGACCGCGTTTGCAGCGGTGGTGATCTCGCCCACGATGCGGGCCCGGTTTTATCTGTTACGGGGCAATTACGCTGCAGCGGCGCAGCTTTACGAGAAGCTTTTGACACGCCATCCCAACCGGGTCAAACTCTATGCAGCCCTGGCGAATGTCTATTTACTTATGGGCCGTACCGACGACAAAGCGTTGCGGGTTTTCAAGGCAGTGCTGCAGTTGAATCTCGCCGTTAAAAATCATGATGCGATCAGCGCCATCGTCGCACAAAACTATTTGACTCAAGGCCGGATTGATTCCGATGCCATCGCCGTGCTGGAAGACGCCTTGAAAGCCGAGCAGCGCCGCCACAAAGCGTGAGCGGGAGAATGGGAGACGGAGTGCAACACCCGGCTTTTCATCGCATCACTCTTGCGCAATCCCGTCTCCCTCCCGCAGGCCGGTCCCGGCACAGCGGCAATAGTTCCACCGCTGAAAAAAAGGCCGTCCGGCAAGCGAGAAAAAGAGTCATGAAGCCCTGCAGAAAGCAACCGGCCCTGGCGGACGCTGCCATGCCGGGTCAAGCTCTGCACACCGGGTCTGCCCCTCGAACGAGGTTTTAAACTTCCTGCAGCCGGGCTGTGCGGATCTGCATCCCGACTTCCTGATGAAAAATTTGCCGGGAGATCAAGCGGGCGGGAAACTATCAGGCTGGTGTGCAAAAAATGGCGTCTCCACCCCACCTGCTTTGCAAGTGCCGGACGCCCTCCGGTGAAAGGGCATGCCGGGGGAAGGCCGTCTCTAATCATGCCCCCTGATCCTTACCAGCGTTTTCGCCTCCCTGTGCTGCCGACCGTGCAGTCCTCCCAACTACCCGGGGCCGTGACTCGGAATTAATTTTTTCATTTGAACGCCTGCGGCACAATTTTGTGCCTGGCCATCAGGCGCTGAAAAGTGCGCCGCGGCACTTTGGCGGCTCTGGCGGCGGCCGAGACGTTGCCGCCGCTCTCGGCGAGATAGCGAGAGATCGCTTGATGTTCGAATTTCCCGATCATCATTGCTTTGAGCGCCATCAAACCATCGCGGAGCGCAGGCGACTCCAGCGCGTTCATCACACCTTGGGGCTGCAGGGTCAACGGCAAATGCGCGAGGTCGATTGCATCGCTGTTGGTGAGCACCACGGCGCGCTCGATCACGTTTTCCAGCTCGCGCAGATTGCCCGGCCAATCGTAATCCACCAGGGCCGACAGTGCCGCCGGCATAATTTTGCTGACACGCTTGTTGACTTTGGCCTGTGCGGATTTCAAAAAATGGGAGGCGAGCAAAGGCAGGTCTTCCTTGCGCTCGCGCAGCGGCGGCAAATGGATCGTGAAGGCATTCAACCGATAAAAAAGATCGGCGCGAAATTCTCCCTTTTCAATCGCCTCTTCCAAATTGCGGTTGGTCGCGGCAATGATGCGCACCTGCACTTTTTTGCTCTTCACCCCGCCCACCGCGCGAATCTCTCCGGATTGCAAAAAGCGCAGGAGCTTGGCTTGCATCTCGACCGGCATGTCGCCGATCTCATCGAGAAACACTGTGCCGTTGTCCGCCATCTCCAACAGGCCGAGACGGTCGGAAGTGGCGCCGGTGAAGGCGCCCTTCTTGTAGCCGAACAATTCACTCTCGATCAACGTGGGGCTGAACGCGGTGCAATTGACCGTGACCAGCGGCTTCTCGCGCCACGGGCTGCTTTGGTGAATCATGCGGGCGACGATTTCTTTGCCGGTGCCGCTTTCCCCGCGAATCAGCACCGTTGTGGGAGTTGGCGCGACACGAGCAATCAGGTTCGCCACCTCGAGCATTTTTTCGGTCTTGCCAATCACGAACTCGCCGGCGGCATGCCGCTCCAGCTCGCGCCGCATCAGGTTGTAACGATCTTCGAGAATTTCTTTTTTCTTGAACTCATCCAACAGCGTCCAGATGAACAGCGCGCCCAGGCCGCCGATCAGCTCGGTCTGCTCGGGTTTCTCGCGGATCAGCTCGCGCTGCAGGGCACAACTGCCGGTGACGTTGATCACCAGGTCCAAATCCTCCTCATAAATGAACTGGCGATAATCCGTGCTGGTGGGCAGGCCAAACTGCTGCGCCATCAACATGCCCGGCGCGTTGGGATTGAGATCGACCACGCCGGCGATGGTGACGGTGGGATCGCGGTGGAAGAGCCGCAACAGCATGCTGCCGGCGCGCCCGGCGCCAATGAGCAAAACCTTCGCACCGAATTTCAGGCCGTCATCCGGGACTGTAGCATCTTTTTCAGCCATTTGTCATGAGGAAAATGGATTTCGCAGCCGCACCCGCAGAAGCAGACCCTGAGGAGTCAATTACGAAACAGCGGACTGGAGCGCCTCGTCGCGATTCGACATCATGGCGGCGCCGTCATCGGTGCGATCGTAAAACAACCGCAGGCGATATTCCGCGCCAGCTTTTTTATTGACGTGCGCCAGCGCGCGCACCAGGGCCTCGCGGGTGGATTTCAAAAGCGTGACATCCGAGAAAAAAATATTCTCGCGCCCGATGATGCGGTCGAGTCCGGAGCGGCGAAAGACGCGCTCAACTTCGCCGGTGGCGCCGGAGATGAGCAGCAGCTTGCCCTGCTTTTTCAGCTCTTGGTGCATTTGCATCAGGCCGAGAATGCCGGTGGCATCCAAACAGCAGGCACGCTTCATGCGGAGAATGAGCACCACCAGCTCCGGGCGCCGGACGATCCTGGCAATTTGCTCCTGCAGGATTTCCGCCGCGCCGAAGAACACATCGCCTTCGACGTGGACAATCGAAATTTCCGGAATCGGGCGTTGCTGAGGGTCTTTGAGTTCTTGAAAGCCCTCGCTCTCGTCGTAGATCAATTCGCTCAAGCGCGGCGTTTGTACCTTGCGCAGGAACAAAATGAGCGACACACCGACGCCGATGTAGATGGCAATGTCCAGGGGATAAATCAGCGCCGCGGCAAAAGTGGCGAACATGGCGGCGGCATCGGCGCGCGTGGCGCGTATCGCGATTTTGGCATGCTGCCAGTTCACCATGTTGACCGCAATCATCACCAGCATGCCGGCCAGCGCCGCCACCGGAATGTAACGGACGAGCGGACTGAAAATGAGGACGATAACGGCCAGGAAAATTCCGGCTGAAATGTTGGCGAGTTTGGTCACCGCACCGGAGCGAAAGCTCAACATGCTGCGGGTGAGCGAGCCGGAAACCGGCATGCCGCTGCAGAACGCCACGCTGATTTTCGCCAAACCCTGCCCGATCAGCTCACGATCGGCATCGATCTGATCGCCCGAAAAGGCCGCCACCGCCTTGGCCGCAGAAACGGCCTCCGCCACGCCGATCAACATCAGCGCCAAAGCTCCGTGCGCGAGAGTTGGCAAAAGATTCAAATCGAGCAGCGGCAAGCTCACAGGCGGCAGCGAGGCGGGAATCGTGCCCACCACGCGCACGCCCTTTTCTTCCAGTTTCAAAATAGCAACCACTGCGGCGGCGGCAAGAATCGCGAGAAGATAAGAGGGCAGCAACGGCGCACCCATTGCGGACTTGGGGCTGACCTTGTTGAGCAGCAGCGCGATCAGCACCGTGCCGGCGCCGAGCGCAAGCGCTTCCCAACGCACCTGGTCGCGGTGGGAAAAAACGTGTTCGAGTCCCTCAATGATGGAAATGCTGCTGTGGCCGGCAAAGCCCAGCAGCCCGGGCAACTGATTGACGGCGATCAAAAGCCCGGCCGCCGCGATGAAACCCACCAGCACGGAGCGGGAAATGAATTGCGTCAAGTTGCCCAGGCGCAGCACACCCGCACCGAGTTGAAACAAACCGGCGAGCAGGGTGACCAGCAACATCACGCCGAAGAAGTCGGGATGATTCGTATAGGCTGTCAGCGCGCTCGCCAGAACGATCGCGCTGGCATTGGTGGGTCCGGTTTGCAGATGCCGGGAGGAGCCGAAGAGCGTGCCGGCAATCGTGCCGATTATGAAAGCATAAAGCCCGTGCTTCGGCTCCAGCCCGGCCAGCAGCGCATATGCCATCGACTGCGGCAGCGCGAACAAGGCCATGGTCAAGCCGGCAAACAGGTCCGGCCGAAGTTTGCCGGCATTGAAATTTTTGCCTCGACCTTCCCGGATAAATTTTTTTAAGGAAAGTCGGGGCAAAATTTGAGCGGGAGAATTCTGCATATGTCAACGTGCCGCATTGGCGGCCAGGGGCGTGCCTCCACTTCCTCCCTTGTCTCTGGCTGTCGCATGCATGAACGCGACCGCCAGATCATAATCTTCGCCGAGTTTTTTGCCGTCGTACTCCATGTCCTGCACGAAAACCGGCACACCATTTTTGTTCACCTCCGCATGGCAGGAGGCACAGACCAGGGGCCCATGGCTGCCATCGGGATTGAGTGACGCCGCCTGGCGATAGGTCGTGACATCGACATAGGGCGTGACCGGATAAAGTCCGTGGATGGACTGGTGGCAAGCCTGACAGGCCAGTCCGCCATGGCCCTTGGTGTAACGCATGGAAGAGTATTTGCCCGGCTGGTTGATCGGAAAAGCAGCGCCACCCTGCCCTTCAACAAACGGCGCCGCATGACAATCGGCGCAATGCGGCACCCCAACCGACAGCCAGTAATCCCGGCCATGAGTGGCCGCGTCATATGGCGCGGCAAAGCCGCCGCGATCGGCATATGCCGCGGCATTATTCGGATTGGCATCGAGCAGTGAGACATTCACGTCGCCGTCGGCATCCTTTGCAACCACCGGCTTTCCGCCTTGCGTGGCAATCACGGCGATGTTGCCCGTGGTGCGTCCGGCGCTTGCCGGTTTCCACGCTGCCAGGGTGAGCCCGGTGTCTTCGCCCTTGTCATTGAGCACGACTTTGGGATCGAGACCGGCGGTCAGCTCCTCCACGCTCATGCCCAGCTTCTGCGCGATTGCTTCCAGCGATTCCTCTCTGATCGTCTCGTTGGAATCGGGGGTGAAGGCGTTGCCGGCCGCAAGCTGATCATGCTTGTACAACTCGCGTGAAATCTGATTGTGGCAGTTGGTGCACCACAAGCCTTTCACCCTGCCGTTTTGGTCGCGGGCGACATTGGCTTGCAGCCACTTGCCGATGGCATTGAGGTGTTCCGGCGTGCCGGCACCGTCGGCATCCTTGTTGGGATTGGAATGCACATCCCGCCCGACGAAACAGCCGCCGGCGGCATCACGATTGTCGTTGCCGAGCGCTCCCGGCTCGCCGCTGTAGGCATTCCGACCGTCGCTGGTAATGGGATAGCCGGTGAGATTGCGATCCTGCCGATGCGCCGGATGGCATCCCTGACAGGCGCCCGTGCGGCCTTGACCATCAGCAAGCGGGCGGAGCTTTTGATGATTGTTGTGAATGGCCTCTGTCAATGGTGAGATGACGTGACCATCCGGCGGCACGTTGGGATTGGCGGGATCGAGAAAGTCGACCGGCGTATCATCCGGCAGACCCAAATCCGCATGCGAGGCATCCTGCACCATGACGACCTTGTTCTTGTGAACAACCCTGGCGCTGTTCAACACGCCGACCACATTGTCGGCATGGCATTTCTGGCAAATCACGGCATCCCGGCCCAGGCGGTTTGCCGAGGCGGTGGGATCGTATTTGGCGGTGAACTGGGTGCCGTGTTTTTTGTCGTGCAGCGCGAGAATGCTGATCGCCGTCGCTTTCAAGTCGGCATACCATGCGGTCGCGCCGGAGGATTTCCAATATTCGCGCTCCTGGTTGACCTTTTCCCAAATCTCCGGATGCTTCTGGTTGGCGTTCTCCGTCGCATGACAATTGTTGCAATTCGGCTGGTCAATCGGCTCGGTACCGGTGAAACTGACTTCGCGGCCTTTGCTGTCAAAGATCGGCTTGTCGGTCTCCGCGTCCACCAGCGTGACGCGCGCCACTTGATACGGCTGGATTTCCTTTTCCGTGACGCTTTTGAGGTCCTTGCCGCCGCGCTCGGAATCCAGAAAAGCGGTCAACGGCAGACCGAGCGCTTCCCAAATGCCCGGATTGGTCAGGACGATCGGCACGTTGTCCAACACCGGTGATTTGGTAAACACGACCGTTCCCTTTGCCGTCGAGTTTTTCAGATAGCCGCTCATGCCCTGCCCGGAAGGTCCGGCATTCAGCGGCACTTGCAGTTTCGCACCGCCCACCGCGAGCTTTTTGCCGTCCTCCGAAGTGCCGTCGGGATTGCTGCCTTCGAGATCTTTGTAGACGTAGAGGTGATTCCAATAGGCATTGGCGACCACCTCACCGGGCTCGCTGGCATTGCCGTCGCGGTCAATGTCATATTTGGCGTTCCAATAAACCATTTTACTGCCTTCGGAGAAGGTGTTGTCGTCGAAGGAGTATTTCAGGCGGTAACGCTTGCCGGTCGCCTTGTCCACCAGCACCGTGGGGTCGTTGGGGTCATAGCCATCCATGAGCTGGGGCTGCTGATCACCTTTGCCGACTTTCACGACCTGTGCCTGAATGCTGTTATAGGGCGGCAGCACACAACAATATTCAAAGTCAAAGCCGGTGCAGTGCATGCCCAATTCGTAGTTGACCATGATGACAAAGTCCTCTTCGCCGCGGGGTGTTTGCTTGCCGCAACTCATCATCATGCCAACCGTGACAAGGAAGAAAAACAGCCGGAAAAGCTTCATGCTTCCCTCCTCTGCCTGGTGATGGTATTGGTTTAATTTGGGCTGGACAACAATGAAACCAAGGCAATTAGAATGCCGCGAACGCCATAGTTGGCACCCCCGCACAAGCACTTGAAGAATCTTGGTGATGGGGCAGAATAAGAAGCGGTGCAGGAAACACCAACGGAAGATTTATGGCGAAGATTTTAAAAAGTGGCTCTTGCGCCATAAAAACTCAACAGCCAGAAGCCCCTTTCTGCGGCCTTGTTTTTACCCTGTCATGGTTTACCTGTGGTCGTGACGGCCCCCTTTCTTCGCCTGCGATCGCGATATTTTTCCACCCATGGTTTGCTGCGAGCCCGGTTAAACGGATTCTTTGAAATCCCACTTGCTCAGGCCGTGGCGTTTCATTTTCTCGAAAAAATTTTTGTAATCCAATTCCGCCTCGCGCGCCGCGTTGGTGATGTTGCCTTTGTGCTTGTCCAACAGGCGGGAGATATACTCGCGCTCGAAGCGATCCAGCAAATCCTGCTTGGCGGTGCGGAACGGCATGTTCTCGTAGATGAAAAAATGGAAGCTGCCCTGCTCGCCCGGCAGCAGGCAGCGCGCGATGGTTTCCCTGGTAAGGGTCTCGCTTTTTTCGAGAATCACACCGCGCTCGATGACGTTTTCCAGCTCGCGTACGTTGCCCGGCCAGCGCTGCTGCGCCAGCAGTTGAATCGCCGCCGGCTCGATGTTGTTGAGCGTTTTGTTGAAGCGGCTGGCGTACATCTGCAGAAAATGAAAAGCCAGCAGCGGCAGGTCTTCCAGGCGGTCGCGCAAGGGTGGGACGGTAATCAGCACGACGTTGAGGCGATAAAACAAATCTTCGCGAAAGGTGTTTTGCTGAATGGCCTTGCGCAGGTCCTTGTTGGTGGCGGAGATGACGCGCACGTCGACGCGCACAGTGTCGTTGCCGCCGATGCGCTCGAACGCGCGCTCCTGCAAAACCCGCAGCAATTTCGCCTGCGTGGCGAGGGCAATGTCGCCGATTTCGTCGAGAAAAATCGTGCCGCCATCCGCTTGTTCGAAGCGGCCAATGCGGGTTTTCAAGGCACCGGTGAACGCGCCTTTCTCGTGGCCAAACAGCTCGCTCTCCAGCAGCGTTTCGGGCAGCGCGGCGCAGCTCACACCGACAAATGGTTTTTCCTGGCGGCCGCTGTTGTAATGAATGGCCTTGGCTATCAGCTCCTTGCCGGTGCCGGTTTCGCCTTGAATGAGCACGGTGGCGTCGGTTCCAGCCACGTCGGTGACCAGATCATAAATGCGCTGCATCGCCGCGGATTTGCCGACGAGATTGCTGAAACTGTAACGCGCGGCGACCTCCTGGCGCAGGCGCTCGACCTCTCTTTTGAGCTGCGACTGTTCCAGCGTCTTTCGCAGCACCAGCATCAGCTCGTCGTAGTTGATCGGCTTGGAAAGATAATTCGCCGCGCCGAGCTGCATGGCCTTGACCGCGTGTTCGATCGAGCCATACGCCGTGATGATGATCACCGGCACCTCGAGGCCGGTGGCGCGCATTTTTTCGAGCAGCGTGATGCCGTCGAGGTTGGGCATCATGTAATCCGCAATAACGACATCGAAGGGCTGGCTGGTGAGCTGGGCCAATCCCGCCTGGCCGTCGGCAGCCAGACACACGGCGTAACCCTCGCGTCGCAGATTGGCCTCCATCACTTTGAGCGTCGCGGGCTCATCATCGATAACCAAAATGGTGGGTTTCAGTTTCATACACTTTCAATCGCGTTGGAAATGTCAACACCGCGCGCGTGCCGCCGCCAGGATTGGATTCCAGCCGCACTTTGCCCTGATGGCTTTCCATGATTTTCCGCACGATGAACAGCCCCAGGCCGGTGCCCCGCAATTTGGTGGTGAAAAACGGCTTGAAAAATTCCTCGGGGTCGCGATTGCCGAGGCCGGGGCCATCGTCCGCGATCACGACTTCAATCTCTTCCGCGAGATCGCCGCTGTCGAGCACCGGCCGGTACGCGCACACGTGCAGGTGTCCGCCCGTTGGCAGCGCCTGAATCGCATTGGTCAACAGATTCACCACCGCGCGTTCCGCCTGCGCCGGATCGAGCGGAAACCTCGGCAGACCGGCTTCAATTTCTTTCTGCAAATGAATGTGCTTTTTCTTCAACAGCCGGTCGACTTGCGCCAGCGCCTGCTCGATCACCGGCGTAATCGTGCCCTGCTGAAATTCGATGACCAGCGGCTTGGCAAAATCGAGCAGGTTCGCCGTCACTTTGGAGACGCGCTGCACCTGTTCCTCGATGAGCTTCAAATACGAGCACAAATTTTCGTCGTGGCATTCGCCTTTGAGATAATGCACGGCGCCGCGAATGGCGTTGAGCGGATTGCGGACTTCGTGCGCGACAATCGCGGCCATGTTGCCGATCTCGGCCAAACGTTGCGTGCGTTCCAAATTCTCCTGCATTTTGACGGCCTGCGTCACGTCCTTGACGTATTCAATCACTTGATCGATCTCTCCTTTTTCATTGTACAGTGGAAAATCATAAATCTCCAGCATGCGGTCTTCCTGTCCGCCAAAAGCGGGCTTGGTGCAAAAAGTCGAAGCCCGGCCGCCCAGTTGAAACACGGTGTCGGCGCGGCAGAAAGAGCAGCGCTGCGGCATGCCCTGACACATCGCGAAGCAGTGCTCGCCGCGCACCTGGGCGAGGGATTTTCCCATGAGTTTTTCGATCACCGGGTTGACGTGCACGATGCGGAAATGGCGGTCGACGATCATCACGCCGTCGGGCAGGCCGTCAAAAATCGCCTGCAGGCGGCGGTGGCTTTGCGCGAGTTTTTCCGAATATTCCTCGGCTTTTTCTTTGGCGTGCTGCAATGCTTCGATGGTATGGCGCAGGTCGCGCACCATCTGGCCGAAGCCGGCGATGAGCTGATTCATCTCGTCGTTGGAATCGCGCAGCGCGCTGGCGTCGATTTCGACATCGAGGTTGCCGCGGCGCACCTCCTCGACTTTTGCGGTGAGCGAGAGCACCGGCTGCACCATCAGGCGGGTAATGAACAGAATGCCGGAAACGCCGATGGCGATGTAGAAGAACGTGACGCCGAGCAGATACAGCGCGGCACGGCCGGGGTCGATTTGCAAAAGCCCGTAAACCACCGCGCTGCCGAGAATGGTCACCAAAATGACCCCGGCAATGGTGGTGATCAGAAACTTGCGTTTGAGGCCGGCGTTCTTGAGCAGCATGAGATCGGTTGAATGACGAATGCGAACCCTTCTGGCTGGCGTGAGGGGGAAAATTGGTGTTACCCGCATGCCATTCCCACGCCAGATTATTGATTGGATGCCCAATATAACCCGTGCCGGAGTAATTTGCAAATACCGGCCTGGCCCTGTCCCCCCCCGCGAAAAGCGGGGATCGCAATCGTTGGGACTGCAATCACTGCATTGTGACTCACGTACACGAACTTCGAAAAAGAAAACTTTGGTTTTGCCAGAGGATGCCAAAACTTCACACTCCCAAGCGCCCGGCCGGTTTCTTCATCTCTGGACAGAAAATAAAAAAGCCTGCGAACATTCCCATCCCGTCTGGACGCCGATGGCCAAAAAGGCGGGCACGTGAAAATCCAAGAAACTCGCAGCAAGGGCCAGCCCGTTTCAGAAACAGTGACTGAAAAGCCGGCAACTTCAAACAGGCACCCACCCACCAAATGCTCACGTTTTTTATTCTGCATATCTAACAGGCAGCACGAGTCCATGGATAGACAATAACCATACCGAAAAATTCAGGCCATTTTGTTTTGCCTTCACCTTGGTTAGCATCACAAAGGTTTATCTTGAAACCAATCTGCCGCTTCCTCGGATGTCACAATGGGCCATTTATGGCAGTCATGTTTTTTTCTGGCGGCAATACCAGAAATCTTTTTTCCTGCATGGTGTTTGAAAGTTTTTGATTTGTAATTTTTAACGGCTTATGAACCAGCGATTCTGGCGGAAGCCTCGGCATCCGATTTGCGAATTGCCATTTGCATTGCATCACGGACGAGTCGCAGCCCGCAAAACAGCATATAAAAAATGTCCACGGGATCCACTGATCGTTTTCCCATCCGCCGGCAACTTGAAACATTCCGAAAATCGATCGTGGTTGTTCCAGCCAACCCCAATCCCAAACGCATGCCGAGCAACTTCATCATGTCAAGCAAGTGAGGAGGAGAAAAATGAAAAAGACAAGATGCGGCAGCTCCGAAGGTTTTTGGAGGTTTGCACTCGTTCTATGCTGTCTTGCCGGTTTTGCCGGGAATACAGCCCATGCCACCAACGGCTATTTCTCGCACGGCTACGGCATCAAATACAAGAGTCTTGCCGGCGCAGGCGTTGCCTTACGGCTCGGCCCGTTGGGACCGGCAACCAACCCCGCCACGCTCGCATTTGGCAAAAAACATTATGACGTGAGTCTCTCCTTCTTCAATCCCAAACGCCAATACACCGTGACGGGCGCTCCGTCCTTTCAACCTGGCACGTTCGGCCTGGCGCCCGGCACGGTTAAAAGCGGCTCGACATTGTTCGTCATTCCTTCGCTGGCGGCAAATTGGAGCTTGAACGACAACACCGCACTCGGGATTTCGATCTACGGCAACGGCGGCATGAACACCAACTATGATCATCCGACCTTTGGTTTCAAGCCTACCGGCGTGGATTTGTCGCAGTTGTTCATCGCGCCCACCCTGGCATTGAAAGCCGGCGCCAAACACTCCTTCGGTCTCACGCCCATTCTCTCCTATCAACGCTTCGAAGCGAATGGTTTGTCGGCATTCGGCCCGTTTTCCAGCGCTGCGGACAAGCTCTCCAACCAGGCCCACAGCAACTCCCTCGGCTTTGGCGCCAGAATCGGCTATTTGGGGGAATGGATGGATTTTCTCTCCGTGGGCGCCTCGTATCAAACCAAAGTGATGATGAGCGAGTTTGATGATTATGCCGGCTTGTTTGCCGAGCAGGGTGATTTCGATATTCCAGCGAACTGGACCGTGGGTGTCGCGCTGGGCTTCGAGCAAATGGGACTGGTTTTCGATGTCCAACAGATGCTCTACAGCGGCATCAAATCGGTCAGCAATCCGATGCTGCCCAACCTCCAACAAGCTCGACTGGGCGACGACAAGGGCGCCGGCTTCGGCTGGAAGGACATGACGGTGTTCAAAGGCGGAGTATACTTTCAAACCAGCGGCGGCTGGACGTGGCGCGCCGGCTACTCTTTTGGCAAGCAGCCCATTCCGGAAAGCGAAGTGCTGTTCAATATTCTTGCGCCCGGCGTCATCGAACAGCATCTCACCGCCGGCTTCAGTAAAACGGTCGCCGGTGACAAAGAGATTAGCATCGCGATCATGCGCGCCCTCTCCAACAGCGTCAGCGGCGGCAACCCGCTCGACTTCCCCGGCCGGCAAACCATCGAGCTGAAAATGGATCAATGGGAGTTTGGCGTCGGGTTTTCGTTTTAAAGCGTTTTACAGTTTTCATCGTAGGGCCTTTAGGCACACACTCTGGTGGTCTGCCATAAAAAATTCAGGCACAGTGATGGTGAAGCACAGCGGAGCGCGGCAACCGGTCAGCAATGCCGGCGCTGGCGCTCCGTTTTCATTATTTCGCAGCCACGCTCTGCAGGGCCCGCCCCAGGGAAGTCTACTACAAAATTACCACGAGAATGCCGTCGCGCAGGCTGCCAGCCTGCCTGGAGACAAGTTGTCTGCGCTGCATTTTCAATCGTGATGGGTGTGCTAAGGCACACGGTAAATTACACGGGAGTGAAGCGTGATGAGCAAAAATCCTCTCGCCAGCCTTGCGGTATTCTCGCTGTTCGCCCTTCTTGCCCTCCATCCCGCTCACGCACAAAACGGCAAAAAAGAATACGGCGTTTATCAATACGTCGTGCAATCGGCGCCGGGTACGTTCGCAGACATATCCGCTGCGCTTGAAAATGCTGCCCGCGCCGCCGGCTGGCGTCTGCTCGCGAAAGTCGACGCCGGAGTGCCGGAGAATTGCCCCTATAAAGTGCGCGTGTTCGTGCTTTATGATTCGGCCTATGGCTGGCAGATCATGCAGGCCAATCGCCAGACCGGTCCGTTTGCCGTGGTCGATCGTGTCAATCTTTTCGAAGATGAAAACGGCATTCACATCGCAGTGGTCAATCCGCATTCGATCAACCGCACGGTTTTGATGGACGATCAAAAATACGAGGCGATGACGGCAACGCATCTGCAAGTCTTGCGCAACATGATTGGCGGCGCGGTGCAGGGAAAGGCGAGTGATAAACAATACGGCCAGATGCGGGCGGAAGGCTACATCGGCAAAACCATGGGCGTCATGGCCGGCGGCAGGTTCGACGGCAAGCTGGTTGAACAAGCCAAGGTTCCCGGCGGCAATTGGAAAGAGGTTGCCGCGAAAGTCCGGCAAGGCCTGAGTCAAAAAGGCAAGCTGTGGGGCATGCATTTGATTTATGAATTGGAACTGCCGGAATATGAAACCGTGGTGTTCGGCACCACCGGCACACCGATGGATGGCAAATCATTCAGCATCGTCGGCGCGGGTGCTGATGAAACGCGCGACAAGCTGCAATGCCCCGGTCTCGCGCACGCCGCGGCCTATCCCATCGAAATCGTCGTCGCCAAAGAGGGTGACGTCGTCAAGGTGCGGCTGGTGGAGGTGATGTTTCGCATGAAAATGTATTTCGAGGACGCCGGCAAATGGGCGTTCATGAAGAACGTGCGCATGCCCGGCTCGATACAGGATGAGCTGGCCGCCCAGATCAAAATGGGACTGAACGCCAGGTGAACCTGCAGCCTCTGACGGGGCAAAGCGATGCAGCAATTTTTACAAAGCAAAGGCGCATGTCAAACCGCCGCGACGCAAAGACACGCGCAGGCCGCACCCGCCGGAATTTCTTTGCGCTGCCTTTGCAGACCGGCGGTGGGGCGTGATCTTTTGCTTTTTGGCGGAAATTTCACTATGTAAAGCTGTCCAGTTTGTCGTGCCGGAAAACGCAATTTGACCCGCACCCGCTGTTTACTTTCAGCCGGTATTCATCGCTCACGTTTTCAAATCTGCCGCGAGGAAGGAATGAACTTTGGCTTCATCATCGACAACCGCAAATGCATCGGCTGCCATGCCTGCACCGTTGCCTGCAAGGCCGAGCACGACGTCGCCATCGGCGTCAATCGCACCTGGGTCAAGTACATCGAGAAGGGCGAGTTCCCGCACACGCGGCGCCTGTTCTCCGTCATGCGCTGCAACCATTGCGAGGACGCGCCCTGCGTCAACATTTGTCCGGTGACGGCGCTCTTCAAACGCGATGACGGCATCGTGGATTTCGACAATCGCCGCTGCATCGGCTGCAAGGGCTGCATGCAAGCCTGTCCCTACGACGCGCTTTACATCGATCCCAACACCCATACCGCGGCAAAGTGCAACTATTGCGCCCACCGCATTGACATCGGCCTGGAGCCGGCCTGCGTCAACGTTTGTCCGGAGCATGCCATCATTTCCGGCGACCTGGATGATCCCTTCTCGGAAATTTCGCAACTGTTGGCACGCGAGCAGGTGACCGCACGCAAAATTGAAAAAGGCACACGGCCAAAACTTTTCTACATCGAAGGCGATGAAGCCGCGCTCAAACCGATTGTGACCGCGTCCACGAGCCAATACTTGTGGAGCGCGCAGGCGACCGGTGTCGGCCATTTTGCTCATTATGCCGAAGCGCGCAGGAGTCAGGCTGATCCGGCGGAGATGGCGCGGCACCTGGCCGGGGAAAACGGCGGTGATGGCATTCTCATCCCCGCCGGCGGCGATCAACAAAAGATGCAGCAAAAAGCACAGGATGTCATTCGCGTAAAGGCGCGGCGGGTTTATGATGCACCCGGCAAGGGCGTGCTGTGGGGCTGGGAGGTTTCCGCTTATGTTTGGACGAAAGCGGTTGCCAGCGGCGCGTGGCTCGTGCCGTTTCTCGCTCTTTTTGTAGTAGATCCTTCAGAGTCGAAGCAATGGCTCGGCCTCGCTCTCGGCTTGATCTTTCTCACATTGACCGGTGCCTTGCTTGTGAAAGACTTGGATCAGCCGGCGCGATTTGCCTACGTGCTGCTGCGTCCGCAATGGGGTTCATGGCTCGTGCGTGGAGGGTACATTATCACGATTTACGGCGGTTTGCTCACGTTATGGGGCCTGGCGAAATATTTTGGCTGGAGCGGCATTCAAGCTTTCACATTATGGGGCAGCGCGATTTTTGCCATACTCACGGCGGTGTATACCGCCTTCCTCTTCGCACAAGCCAAAGGCCGGGATTTTTGGCAAAGCCCGACGTTGCCGCTGCACATGCTCGTGCATGCCTTCATGGCCGGCGCCGCCGTGTTTGGTCTCCTCGCGTCATTTTCGCCGGCCGCCACGGACTGGCGCGACTATCTGCGCTTTGTTTTGTACGGCAGCCTCGCCTTCAACCTCGTTGTGATCACAGTTGAATTGCTGACGACGCATCCCACCGAGGATGCGAAAGCCACGGTGAAGATGATTGTCTCCGGACGGTTCAGCAAGCTCTTCTGGCTGGGAACGATCATCCTCGGCAATATCGCGCCGCTGCTGTTGCTGTGGTCCGGGGCGCCGCCGCTCCTCGGGCTTGCCGGCGTGCTCGTGCTGATTGGGATTTATATCACCGAGCACCTTTGGGTGCGCGCGCCGCAGTTGATTCCGTTGAGTTAGAGAGATTTTAGTAGGCCTTTCGTGGTCTCACCTTCAGGGGCAGACCCGGAAAGGGTCTGCTACGAAAGTCCATTGATTTATCCTCACACACTACAACCTTGACAAGGATATTACCATGCACAGGAGAGAAGCGCTACAAAAAATGCTGGGTGTGATTCCCGGCGTCATCGC
The DNA here is from genome assembly GCA_034506255.1 of candidate division KSB1 bacterium. Taxonomy (NCBI): domain Bacteria; kingdom Pseudomonadati; order Candidatus Zhuqueibacterales; family Candidatus Zhuqueibacteraceae; genus Candidatus Coneutiohabitans; species Candidatus Coneutiohabitans thermophilus. The sequence goes on along the minus strand of JAPDPX010000001.1, from coordinate 443,869 downwards.
TATTCGCAGTGGCTTGCTCGGCGAATTGTTTACGCGAGCGGCTTCACCTTCAACCCCGCCAATCGGCAGCGCGCTGCGCATACCGCCAACGATTTCCGGCGGCACAATGACTTTGGCGCAAAGCAACGTGACGGTGTGGCCCAACACCACCACGCAGGTCATCGCGATCAACGGCTCGTATCCCGGCCCGACCGTTCGCATTCAAAAGGGGCAAACGCTCACCGTGGAATTTCGCAACCAATTGAATCAGCCTTCCAATATTCACTGGCACGGGCTGATCGTTCCGGACAAGATGGACGGCCATCCCAAAGACGCGATTGCGCCCGGCGGCTCGTATACCTATACTTTTCCCGTCATCAACAGAGCCGGCACTTACTTTTATCATGCCCATCCGCATGAGCAAACGGCGATGCAGGTTTACAAGGGCTTCGCGGGATTTTTTATCATCGAGGATCCCGACGAAGCGCAGCTCGGTCTTCCTTCTGGAAATTACGACATTCCTCTGGTCATTCAAGATCGGCGCGCTGCGACTCAGCCGCAGTTTGCTTATAACCCCAACATGATGGAGGTGATGGACGGATATCTCGGCGACGTCGTGTTGGTCAACGGCACGCCCGGCGCTTATCTCGAAGTCTCGCGCACGCTTTATCGCTTTCGTCTCTTGAACGGCTCAAACGCCAGAGTTTATCGCCTCGCATTTTCCGACAATCGTAACTTTCATGTGATTGGCACTGATGGCGGCTTGATCGATACCCCGGTGCAAGTCACCGAGAGCCTTTTGGCCCCCGGCGAGCGGTTGGATATTCTCGTCGATTTCTCGCCTGATCAAATTGGGCAAAGCGTTTATCTGAAATCCTTGCCCTTTGCGGCCGGCGGCGTGGGGACGACGTATCGGCAGGGCATCGAAATGAATTTGCTGCGCTTCGACGTTGCACGCGCGGAATCCTCCGGCGGGAAAATTCCTTCGAGCCTTGCGCCCATCGCTTATTATCACCCGAATGACGCGGTTCGCACGCGAACGTTTACATTGACCATGCAGATGGCGATGAACGGCATGCATCGCATCAATGGCAAAGTGTTCGAGATGAATCGCATCGATGAAACCGTGCCGCTGCACGAATTGGAAAAATGGCAAATCGTCAACACCACGGATGAATTTCATCCGATGCACATTCACGGCCTTCAATTCCAGGTTGTGGATCGCAGCGGCCCTCAAAATCTTTCGCCGGTTGATAAAGGCTGGAAAGACACGGTACTCATCCATCCGAATGAAACCGTGAATGTGCTCGTGCGGTTTGATGCTTACGCCGGAATCTACTTGCTGCACTGCCACAATTTGGAGCACGAAGACGACGGCATGATGCTAAATTTGCAAGTAGCCCAAACGACGGGGGTGAAAGAAGACGCGCCTATCCCGCAGAATTACGGCATGCTGCATCAAAATCATCCGAATCCGTTTACGCACGCCACCACGATTCGCTATGAAATCGCCGCGCCGCAACCGGCGGCGGTTGATTTGAAAGTTTATGATGCACTCGGCAGAGAAGTCGCCACGCTCGTGCGGCAGCGCCAAGCTGCAGGCCACTACGAAATTCCATTTCAAGGGAATCGACTTCCGGCGGGAGTGTATTTTGTCAAGCTGCGAGTTGACGGTTCGGTGTATTCGAGAGCAATCCAATTGGTCAAATGATATTTCTTCGTCGCGCCTTCAGGCGCAAACCCTGAAGGCTCTACTGCAATGAAGTTATTCTGCGGAGAAGACATTCATGCCCACAACTCATACTCCCGGCTTCATCGAAAAAATCGCGGAGACCCTCCGCCTCATTCCCAATCTGCATCATGACCTTGGGCCGCAGGTGCCACGCCTGACCGAGCCCGGCCAGCTCACCAACTATCCGCCGCCGGAGAAGTGGGACGATTGGGTCGAATATGAAGCGAAAAGCTGGCCGCGGCGCGAGGCGAAGCATTACATGATTGTGCCGACGATCTGCTTCAACTGCGAAGCCGGCTGCGGCTTGTTGAGCTACATCGACAAACAAACCCTGCAAGTCCGCAAGTTCGAGGGCAATCCCTACCATCCCGGCAGCCGCGGCCGCAATTGCGCCAAAGGCCCGGCGACGATCAATCAAGTCACCGATCCCGATCGCATTCTTTATCCGATGAAACGCGCCGGAGGAAGGGGCGAAGGGCGATGGGAACGGGTTTCATGGGACAGTGTGCTCGATGATATTGCCGGCCGCATTCGCAAGGCACTGCAGGAAAAGCGCAACAACGAGGTCGTCTATCATGTCGGCCGGCCCGGCCACGAGGGTTACATGGATCGCATTCTGCAATCCTGGGGCGTCGATGGCCACAACAGCCACACCAACATCTGCTCCTCCGGCGCGCGTTTTGGCTATGCGCTTTGGCAAACCTATGACCGGCCCTCGCCGGATCATGCCAACGCCGGCTTCATTTTGCTCATCAGCTCGCATCTCGAGGCCGGGCATTATTTCAACCCGCACGCGCAGCGCATCATCGAAGGCATGATGAACGGGGCCAAACTGGCGGTGATGGATTCGCGCCTCTCCAACACTGCCAGCATGGCCGATTACTGGCTGCCGACTTATCCCGGCAGCGAAGCCGCGGTGCTGCTGGCGATGGCGAAGGTCATTCTCGACGAGGGAATGTACAACGAAGCCTATTTGCGCGACTGGGTGAATTGGCAGCAATATCTCGCGCACGAACGCCCGAGCGACGAAGTCACGTTCGACAATTTCATTCTGGCGGTGAAAGCCGCTTACAAGGATTACACACCGGAGTTCGCGGAAAAAGAAAGCGGCGTGCCGGCGAAAATGATTGTCGAAGTCGCGCGGCAAATCGGACGCGCGGGCACGCGCTTCTCCACGCACAACTGGCGCAGCGCGGGCAGCGGCAATCTCGGTGGCTGGGCGGTTGCACGCAGTTTGCACTTTCTCAATGTGCTCACCGGCAGCGTCGGCACCGTGGGCGGCACTTCGCCGAGCGCATGGAACAAATTCAAGCCGAGCTTCTTCGACAAGCCGCCGGCGCAAAAATTTTGGAACGAGCTGCATTTCCCCAAAGAATATCCGCTGGCGCATTATGAGATGAGTTTTCTCCTCCCTCACTTTCTCAAGGAGGGCCGCGGCAAGCTGGACGTCTATTTCACCCGCGTGTTCAATCCGGTGTGGACATATCCCGACGGCTTCTCGTGGATCGAAGCGCTCACCGATGAGGGCAAAGTCGGAATGCACATCGCGCTCACGCCGACATGGAACGAGACGGCCTATTTTGCGGATTACGTTCTGCCGATGGGCCACGCCGGCGAGCGTCACGATCTGGTGAGCTACGAGACGCACTCCGGCTTGTGGATCGGCTTTCGGCAGCCGGTGTTGCGCGAGGCGCGGCGCAAAATGGGCAAACCCGTGCAGTTCACCTACGAAGCCAATCCCGGCGAGGTGTGGGAGGAAGACGAATTCTGGATCGAACTGTCATGGCGCATCGATCCGGACGGCAGCCTGGGCGTCAAACAACATTTTATCTCTCCGTACCGGCCCGGGCAAAAAGTGACGATTGACGAGTACTATCAATACCTCTTCGAACACACCCCCGGCCTGCCGGAGGAGGCGGCGAAGCATGGCTTGAAACCGCTGGAGTACATGCGCAAGTTCGGCGCGTTCGAGGTGGAAAAAACGTCATACAACAAACACCTGCGTGAGATTCCGGCGGCAGATTTGCAAGGCGCGCAAACCGACCCCCAAACCGGCTTGATTACGAAGAACGGCAAAGCCATCGGCGTGATGGTGAATGGCAGGGTGTGCGAGGGCTTTCCCACGCCGTCGCGCAAGCAGGAATTTTTCTCCCAGACGATGATTGATTGGGGCTGGCCGGAATACAAAATTCCGGCGTACATCAAAAGTCACATTCATCACGAGAATCTCGACCGCAGCAAGGGAGAATTTCCGCTGATTCCAACGTTCCGCCTGCCGACTTTGATTCACTCGCGCTCCGGCAATGCCAAATGGCTTTATGAAATTTCCCACCGCAATCCGATTTGGATGCACAGTTCGGACGCGGCGCGTCTCGGCGTGCAGACCGGTGATTTGCTGCGCGTGAACACGGACATCGGTTATTTCGTTGACCGCGTGTGGGTGACGGAGGGCATCAAACCCGGCGTGGTCGCGTGTTCGCATCATCTCGGCCGCTGGCGCAGACCGCAGGATGCGCCGGGCAACCGCTGGGCGACCTCGCTGGTGAGCATCACGCGCATCGGGCAGAAGGCAGAGGGTGGCGGGCAAATCGCAGGGGGCGGCTGGCGCATGAGAATCATTGACGGCATTCGGCCATTCAAAAGCAATGACGCAGACTCTTCACGAATTTTCTGGAGTGACGGCGGCGTGCATCAGAACATCACGTTTCCCGTGCATCCCGACCCCATCAGCGGCATGCACTGCTGGCATCAAAAAGTGCGGATCGAAAAGGCGCATCCCGGGGATCGCTACGGCGACGTGTTTGTGGATACGGAGAAATCGTTTGCGATCTATCGCGAATGGCTGAAGCTGACGCGCCCGGCGCCCGGGCCGAACGGCCTGCGGCGGCCATTGTGGTTCAATCGCCCGCTGCGCCCGGTGGAAGAGACTTTCTATTTGCAGTAGAAAACCGTCGTGTATGCCGGCATCAGCCATGCCGCACCCGGCATGGCATCGCCCGGGCACAATTATCGGCGGTTGATTTCAAAAACCCGGACAGAGCGATGAGCCACCGCGAATGCGCGCGAATGAAAAATATTCGCGTTCATTCGCGGTGTTTGGCGGCGCCAAAATATCTGCCCCCAAAGCACAGCCTCGCGTTGCCATCGTAACAGCAGGTTGAAACAACTTCTCCAGTCAACCCCACCTCGACTGCCTCCACTCCATTCACCGGCTGCCCTCGCCCGTCCACTTTGACCAAAAACAAATTTGGCGATGCGGCTTCCAGGCTGGCATCTGCTTGCAACATCATGCTCATCCCGCAATTGGCATTTGGCGTGTTGCTGAATGCAGTGAGGGGCTGATTGCGACTGGTCCGCCGGAACCGGCACGATGCCTTGAACAAAACGCCCCGGCCATGGCGGTTGCCGGCAACACAAGAGGGCCGGGCAGGAGGTCTCTGACGGGTAATGCCTCCATAACATGCGGAACCCAGCGCGGACATCTTGTCTGCAAGCAAAGATACCCGCGCTGCTGCACATGTTACCGAAGTATTGCTCGCGCCGTCGTTGTAAAGTTGAAAAAATTCCATTAAACTCGTTCGCCGAATTCCCCCGGGCATGCCGGCAGACTGAGGGAGGAGGTTGCTGACCCTGCCCGGGAGTATCGGGCAGTATGACAGCAAAGATGCTGCACGCCGGTTGCTTGGAGAAGCGATGCCGGCACGCTCACAAACCAGGCAACAGCCATCCTGCTTTGTGGAGGTGAATGTCCTGTGAGCCTTGCAAAGGCGAGGGCGCCACAACCGTCCCGCCTTCTGCCGACCAGGCAGAATGACAGCGTTACACAATCTTCGCGATCATGTTCGTTTTGCGAGAGTGATGCGACAAAATCCCGGCCGTCTTGCTGAGATGCCACAAGCAGAACTGGGAGAGCAAATGAGCACTGAAAAAAATTTTTTTCGCGACGAACCCGCATATGGTGACATGCCGGTTGAAGCGTTTCGCCGCGCCGGCCATCAGGTGATCGATTGGATTGCGGACTATCTGAAAGAGGTGGGACGCCTTCCCGTGCTGCCAGCGGTGCAGCCCGGTGCCGTGCGCCGCGCCCTGCCGGCAACTCCGCCGCCACACGGCGAAGACATGACCGCCGTGCTCGCCGATCTCGACCGGCTGATCATGCCCGGCATGACACATTGGAATCATCCGCGCTTCTTTGCCTACTTCACTTCCTCCGCCAGCGGGCCGGGCATTCTCGGTGACTTGCTGGCGGCGGCATTCAACAGCAACAGCATGCTGTGGCAGGCCTCCCCGGCAGCCACCGAGCTGGAAGAAGTGACGCTCGACTGGCTGCGACAGATGCTGGGATTGCCGGCTGATTTTTGGGGGCTGATCTTTGACACCGCTTCCACCAGCACGCTGCACGGTCTGGCCGCCGCGCGCGAGCAGCTCGGTGACTTGCAGATTCATGAACGCGGCATGGCCGGCCGTGCCGATCTGCCGCGACTGCGGCTCTATGTCTCCGACTACACGCATTCCTCCATCGACAAGGCGGCGTTGCTGATCGGGCTGGGCCGGGAAGGCATTCGCCGCATTCCAGTCGATGCGGAATTTCGCATGCAGCCGGCGGCTTTGGCGCAGGCGATTCAGGATGATCGCCGTGCTGGCTGGCGGCCATTTTGTGTGGTGGCGACGGTGGGTACCACCTCCTGCACCAGCATCGATCCCGTGGCAGAAATCGCGCAAATCTGTGCCACGGAAAATCTCTGGTTGCATGTCGATGCCGCGCATGGCGGCGCGGTGGCCATCGTTCCGGAAATGCGGCATGTGCTCGCCGGCTGCGAGCTGGCGGATTCGTTCGTGGTCAATCCCCACAAATGGTTGTTCGTGCCCATGGACTTGAGCGTGCTTTACACCCGCAAACCGGAGGTGTTGCGCCGTGCCTTCAGCCTGGTGCCCGAGTATTTGCGCACGCCAGCAGACAGCGGGGTGATCAACTACATGGATTACGGCATTCCGCTGGGCCGGCGCTTTCGTGCGCTCAAGCTCTGGTTCGTGCTGCGTTCCTTCGGCGTGACGGGATTGCAGGCCTGCATTCGCGAACATCTCCGCCTCGCCCGGGAGTTCGCCGGCTGGGTTGACCGCCATCCGGATTTCGAGCGCCTGGCGCCGGTGCCGATGAGCACAATCTGTTTTCGCGCCCATCCCGCCAGCCTGAACGAAGAGAGCCGGCTCAATGAACTCAACGAAAGGCTGCTGCATGCCGTCAATCGAACCGGCGAGGCATTTTTGTCGCATACCAAAATCGACGGCCGCTTCGTGCTCCGGCTGGTGATCAGCCATTTGCGCGTCACGCCGGCAGATGTTGAGCGGGTATGGGCCGTATTGCAGCAACAGCTCGGGGCTTTGAATTGATTCTGCCCCACCACTTCGCGCGTGCCGCCCGTCCGCGCGTTTGTGCGCGCAACGGCGCAGCCCGGCTGTCAGGCCGAATGAAGTGAACGCCGCTGCCAGGGTCCGGCCTCGCGTCACAAAGCCTGACCCTCCCTTGACCGCGCCATTGGGGCGGCCGCGTCGGACCCAGTTCGGTGGTTCTTTGCCCGCTCAAACACAAAAGCCCAAACTCCGGTTTGGGCTTTTGTGTTTTGCGGCGAGATCTTCTCGCAATGACACTCAGCCTGCCAACAACTCCTCCGACATTGCGCCGGCCACTTGGCCTGGCGCCGCGCAGATCAGTACATGTCATACTCCCGGCCGAGCACATTCACTTTGCCATTGATGTGCTTGCTGCTGTCGGTGATGTTGCCGAAACCATCCACCACACCCTGATGGCAAATGGTGCAGGCCGTGATCGCGAACGGCGTATGACCGGTCGGCGGCAGGCCATGGCAGGAGCCGCACGGCGCGGAGCCGCTGTTGACCCAACTGGGCGCTGCGTTGTTTCCGGTCATCACCTCGGCGGCAAAACCGAAGTCATTCGGTGACTGCGCCTTGCGCAAGGCCCAATTGCCGTGACAATAGCTGTTGCTGCAGGTGTTGTTGTTGAAATCATACACCACCTGCGGCACCCGCGCGCCGCCCTCGGTTCTGCGCGTGCCCAGGGCACCGGTGAAAACCGCTTCAGCGCGGCTGTTGTCATCAATGTGATCGGGGACGGCGAAGCTGGCGGGCAGCACATGGCATTCCTGACACACCGTCGCGGTCGACAATTCCGTGTAGTACGCGAGATGTGCCTGATGTGCACCCACCGCCGGCGAGGTCGCCTCGGTTTCATCGTCCAGCCCCTTGGGGGGTGCGGCATTCTTCAAATCGGCCGCGCTGGCGGCGGGATTGCCGTGGCAGGTGTTGCAGGCCTCGGGACCATTTTGCTGGGTATGACAGGTCAGGCAGGAAAGAGTTCCTTTGACCAGACTGTAGTCCCGGCCATGACAGGCTTGGCAAGAATTCAGATCATAACCATTGTTCTTCAAAAAAGTGGAATGCGCAGCAGGGCCGGCAATCCAATTCTGCGGGTGGGGGTAACTGGCATGACAGCGCTTGCAGGACACGCCGGAGGTGCCGCCGGCATATTCTGCACCATGACACGCCCGGCAGGCAGTCGCGTTGTAATTCTGTGCGGCCAGCACCGTGCCGTGAAAGCCCGTGCTCGCGGGATTCATCCAATCTGCCGGATGCGGATAGCTCGCGTGGCAGGTGCGACAAGAGACTCCCGAGGTGCCACCATCGAACTGGCTGCCATGGCAACTGTTGCAGAGGTTGAGATTGTAGTTCACCCCGGCCAGTGTCTTGCCGTGAAAATTGGGTGACGCGGCTTCGACCCAGCCCGGTGGATGCGGATAGGTCACGTGGCATTTCCGGCAGGAAGATTTCACCAGGCCGCCATCGAACTGGCTGCCATGGCAGGGCCGGCATGATTTGGCGTCATAATTTTGTGCCGCCAACACCTTGCCATGAAAATTCGCAGAGGTTGGATCGAGCCAGCCTTCGCCATGAACGGCGACTTCGTTTTGCGCCGCGGTCGGCGCCTCTTGCGGATCACTGCAGGCAGTGAGCAGCAGCAATGACACGCCCACGAGTGGTAACAGAAGTTGCTTCATCTTGGCTTTCATAGTCATCAGGCATTCGTCAAATGACCAACTTGTTTCAGGCCGGCGCCTTGCCGGCCACAGCGGGCGCCCAATAACGTCCATGAGAAAGCGAAACCGGCTGATGGCATCCTGCCGCGACCGCCTGACCGGCCGCATGGCTCTCCCGAAAAGTTTTGTGATACGCGAGTTCCACCGCCCCCGGCCCAGCCGAGGTTGGAGCATGCCAGGACAGACGGCGATGGTCGGATGAACGCGGCGGGGGCAGCTGTCGCCGGCGGCGTTTCACTTCATGCCATGACAATAACCACAGAAACCAATTCCCGCCTTTTCGGTGTTGGTGTGACAATTGTAGCAGGTGGAGCCGGCATTGGAATGCCAGTCGCCTTCCTCGTTGCGAAAATTGGCCGGATGCGTTTTGGGATCATTGCCGCGGCCCGGGGTGCGGTCGACATGGCAGATGAGGCAAACCGGATCGCGACCTTCAACGTCATGACAGGCGGCACATGCTTCAATATCACGGCGCGCCAGGGTGGCATGCTGGCCGCCACCGCTGCCCGTGCCGATGCGAACGAAATCGGGCGCGCGATGCGAGAGCGGGAACGGCGCGGCGAAGCCGGCATCTTGATTGCGACTGTGACAGTCGGCGCAGAAAGTTTGCTGATTGTGGCATGAATAGCAATCGGATTGTTTGGCGCGCAAATCGAGGCTGTGCGAGAAGAGATAATTCAGCTCGTGCACGTTCTGTTTGACCAGCGGGTCCCTGCCGGAGGGTGCCGGCCGGTTCTCCGCCAGGCTGCGGCGGAGATCGCCGCGCGTGAGCCGCAGCGTCACCTCGGCATGGCAGGTCTGGCAAAAATTATCCGTGTGGCAAACGGCACAATCACTGCTGGTGTGATCGGCGCGGATCAGGCGCTTGTGTTGTTTGGCCCAATCCGGCGCGCGATGGCTCAACGGCAGCATGGTCTCCACCCGCGGATGGCAGGCCTCGCAGGCGTTGCTTGCCTGCACGTCGTTGTGGCAGGTGTAGCAGGAGGCCATGGTCGGGAGATGGGCCACGCTCGGCTTTTCCGATTTTTCCACACCGGCATGGCAGGCGGCACATTCGAGCTTCTGTCCTTCGACATGTTGCTTGTGGCTGAACACGATGTCGAGTCGTGCAGGGGCGGCATAAGCCTCGAGACGGTCAACATCGACATGGCAGAACTTGCAATCGTCGGTGTTGGCGCTCTCCACCTCGGCATGGCAGGTGCCGCATTCCGCATGTTTCGGGAACAGCAGGTCCCCGGCTTTTTCGCTGGTGGTGGCCGCGGCATGGCAGGCGCTGCATTCCGCTCCCGCTTCCGCGACGTGTTTCCGGTGCGAAAATTTGATTCTGCCCCATTGCGCGACGGGATCATCCCACGAGGCAGGCGGCCCGCTCCATGCCCATGCCAGCGTCAAAACGCCCAGCACTCCCGCCAGCAAACCTGGCAGAACGAACCATGTACGCCCGTGCATAAGTGAATGCTCCTTCCTCCTCATGATGACGCCCCCTGCCTGGTGAAGAACCAGTATTGCATGCGAAACAGCAACCGGACGTCGTTGGAATAGTAGCGATTATGCAGCATCTGCACCTGGCCGTCGAGGGTGAGGCGGTTCCAGGGGCGAACCAGCAGCCCTGCGGCTCCGGAGTAAAGCGATTCCCGTGCGCCGGCACCCCCCTCCAATTTGTATGAAGCCCAGGAGAGCTGCAGGCTGGGCAGCAACAGACCGCTGCGGGTGGGATAATAGAGCGTGGCATTCACGCCGTCAAGATTGCCGGCATAGCCGCTGCGGTGCACGTAGTTCACCCCGCCGTATTTCAAATCGGTGCCGGCCGTCACGCGGTAGGATTGCTCGCCTTCATAAAAAATGCCGGCGACGTTGCCGTAGAATCGCAGTGCCGGACGATGCTCATAATAGAACCCGCCTTCGAGTTCATGGTTGTCTTTGACATTGAAGACGGCGAACAGCGAATTCCAGGGCAGATGCGGGGAACGAAAGATGTAATTTGCCGTCAGGGACAACCGGGGTGTGACCTGTGAGCGGCCGGCGAGTTCGGCACGGGTGATTGCTTTGGCGTGAAAATTAAAATCGCTGCGGCCATAGAACGATGTTTGGGGATTGACGAACCAGGAGCCATCGAGCGAGGCCATGCGATAGGCGCGATCAACGGGTGAGAGGTATTGTGTGAAAACATTGCCGATCGAATCGGCGCGCAGAGCATCGTAGCCGGGCCGCAATTGCCGCTTTTCAAAAAAGCTCAGACTGAGATTGAAATCGCTTTTGGGCCGCCACACCATCTGGCCGCCGGCCATGTAGTTCCTGTCGGGATCGGCGATGAGCTGCATGCGCTGGTCGTGGGGCAGCAGGCCGCCGCCAAAAGCCTTGAAGCGCAACTGGCGGCCGGCGCGCACTTTGATTTGCACGCCGTCAATAGTGCCCGCCGCCACACCGCTGAACACCGGCTGACGGCCCACCTGCAGATCGACCTGCCGGCCCAGGTTTTTGAATTCCAGCGCGAGATGGGAAAGCCGTACTTTTCCGTCGCCCGCCAGGCGCGTGCTGAAATCGCGATCGAGCTGGCCATAGGAGCGCAACGCCACGTTCTTTCCGCTGAGATCAAACTGAAACGTCTGATAGGCGCGCGCATGTCCCGAGTCCACCGCCAGCGAATCACTGCGCTCGTAGACATAAAAAGAACTGGTCAGACGCCCGGAAAAAGTTTGCGCGCTCAGCGCGGCAGGAAAGATTGCGGCCAGCATCCACCACTGCCACCATAGCTTTCGTCGTATCATGAAGCCGCCTTTCTCATAATGAGACTGCAATATTTTAGCTAGGGGAGGGGCAAACCGTGCCTGCGGCCGGTGCGGGGGCGCACACAGGCGGATCGTTTTATTGCAGTGCGACAGCCAAGAGAGCAAACAAATCATAGCGAATTTTCCCGCTGAAAGCAAGCATCTCATCGGCCAGCCGCCGCCCGCGTGCCGTTAAACAGCACACCCCCCACAAAAGAATAGCTGCGTCCTTGTTTGCCACAAGAACGCAGCCACTGAATCAAACAACGACTGACCGGCGGCACAGCACTTCCCGGGCATGGTGCCCTTGCCGGCGATCAGTTGGCCGACAAGCGTGCTTCCGATCAGGTCAACTGACCCTATTTCATCATGACCATCTTCTTCATCGCCGTGAAGTTGCCGGCGGTGATGCGATAGAAGTAGACACCGGAAGGCAGCAGATTCCCGGCGTCATCCCGGCCGTCCCACACGACGACGTGATACGCCGCCGGCTGGAAGCGATCCACCAGGCGCCGCACCTGCTGGCCGAGCGAGGAGTAAATCACCAGACGCACGTGGCCGGGTGTCGGCAGGTGATACTGGATCGAGGTTTCGGGGTTGAACGGGTTGGGATAATTCTGCTGCAGGGCAAACACCGTCGGAACACCGCTGTGATCGTCGACGCCGGTGATTGAGACCGGCAACTCCGCGGAGAACGCACTCTCATTGCCGGAGAAGTCGAAGGCGGAGAGACGATAGTAGTAATTCTGGCCGGCAGTGACCTCGCTATCGAGATAGGTGGTGCCGGTCAGTGTCTTGATCGGTGTGGTGCCTTTCGGATCAAAGCCGGGGATGGTGCTGCGATAGATCGCGAAATACTGAAAGTCGGCGTCAACGGGATCGTCCCAGCTCAGACTCACCTTGCGGTCCACCACGCTGGCCGTGACATTACCGGGCGCGAAGGGCGCCAGGTTGTCCACGGAATAGCCACTGTCGGGCGCGGTTTCATAGACCACATTGCGCGCCTGGCCGGAAACAAAAAACACCGACCAGTGCATGCCCGCGGCCGTGCTGTCATACAAAGTCGGTGCCACCACACTGTACATCTCGTAGCCGGTGGCCGGCAGCCACGCCACAAAATCCCAGGTGCCGAATTGGTTGACGGTGAAGCGGCTGCCCGGCTTTGCCGTCGAAGCCGCAGCGAGCATCTCCTGCCTGGAACCGACTTTTACACCGAGCGCATTGCCCGGGTCATCAACACGGCGCCACACCGAGTAGCTCGTCACCGCATTGGTGGCGGCGGGTGCATCCGCGGCAAATTTCGACCAGGAGACGCGCACCTGCTTGCCCTGATCCTGCGGAATATCCTTGATCGAGAGGATCTTGCCGGCGCCGATATCACCGCTGGTGAGCGTGGCAATCGAACGCCGCAACAGGGCAATGGCGTAGCCGGCGTTGTGCACACCCATGCTGCGATCTTCCTCGACGAAGCGGAAGTTGTACCAGGCTTTGGTCAACATCTGGCGCCGCTGAATTTCGGCCGGCGTCATGCTGGCCTCCCACTTGTAGTTGGCATTGACTTCCGCGGTGGTCGAATTGGGCGGCAACAACTCATCCAGCTTGTGCAGCAGGCCTTCAATCTCATGGCGCGTGCTTTCGATGGTGCCGTCTTCGTCGTAGTCGGCTTTGGCCATGATGTCATCGAAAGACTTGATCGGGCCATGGCACTGCTGGCAGACGGCCACATTTTGGACGCCATCGGCTTCCATGGCAAAGGTATGGCCGCCGATTTTGTCATGCCCGGGTTGTCCCGCCGCCGGGGTTTCCGCCATATGGCAGGTGACGCAGGCATCGGCGATCGCGAACTTGTGGCCCGAGCTGCCGATCGGAATGCCGTACTCGATCGCGTTCGAGCCATCGATCATGTCAGCCTGGTTGCTGTAATGCGGGCCGAAATAAATGCCGAGGTTGGCCGGGTTGTTCACATAGTCTTCCGCATCCCGCCGGCTGATATGGCACTGCATACAGACTTTGCCCATGCCGCCGTACTTGACCACAGTGGTGGTGTCGCCGAGTTGCACGTCATTCAAGCTGCGCACCATGTGTGGCAGACTTTCCGAGCGGTGCGGGTCGTGGCACACCGCACAGCTTATCTGCGAGAAGCCGTTCTCCGGCCGCGTATCAGGGCTTTTGGGATCGATGCGGCGAATGAAACCCCAGCCGGAATGGCACTTGGCACAGCCGGAAGAGGCCGGCCGGTTGGCAACACTTTCAAAGGTCGGATTGAGAATGCCGTGCACCGAGTTTTTCCATTGCTGGCTGATGCGATGGTACGGCTCTTCATCATGGCAATAGCCACACGCGGCCTCATCCAGGCTCATGGCGATTGCGGTCTTGTCGCCCTTGTGTTCGCTGCCTGGGCCGTGGCAGCTTTCACACTGAATGTTGGCGCGCGCCGCCAGTTTGGGATAATTCGTCTTCATCGCCTCCCAATTGCCCGGCTGCAGCACCGCCGGAAAAACCCAGCCCAACTCCCGCGCGACATCATCAAAACCATCGTTGACGGCAGCAAGGGCGGTGTCATAACCGACAGTGTGGCACTCGATGCAGGATTCGCGATAGTGGCTGCTCTCCTTGCCGTCAATCGCCTGGGAGAAAAACGTCGCATGGCCGGTCTTGCTCCAGGCATCGAAATTGCCGCTGTGGCAAAGAGCACACTGCGGGAACTCCCGCGGCAGGCCATCCATGCCGCCAACGCCGACAAACTTGGCGGAAGTAATGGTCACACTGGCAGGCGCACTTGTGCCGGCGGCTGTCGTGATCACCAGCTCGATCGTAAACTTCCCCACCACATCCGGTTTGAATGTAGTCTGCCGTTTGTTGGTGCTGTCGAGCGTGGCGACAGAGCCTGCCGGCTTGGACTTCAACGTCCACGCCCACGAGGTTGCCCCGGCGTTACCCAGCAAGTAAACCACCTGCCCCACTCCGACTACCGGAAGGCCGGTCGAACGCGGCGAGGTCCACCCCAGATCGTGAATCTCCTGTGGACTGTAACCTTCGACCTTGATGGTGGCAGTCGGCGCCTGGGCAAAGGCAAGCCGGGCCAGCACCATCAGGACAACTGAGAATTCGGCGCCAATCTTTAGCACTCTTCTCATAACCACCTCCAGTCAAAACATCTCACTACACCTGCAACTGGAAACCAGGAACCACAACTGTGGTGCGGGAAATGTGTGGGAGAGGCATGCACCTCCTTTCCACAAAAGAGAAGGTTGGTCACGCTTGTTGACAAGTTTGCAACTCGAAACTCGCAAGACCTGTGCCCGCAAGATTCTTCCAATCGCGATCCAACCGATGGCATAACTCATTAATTTTTAGCTGACAAGAACTAAGAAGCAAGGGATGCATTTTTCAATCTTGGGAAAGGTGAGGAAAATTTTCCCGAATATGCGAGAGCCCCGATTAACAACGCCTTTTACCTGAATTTTGCATGCTGGCGGGCTGTTGCCCGGAAGAAATGGCGTGTTCACAAAGCGTCGACAGTTATTCCATGTCAAGCAAGACTTTTTTCGAATGGCGAGCGGTTTCGAAATTTGCCTGTTTGCTAAAAGCAGCACGGCTTCCCTCCCACGAAAATGGCCAGTCAGCTCGAAAATGGACCAAGCATTCTGTTCACGCAACTTCCACACAAAGTGTGCAGCCGTGCCTTCCGCACGCCGGTTTTGCGAAGACTTCTCCCCCACTCTCTGTGGGCCGGCGACAGCCTGAATGCAGCTCATCAGGGCAAACGGGGGAGCCGAATCTTGCACCACGAATAAAAAGGCTGGGATGAGGACTCATCCCAGCCACCATCAACAGGAGGGCGCTCATGCAGAATTGACGCCTCAGGATTCGACCGATAAGCCGCCCGTGCTTGCTCAGCACGATGGGTTCTCTGAAGGTGCTGGTCTCATCTGCACAAGCTTGGGGAAGTACTTCTCGCTGGCTTACTTCCAGCGATGGCGGGTGACCCCAAACAAGCCAAAGCTCAAGCGCACTGCCATCATCGCCATTGGCCTGGTTTGCGGGCCTTGTTTCACTGCGCCAGGCTCTGCGTCTCGTCTCATCAATAACAGACCATCCAATCAATTGACCAGCACCCAGCGCAGTCATTTTTTTTATCTGCAAGGCTGATGCCAGACTTTCTGCGGTTGTCAGCGTTGTAAACATGAAAGTTTCACCGTTACAGCCATGCTGCCGGGACCGAGCCGTTTTCAAGATTGCAAATTCTTCCTGCAAAAATTCTCAATTCTGCAAATCTTGCCTATGATCTGCCCTTTAAAAACGGGCTTGCGAAAGCGGCCAAAGCCCGTTTTCCCTCAAGCTTTTCTTCCTCGAAAATTTCCTGTCCCACGAAATGATTCGCATACCGTGGGGTCTGGTTGCGTGTGAGGACTTTTCCTTGTCTGCTGTTTTGCGGCAGGATTTTGCCGGGGATCAAACTTCTTCAGATGCCGAAAAACATCACCATGCCGCCAGTGAACGCGATAACCAGTCCGGCAATGGCGTGGCCGTAATGTTCCAGCGATGGCATGCGTGTCAGACCGGTGCCGAAATAGGCGAGCAGCGTCTGCCCGGTCATCATCGCCAGGGTGATCAAACCAAAGACGGTTGTGACCGTGATCACCGCGCTCCAGTCCAGCGCGGCGCCCGCAAACATGAGCGGAATCAGCGGCTCACACGGACCAAGCACAAAAATGGCAAACAGCGTCCAGAGCGTGAGTGATTTCTGCGGATCGACTTCATGATGATGGCGATGCCGGGCGCGTTTGAATCCCCAGACCGCGTAAGCCAGGCCAAAACCGATCAGCAACAGACCCGCCACTTCTCCGCGCTGCGATTCGATGCCTTCGAGAGATACCAGGCTGAAACCCAGGAGCAGGCCAGCCACGCCGATGAGAATGGAAGAACCCACGTGCCCCATCCCGGCCAGCAAAGTGACCCAAAACAATTTGGCCGGCGACCATTTCTGCGCGCGACCGATGCTCACAAACGGCACCCAATGATCCGGCGCCAGGGCATGTACAATCGCAATCGTCACCGTCGACGTCAACAAAACCCACAGCGATGAAGGGGCGGACATGCAGGACTCCTGTGTTTGAAATTGATGCATGGCGAAACCGCCCGAGGCGTTTTGCCTGCCGGGTTCGGTGCGCAGGACGCGGCTGTCCTGCCGCGACCAAACCTGTCACCCACGAAGCCGGGAAGAACACCGGACTGGCACTGCCTTGCATTCGTGGCGCCCTGGCGGTTCAAAAGCCTGGCGGGCGGGAATCGTTCCCAAAATTAAATTTTGCACCCGGCTTGATCCCCTCGGCGGGAAACGCCGGTTAGATCGCAACATCCAACCACCCAAAGGGTGGGGCATCAAAAATTTTGCCGGCCAACGTGCGGTCAACTCCGGCAGGGGTCCACTTCACCCACGCCACTTCTTCCAGACAACAGCAAGCCAGCATGCAAAATTCAGGCAGCACAACCGTGATGCAACCCTCAGGGTCAGGATCAAGCCCAAACCATCCGCCCACGAAAGCAGAAATCCCACGGAAAAAGCCATTTTGTGGCGGTCCATTTTCGTGGGAGAGAAGCCGTGACGCCTTCGGCAAACGGGCGAATGTCGCAGTCCGGGCCGCGCCCCATTCGAAAAAGTCTTGCCTGACTGCGAGCGGACCAACTGGTGGAGTTTTGTGAACACGCCATCTCTTCCGGGCTACAACAAGCCCGCAGGCAAAATTCAGGTGTTCAACAAATCCGCGGTAATTGTTCGCCCACCAGCATATCGACCATGCGCCAGCTACCCAACCGGGTTTGCATCGTGACCAGGCCGGGGCGGTCGGCGACCACTTCGCCGATGAGAGCCGCTTCCCGGCCAAGCGGGTGCGCCCGCATGACACGCAACACTTCTTGTGCACGGGCCGCGGCAACCACCGCCACCAGCTTGCCTTCATTGGCGACGTAAAGCGGATCCAATCCCAAAATCTCACAAGCACCGGCGACCGCGGGTTTTAGAGGAATACGATCTTCACGAATGCGAATGCCCACCTGTGCGGTCGCGGCAAACTCGTTCAACGTGGCAGCCAGCCCGCCACGCGTCGGATCACGCAGCGCATGCACCGCCTCGCCGCCGGCCTGCACCACCGCCGCCACCAGTTCATGCAGTGGCGCCGTATCGCTTGTCACCGGCGTTTCGAAAGCCAGCCCTTCCCGCCGCGAAAGGATGGCAATGCCATGATCACCCAGGCTGCCGCTGAGCAGCACGAGATCCCCGGGCCGGATTAGGCCGGCGGAAATCTGCCAGGGATGCTCGACCACGCCGATGCCGGTGGTGTTGATGAAAATCTTGTCGCCCTTGCCCTTGTTGACGACTTTGGTGTCGCCGGTCACGATCATCACGCCGGTGCGGCGGGCGGCGGCGGCCATGGACTCGACCACCCGGCGCAGATCTGCCAGGGGAAAACCTTCCTCCAATATCACACTGGCCGCAAGAAACAGCGGCCGGCCGCCGCTCATGCACACGTCGTTCACCGTGCCATAAACCGCCAGCTCGCCGATATCGCCACCCGGAAAAAAAATCGGATCGACAACGAAAGAATCCGTGCTGACCGCCAGCCGCACACCGTTGATCTCGACCACGGCCTGGTCATCGCGCTTGTTCAAGTAGGGATTTTCGAAGGCCCACAAGAACAGCCTGGCGATCAGATCATTCATCATCTTGCCGCCGCTGCCGTGACCAAGCTGGATGGTGTCGTGCTGCGAGATCGGCAATGGGCATTGCAGATTGAACTCACTCATGCCAGTGGCTCCGCTTCATGCGTCTGCTGCCTTTCCCGCTTCTGCGCCCTCCCGCACTTCTTCCGCTCTCTGGCGGTGATAGGCAAAGTACGCCGCGCAGGCGCCCTCAGAGGATACCATGGTGGCGCCCAGCGGCGTTTGCGGTGTACATTGCCGGCCGAAGGCGGGGCATTCGTCGGGCTTCTTCAAGCCTTGCAACACCAGACCGCTGATGCAAATGGCCGGTTCTTCGACCTGCAGCTCGCCGAGATCGAAGATGACCTCGGCATCGTAGGCGCGAAACTCCGGCCGCAGCCGCAGGCCGCTCGCCGGGATCTCGCCGATGCCGCGCCATTTGCGCGGGGCGATTTCAAAGACTTTGCGAATCAACTCCTGCGCCGGCCGGTTGCCCTCGCGGCGCACCACGCGCGAGTACTGGTTTTCCACGCGCGCCTCCCCGCGTTCCAGTTGCCGCACCGTCATCAGGACGCCTTCGAGAATGTCCACCGGCTCGAAACCGGTCACCACGATGGGCACATGATACTGCGCCGCAATCGGCTCGTATTCCTCCCACCCCATCACCGTGCAGACGTGCCCGGCGGCGAGATAACCCTGCACGCGGTTGCGGGGTGACGACAGCAGGGCTTTCATCGCCGGCGGCACCAGCACATGCGAAACCAAAATCGAAAAATTGCGCAGACCTTCGCGATGCGCCTGCCAGACCGCCATGGCATTGTTGGGCGCCGTGGTCTCGAAGCCCACCGCGAAGAAGACCACATGCCGGTGGGGATTCTCGCGGGCAAGCTGGACGGCATCGAGCGGCGAATAAACCACGCGCACATCACCGCCCGCGGATTTCACCATGAACAAATCCTCGCGCGAGCCCGGCACGCGCAGCATGTCGCCAAAGGAGGTGAAAATCACTTCGGGCCGGCGGGCGATGGCCAGCGCCTTGTCGATCTGTTCCAGCGGGGTCACGCACACCGGGCAGCCGGGGCCGTGCACCAGCTCGATCTCTTTGGGCAGAATTTGATCGATGCCGTTTTTGAGGATGGAATGCGTCTGGCCGCCGCACACCTCCATGATCATCCACGGCCGTGTGGTGATTGCGCGGATCTCCTGCACCAAATGCCGCACGATTTCGGGTTTGCGGTATTCTTCGAGATATTTCATGCCCGGCCTCTTGTTTGTTTTGAAAGCCCTGTCGCAAGCGCAAGGCAACCCACGTCAGCAAAAACGTGCACCCCGCCCGGCGTTGCCCGAAGGCGCGTTGTCAACCTCCCGTGTCGCTGCAGGAAAGGCTTGGTGGCGGACTCAGCCTGGCGGCGATTTTTCGAACGGCATGCCGAAGATGTCGGTGCCCTCCTCCGCCGCGGCCCGCACCAGCTCATCCCACACCGCATAGGTTTTGCGCGCTTCCTCTTCATCGAGCACGCTGATCGCAAATCCGGCATGCACCAGTGCATATTGTCCAATTTGGACATCCGGCACGTATTCCAGGCAGGCGGTGTTCACCGTGCCGGCGTAATCCAGGCGGCCCATTTTCAGGCCGTTCTGCTCGTAGATGGCGATGACCTTTCCGGGGATGGCCAGACACATAGGGCAGACTCCCTGTTCAATTTTGACCGGCCAGCGCGTCGGCAATCACAACCTGCCCGAGCGCCAGGCCGCCGTCATTGGTGGGCACTTGCTGATGGCTCAAAACCTCGAAGCCTTCCGCCTGCAGCCGCGCTGTCATGCGGTGAAAAAAGAGAGTGTTTTGATACACGCCGCCGCTCAGGCCGACGCGCGCGATACCCGTCAGCTCCCGTGCGGCGCAGGCCGCGCGCACGAACAATTCGGCCATCGTATGATGAAAGCGCGCCGCGATTTTTTCACGCGGCACATGGTTTTGCAATTCCTCCACCACGGCGGCGACCACCGGCGTGAGGGGAAGCGCGCCGGCGCCGGCGGAACGCACCGCGTCAGAATAAAAATCCTGCTGCCCTTCGTCCGCCAGCATTTCCAGTTCGATGGCGGCCTGGGCTTCATAATTCACCTCCTGACGCAGCCCGAGCAGCGCCGCCACACCGTCGAACAGCCGGCCGCAACTGGAGGTGAGCGGCGAGTTGATGTTTTTGTCGATCATCTGCAGCACCACCTGCACGGCCTCCCCGCGCAGCTGCTGCAAAAAAGGCAGCGACAACTGCCCGAGGTTGCTGCCGAAAGTCGCCGCCAAATAGCTCAACGCCATGCGCCAGGGCTGCCGGATCGCGGCCGTGCCGCCCGGCATGACAACCGGCTGCAAATAAGCAAAGCGCTGGCAGGCGGCCGCATCGCCGATGAGCACCTCCCCGCCCCAGATCGTGCCATCGCTGCCATAGCCGGTGCCGTCCAGAATCAGCCCAATGGTTTTTTCCGTCACGCCGTTGTCGGCCATCACCGCTGCGAGATGTGCATGATGATGCTGCACTCCGACGCGCGGCAGATGCTCCTGCTGCACCGCCCACTTGGTGGAGAGATACTCCGGATGCAAATCATACGCGATCAACTCCGGAACGATCTCGAGGATGCGCTGCAGATGTGCGATGCTGTTTTCAAAAAAAGCAAACGCCGCGGGATTGTCGAGATCGCCAATGTGCTGGCTGAGAAAAACCGCATTGCCGCGCGAGAGGGCAATGGTGTTTTTCAATTCTCCGCCACACGCCAGCACACGGCGCCGTGTCGCGCGTGGCAGGAACACCGGCTGGGGGACGTGGCCGCGCGCGCGGCGGAGCAGTCGCGGCCGGCCGGCGGCACAGCGCACAATGGAATCGTCGCAGCGCTGCAGAATCTCGCGATCGTGCAGCAGAAAGAAATCCGCCAGCGCCGCCAGGCGCGCGAGCGCCTCCTCATTGGAGATGGCAATCGGCTCCTCGCTGAAATTGCCGCTGGTCATCACCAGCGCCTCGAAGTGGTCGTGCAGCAACAACTCATGCAGCGGGGTGTAGGGCAGCATGAAGCCGAAATATTTCTGGTGTGGCGCCACCGCGGCGGCAAGCTGGTTGCAGTCACGACGCCGCAGCAGAACGATGGGCCGGGTGGGTTGCTGCAACATGGCCTGTTCCAGCGGCGAAACGAAACAAAATTTTTCGAGGGTGGCCAGGTCGCGCGCCATCATCGCAAACGGTTTTTCAGCGCGGCCCTTGCGCCGCCGCAGCGCCTGCACCGCGGATTCATTGCGGGCATCCACCGCGAGGTGAAAGCCGCCCAAGCCGCGAATGGCAACGATGGCGCCCTGCTGCAATTGCACGACCGCCTGTGCCAGCGCCCCGGCCTCCGCCAGCCGCGTGCCGTGGCGGTCACACAGCCACAGGCGCGGCCCGCATTGCGGGCAGGCATTGGGCTGCGCGTGAAAGCGGCGGTTGGCGGGATCGTGATACTCCGCCGCACAGGCAGCACACATCGCAAACACGCTCATCGAGGTGTTGGGCCGGTCATAGGGAATGCCACGCACGATGGTGTAGCGCGGCCCGCAATTGGTGCAATTGATGAAAGGGTAATGAAAGCGGCGGTTTTGCGGATCGAACAGTTCCGCGCGGCAATCGGCGCAGAGCGCGAGATCGGGGGAGATGAAGGCCTGCGCCGGACGGTCACGCCGGCTGGCAACGATTTTGAAATCGACTTCGCCGGCCGGGGCTATTTCCGCCACCTCGAGCCGGACGATGCGCGCGGCGGGCGGCGCCTCCCGTGCCAGGCGGGCACGAAATTCCTGCAGCGCGGCAGCCGCACCCTCGGCCTCGATCAGCACACCTTCGGTGTTGTTGCTCACAAAACCGCCCAGACCGCACTGCTGGGCCAGGCGGTAAACAAAGGGGCGGAAACCAACACCCTGCACGATGCCGGAAATGTGAATGCGTTCGCGACGCAGCAAGTTATGCTCCCATGGTCGGTGGCACTGCGCGCGCCGGGCCGTGCACCAGCCCGCGCAGCCAGTCAAACCAGGCGCGCAGGCCGGCGCCGGTGCGACAGGAGACCTCAAAAATCTCGAGATCGGCATTGATGCGACGGGCATTCGCCTTGGCCCGCTCGAGGTCGAAATCGGAGGTGCCGAGCAGATCGATTTTGTTGATCACCATCACTTTGGCCCGTCGAAACATGGCGGGATACTTCAGCGGTTTGTCATCGCCCTCGGTGGTGCTGATGAGCACGACTTTCATGTCCTCCCCGAGATCATAACTCGACGGACAAACCAGGTTGCCGACATTCTCAATGAACAGCAGATCGAGCTGCGCCAGATCGAATTGCGGCAGCACGCGCGTGATCATTTTGGCATCGAGATGGCACAAACCGCCGGTCACTATCGGCTGCACCAGCCTGCCGCCGGCACGTTTCAAACGGTCGGCATCATTCTCCGTCTGCACATCACCGGCAATCAAACCCAGGCGCAGTTCCTGATTTAACTCCGCCAGCGTCCTTTCCAGCAGACTGGTCTTGCCCGAGCCGGGGGAGCTGACCAGATTGAGCGCCACCACGCCGTGTCGCATCAACTGGCTGCGAACCTCGGCGGCGAGCTTGTCATTTTCAGAGAGGACCTTTTTCTCAACGGCGATTTTTTCAGTCATGCTCTTGTCGATTGAATTGAAAACGGTTCGCAGTCGTCCTTGCCGGGACAAAGCGTTCATGACGCAACTGTGCCTGAAGGCGCAACTATGAACTCACTTCCAAATACGCAATCTCCAACTCCTCCCCCCGGGTGATTTCGATTTGCCCCGAATGGCAGTCAGGGCAGGCGAAAATAAACTCCTGCACTGAAAAATCCAAACCGCAATTCCGGCATTTGCCCTGCAGCGGCACCTGTTCGATCGCCAACCGGGCACCGGCCAGCGGCGTGCCGTTGATGATGGCCTGGAAGCTGAATTCCAACGCATCCGGGACCACGCCGCTCAGCGCACCCACGCGCACGCCGACGGCCGACACGGCCGGCAGTTGCCGGCGCTGCATTTCCTGCAAAACGGTTTCAACAATGGCGGTGGCAATCGAAAGTTCGTGCATCAGGGTTTCCTTGTTTTGCTGATGACGCGAGTATGGCAGCGGGGCGTGAAGCGGTGCCGGGATGCCCTACAAGCCGCTGCTTTCAAGACGCACTCTCGGCAAGGACTAGCTGCGCCACTTGCGGTATGACCGTCGCCAGCTCCGGTGACAGCTCCGTCCCCACCCCCTGCAATGCCGAAATGGACACGGCATACAAAATCACTTCCGGCGGATTGCCGAGCAGATAAAACGCATCCAACAAATCTTTCAGTCCAATGTCGTGCGCCGTGAGCGTGCGCGGATAGTCTTGGGAAAAGCGGGGACGGTGGCGGCGTACCGTCCCCGCCGGCGCGCCATCCATGATGGCGTCGATCAGAATCACTTTCCCGGCTTGTTGCATCGGCTCGAGCAGGTTGAAACTGCCGGTGCCACCGTCCAAACATGCCACGCCCTCCGGCAGCGGCATGTTTTGCAGATGCTGCACCACATGCACGCCAATGCCCTCATCGCCCAGCAGCACGTTGCCGATGCCGAGAATCAGTACCTTCGGCGCACTCGCGTGGTTGAATGCCGGCATCTGCTTTATCCGGGTTTTCAGGAATCAGTCAGTGTTGTCACACGGAAAACTGACCACTGACAACTGGTTATTGTTCACGGAACACGTCCTCCCGCTCAAACTTCCATCCTCCCACCATCGAGGAAGTGGTGCCGCGGCCCTCGATGTAATCGTGGTAGAACACCAGATACATGTGAACGATGATGAACACCACGAAAAACCACAGGAACAGGTGATGCCACTGCCTCACCGCAAAGTCGCCCCCCATCAACGGCACAATCCAGGCAAACAGCCGCGGAAAGAACGAGTCACTCATGCTGGAATACAGCGCAAAACCGGTGAGTGACTGAAACAGAAACGCGAGAAACGACAGAAAGTAGGTGACGCCGGCAAGCGCGTTGTGGCCGATGGAGATCAGGCCCTTGATCTTCGCCTGCAGCACATCCACCTTCAGCACTTCGAGGATCTCCCGCCATTGCGCCTTGCGGAACGGGATGAAATTCTCCCAGCGCGCGTATTGGTTGCCAACGAAGCCCCAGTAGATGCGCACCATGAAGTTGAAAAAGAAGATGAAAGCGGCGACGAAATGCACGAAGCGCACCGTGCCGAACCAATACTGCTGGTAGGCCTCGGTGGAATAGGAAATGGCCAGCGGGTTGCCGATCAGATAGCCGGTGACGATCAACACCGCAACGCACAGGGCATTGAGCCAGTGATAGAAACGCACCGGGAGCTGCCAGACGTAGACGCGGCGATAAGCCACCCCGGTTGAGGTCGTTGCCATGGCCGCCTCCTCAATAAAATTTCACCCGGTGAACCTGCCGGCCGGCGGGATCATAGAGATGCACGGCGCACGCGATGCACGGATCGAAGGAATGAATCGTGCGGAGAATCTCCACCGGCTGGTCGACATTGGCCACCGGCGTGCCGAGCAGCGATTCCTCATATGCCGAGCGCTGTCCACGATGATCCTTGGGGGAGGCATTCCAGGTGCTGGGCACCACCAGTTGATAATTGTCGATCTTCTTGTCCTTGATGCGAATCCAGTGTGCCAGAGCACCGCGCGGCGCTTCACTCATGCCCACCCCTTCACAGGTTTCCGGCCAGGTCGCGGGATCCCATTTCTCGTCGGTGAAGGTGCGGGTCTCACCGGCTTTGACATTGGCCACCAGTTCGTCATAGAACTCCTGCATCCAGTGCACAACCAGCCTGGTTTCCAGGCCGCGTGCCGCGGTGCGTCCGAGCGTGGAGAACAGCGCGGTGACCGGCACCGCGAGCCGGTGCAACGTGTCGTTGACGATCTCCCGCACCTCGGTCACGCCTTTGGCATAGGCGACCAGCAGGCGCGCGAGTGGTCCGACTTCCATGGCATGATCTTTCCAGCGCGGCGTTTTCAGCCAGGAATACTTGCCCTCGACATTGAGCTGCTGGAACGGCGGCTTGGGGCCGGTGAAGTTGAATTCTGTCTCGCCGTCCCAGGGATGCAAACCCGCGCCGTCGCCGTTGTTGTAACTGTACCACGAATGCGAAATGTACTCCTTGATCTCCTCCCTGTCCCGGCCATTCACCTCGTGCACTTCGTTCAAATTGCGGTTGAGGATGGCACCGCGTGGAAATTTGAAGGAGTCGGGCTGGTTGTAGCTGCGCGTGGGAAACTCGCCGTAGGCGAGATAGTTGGTCAAGCCGCCGCCAATGGCCGCCCAGTCTTTGTAAAAACCGGCAATCGCCAGCAGATCGGGCAGATAAACTTGTTCGACGAAGACGATGGCATCGGCAATGAGTTTGGCGACATGATTCAAGCGCTCGGTGTTGATGGCATTGACTTCATCGAGATTGATCGAACAGGGCACGCCGCCGACGAGATAGTTGGGATGCGGGTTTTTGCCGCCGAAGATGGTGTGCACCTTGACGATTTCCTTCTGCCATTCCAGCGCTTCGAGGTAGTGTGCCACGGCCATCAGGTTGACCTCCGGCGGGAGTTTGTACTGGGGATGGCCCCAATAGCCGTTGGCGAAAATGCCGAGCTGGCCGCTGGCCACAAACGTTTGCAGGCGTTTTTGCAGGTCGGCGAAGTAACCCGGCGAGCTTTTCGGCCACGGGGAAAGGCTTTGCGCCAGCTTCGCGGTGGCGGCGGGATCGGCGGACAGCGCGCTCACGACATCCACCCAGTCCAGCGCATGGAGATGATAGAAATGCACGACATGATCCTGCACATATTGCGCGCCGCACATCAGATTGCGAATCAGCTCGGCGTTTTTGGGAACGGTGATGCCGAGCGCATCTTCCACGGTGCGCACGCTGGCGAGGGCATGCACGGTGGTGCACACGCCGCAGGCGCGTTCGGTGAAGGCCCAGGCGTCGCGCGGATCGCGGCCTTTCAAAATTTTCTCGAAGCCGCGCACCATCGTGCCGGAGCTGTAGGCCTCGGCGATGCGACCGTTCTCCACCACGGCTTCGATGCGCAAATGCCCTTCGATGCGGGTGATTGGGTCAACAACAATGCGTGCCATTAGCGCTCACCTCCCTTCGCCTTGCGGTCAGTCACCGATTCCTCCATGTGCTCACTGATGAGCTGGCGTTTGCGGATGTTGGTCACGATGGCATGTGCCGTGACGCCCGCGGCGGCAGCCACGCCCACCACCGTGCCAATGGTGTCGGCCGTGCTCTCGATGCCGAAGCCCGGGAAGCTGGCCAGGTGGCGGTAGAACGGCCCATTATCCCAAAAGCCGTTCTCACTGCAGCCAATGCAGCCGTGCCCGGATTGAATGGGATAGCTCACGCCGTTGTTCCAGCGGGTGACGGAGCAGGCATTGTAGGTCACCGGGCCGCGGCATCCCATTTTGTAGAGACAGTAGCCCTTGCGGGCTTTTTCATCGTCCCACCTTTCCACGAACAAACCGGCATCATAGTACGGCCGGCGGTAGCAGGTATCATGCACGCGGCGGCCGTAAAACTCCCTGGGCCGGCCCTGGCCGTCGAGCGCGGGTGCGCGGCCGTAAACCAGAAGATGCGTCACCACGCCGGTCATGACATCGGCGATCGGCGGGCAGCCGGGCACGTTGATCACGGGTTTGCTGATGATTTTGTGAATCGGCGTGGCATTGGTGGGATTGGGTTTGGCACCCTGGATGCAGCCGTTGGAGGCACAACTGCCCCAGGCGATGACCGCCGCGGCCTCTTTGGCGCATTCCAGCAGGATGTCTTCCGCCGCGCGGCCGCCGATCATGCAGTAGACGCCGTCATCCTTCATCGGCACCGAGCCCTCGACCAGCAGAATGTATTGGCCGGCATAATTGGTGATGGTGTCGTGCAAACACTTTTCCGCCTGATGGCCGGCGGCGGCCTGCAGGGTCTCGGTGTAGTCCAGCGAGAGTTTGTCGAGCACGATGTCAGCAACCAGCGGGTGGGAGGAACGGATGAAGGATTCGCTGCAGCAGGTGCACTCCTGAAAGTGAAGCCAGACGACTGCAGGTCTCGGTTTTTTCTCGAAGGCGTGAACGACGCGCGCCAGGCCGGTGGCTTCGATCCCGGCCAGCCCGGCAGCGAAGCTGCAAAACCTCAGGAACTCACGGCGGGTGTATCCCTTGGCCTGCATCGTCTGCCAAATCGTGGCATTGCAATCCGGCATAGGAACCTCCCTTGGTTCAGTGAAGGTGGAAAAAGGTGCGGCAACACGTATCTCGCCCCGGCCGGTGCACATTCCCCGGTGAACTACCCTCCTGCCCGGCCGTCAAGCTGCAGCGTCGCACAAGTGCATAGCATTCACATGACAATCATTCGCGATTCGCGACCAAACCATGAGCCGAGGCCCGATCACTTGTGCGACGACTGCTGTTTCCAAACACAAGGCTGACACCTCACAGTCGAATGCGTGACGCCCTGCTGGCCACACCACCCTTTTCTCCTGAACCAGGGGGGCAGCAAAGCTGCAAGAGATGGTAACAACATTTTGCAAAAAGCATGCTGCACTTCCCGGCTGAAGACTGGCCGGCTTTAGTTGCAGTAAAACAATAGCGCTTCCCCTCCAGCCGACGATCTGAAGATTGGATTTTTTCATTTTTGAGAATTTGGGGGACGTTTTTTCTTTTTCTTGCGAAAACAAAAGCCCCGGCCGTGCTCGCGCACCACCAGGGCTGCTTCGGTAACGGCAACCACCGTTCAGTCCATCGGAGCCACACGCTACATGCCGGCGGCGAGGCCGTGGCATTCATGACAACTGGTCTCCGTCCAGGCGTCGCCGATATCAACCGGATGGCGGAATTCCAGCCCGTTCAGGTTGCTTTCCTGAACAGTTTTGCCGTCGCCCTGGGCGATGATGAGATGACAGGCGTTGCAATCCCGCGTGATGGTCTTGCCCTCGGCGCTTTTGTGCAACCCGTCGTGGCAGCGATGGCAGCCGGGGCTGAGATAGTGGCCGATGTGATCCGGATAGTTGCGCCAGCCCGCCTTCATCCTGGGGAAATTGTTCCTGGCGTAGATACTTTGCACGCTTGCCACCGCGGCGTTGATTTGCGCGGCCTTCGTTGCCGCCACTTCCGGATAGTTTTGCTCATAAAAGGCATGCAGCGAAGAATCGATTGCAGCCAGTGCCGCTTCCATGCTGGGATATTCCGGCAGCAGTGCGTCCACGGCGGCGGCTTTGATCATCGGCAGCGTTGGGTCAAGCCGGCCGTAATTCAGCGCGGCGTTCACCGCAATGTTGGGCGATTTGAAGATGTGCGTGGGGCGGTTGTGGCAATCGATGCAATCCATCACCCGCAGCTTGCTCTCGTCAATGGCGGCGGCGTCCAGCAGACCGGGATCGGAGGTGTACACCGTCACCTCGCCTTTGGCGTTGGTCGCACGCACCCAGGGAATCACTTCGCGGGATTCATCGGCGGGCAGGTATTCAATCTTGTTGGCGATGTTCATGTGCCAGTGAATGCCGGAAGTGTGCCCGAGCTCCGGGCTGCCGCCGCCGATCTTGATGAGCAGGTTGTAGGTCCAGCGCGTGTTGGCCTCGTCCTTCATGAAGTGCACGCGCTCGCTTTGCTTGGATCCAAAAAAGGCCTGCGGCCAGTGGCATTGCTCGCAGGTCTCGCGCGCCGGCCGCAGGTTGGTGATCGGCGTTGGAATCGGCCGCGGGTATTTGTTGAAAGCCACGGAGTACACTTGATACAGGCCGGAGAGCTTCGATTGCACATACCAGCCGGCACCCGGGCCGACGTGACAGCCGGTGCACGTGACGCGCGCATGGGGTGAGTCCTGGTAGGCGGTGTATTCCGGCTCCATCACCGTGTGGCAGATGGTGCCGCAAAACTGGGTGGACTCGGTAAACTCGTAGGCTTGATAGCTGCCCACCCCGGTCAACAGGAGAAAGAGGCTGGTCACCGACACCGAGAGCAGGAACATGCGGCGGTGGTGGGGAAGGTTGAGATCGATCCGCGGCAGGCTCGGCAGGGCATGGGAGCTGGCACGCCGGCGATGCTCGCGCCACATGCCGATTGGCACCAGCAGCAATCCCAAAATCAAAAATACGGGGAAAACCAGATAATTGATGATGCCGAGGTAGGGCGTCGAGGTTTGCAGGAAAAAATCGACGATAAAAAGAAACAAAATGGCGACGAAGCTGAAGCCCGCAATGGCCGCGCCCGCAATACTGATGAGATTGTAAAACGAACCGGGAAGCTTGCGCGAGTTCGCGATCGTGTTTTCCATACCACTTTTCTCCGGAGAATGGTCAAAGGGTTTCGAACGATACGGCGTTATTCGTCAGCGCTGCAATGCCAACTCAAGAAAAGCGCAGGGAACAAGCCCACCTCCCGCCCGGCCCCGACAGGCTCGCCACCTGGCGTGGAGGAGGGTGCCATCGCACGCTGAGACGCGCACACGATTCCAATCAGCATGAGTCGTGGCGGTTGACTCGTTCAGAGTTACTTTTTGAGTGGGCACACAACACTGAGACCTTGCGCTCCGCCATGCAACCCTCCATGAGATCGCCCGCTTGCCGAAGATGTCACGTTTTTCTCCCGCAAAACGACGTTTTCCGTGGGACTTCGCTTTCGCGGGAGGATTTTTGTGCTGGATCATGACACCGAGGGTTGCACCGGGGCCACGGCGACAGTGCCGCGCACGGATCAGGCGAACAAAGCTCAGCCACGCTCCTGTGATTGCTGCCACTCCCGGTCTTTGCGTCGAATTTTCGCATACAGTGCGGCGGCCACGGCGAAAATGATGACCATGGAAACCGCCAGCCCCTGGCGGCGATACTGTAACTCCTGCAGGGCGGCGCGGCCCAGCCCGACCGCCTGATTCGCCAGATCAACTCCCGTCTTCGATCTCTCCTGCAGCAGCGCGGATCGAAAAGTGTGCACCTGGGTGCGGGCCTTGATGAGTTCATCATTCGCGGCGGAAATGATGAATTTGGCCTCGCTCACTTCCATGCCGGCGCGCTCCGCTCGGCGCACCAGGCTGTCCGCGGTCGCGATTTTACTTTTCATCGCGTGCAAAATCGCAAACATTTCGGCGCCATTTTTCCAGCCGGCGCTTTCCGGCTCGTGGCAACTGCCACAGGCAAATTCGCTGCCCGTGGGATCGAGACGGGCATCCGTGGGCGCGGTGATGTTGTGATTGCCGTGGCAGGTCTCACACTGCGCCAGTCCCATTTCTTCAAAGGGCTGCGCATGCGGGCTCCTGGCAAACAGACCGGCGTTGTTGAAATGACAGCGCCCACACACGTGCGAGATGTTTTTCACTTCGGGCGGAATGGCGCCGTGATTGCCATGACAGTCATTGCAGGCCGGCGCGGCTGTATCACGTTTGCGCAGCAAGGCCTCACCATGCACGCTCGCCTCGTAGTCTGCGACTTGCCCCACCCCGATGCCATAGCCAGCCATGTAGCCAGCATCGGCGTGGCAGCGCCCGCAGGTGGCGGGCACATTCAAGGGATAGACCGGCGAACGTGAGTCGCCCGCCGCCAGAATGCCGTGCGAGCCATGGCAGTCACTGCACACCGCGACCTTGTCATCGCCCTTCTGGAACAGCAGCTCGCCATGACGGCTGGTGCGATAACTGGCCAATTGATCGGTCGGCAACGCCGGGTTGTATTTTTTGATAACGGCCGGATCACTGTGACAGGAGGCGCACAACCGGGGAATGCTCGTGCGGGCGGGCTTGCCGCGGTAACCGGCCGCGCGACTCATCGCGGCTTCCGGGTCGTCGGCCACTGCAGGGCTGGGGTTGCCACCGTGACAGCTCTCACAACCCAGGCCGCTGCCGGCATGAATGTCATTCGCCCATGCCGTGACCGGTGCCAGGAGTTCGGCCTCGAGCTGCCGGTGGCAAATGAGACAACTGCTTTCCGGCGGCGTTTGGGCATGAGCCAGACTGAGTCCCAGAAGCAGCGGGAAAAATATTTTTTTCATGGCGGCTTCGCCTCTCGTGTTCGTGCAAGTGAGATGCGGGGGGTCAAAACGTCTGGGGCACAACATAGGCAAGCAGCGACATGACAACGATGAAAGCCAGCGCCAGCCAGCCGAATACCGTGAACCAACGCGTCCGGCCTCCTGCCTCCGGATGGCGGTCCAGAAACGGCACCAACAGCCAAAACACGCCGACCAGTCCGAATGCCAGGATACCCAGCACCTCGCCATCCAGGAAGAGTATTTTCGCAGGAACGTACTTCAAGGTCTGAAACATGAAGAGAAAATACCATTCCGGTTTTATTCCGGGCGGCGCCGGCGCAAAGGGATCGGCTTTCTCGCCCAGCTCCCAGGGAAAAAGCGCGGCCAGCGCGGCCAACATACCGAGCGCCACCAGCCAGCCGACGAGATCCCGCATCAGGAAATAAGGGAAAAACGGCATGGGTTTGCGTTGGACGGCCCGGGCTTCCTCACCGGGCGGCACGCTCATGCCCTGCACTTGCACCAGCAGCAGGTGCAAAACCAGCAGCGTGGTGGTGAGCATGGGCAGCACCGCGACGTGAAAACCAAACAAGCGTGTCAGCGTCGCACCGGTGACGTCCTCGCCGCCGCGCAGGAACAACAGCAGCTCGTGGCCGATGACCGGCACAACGGAGACGATCTCGGTGCCGACTCTGGTGGCAAAGTAGGCCAGCGTATTCCACGGCAACAAATAGCCGGTGAAACCAAAAGCCAGGGCAAGGAAGAACAGCAGCACGCCGGAGACCCAGGTGATCTCGCGCGGCTTGCGGTAGGCTTTCAGGAAAAACACGCTGAACATGTGAATCATGGCCGCCGCCACCATCAGATTCGCCGACCAACTGTGCAGCGAACGAATCAGCCAGCCGAACTGCACCTTGGTCATGATGAATTGCACGCTCTCGAATGCGGCTTCGGCGGTGGGACGATAGTAGAGCAGCAGCAACACACCGGTGCCGACCTGGATGAGAAAGAAGAACAGTGTCATGCCGCCGAGATAATACCAAATCGTATGGCGGTGCAGCGGCACCGTCTTCCTGGCGAAAAAATGCACGACAGCATCAACTGGAAAACGCTCGCGCCAGAAGCTGCTTTTTGCAACGATCGTGGACATGAGAGACACCTCGTCTTGACATCATGCGCCCTCTCCTGGATGGTGACGGAACCGCACGCCAGCAGCGCGATTCCACGGACGAAAAAATGGCTCAGGACTGCCGGATCGCGAAAACATCTTCCCCGCGAATTTCGACGCGATATTCCTCCAGCGGCCGGGGGGGCGGCCCCGCAATATTGCGGCCGGTCAAATCAAAATGGCCGTTGTGGCAGGCGCACCAGATATGCTTGAAATCATCGCGATACTGCACGGTGCATTGCAGATGGGTGCACACCGCCGAGAACGCGCGATAATCGCCCGCGGGCGTGCGCACCAACAGGCCGGGTTTGTTGCCGAAGCGGAAAACCTTGCCGGAGTTGGGCGCCAGCTCGCCGACCTTGCCGGCCACCACATCATTTTGCACCGCCTGCGGAATCGCCGGTGGCATGATATATTTCAATACCGGAAAAAGAACAGCACCAGCCAAGGCCGCCAACCCGCCACCGAGCAAGTAATCGAGAAAGGAGCGCCGGCTGAGCCGCGAAAAGAAATCCGACATCGTCGCCTCCGATGATTTGGGATGTGAATCTGTGTGGAATCGTCATGCCGCGGAACTTCTGTCTTCTGCCGCGCTGCCAGCGGGGGGAACGCCGATACCCTGCGGCACACACCCTTCCTGCCGGCAGGAAACAAGCTTCCCGCACCGCGGTTTTGCCGGCATGCACGCAGCGAAACAACCCGGCTCCGCCGGGGTGGGAACGTTTTCGGACAGACACTATTTATACCCGAACAGCACGGAATAGATGATCAATCCCACCAACAGCAGGCCAAGGCCGAGGAACAGAAAGCCGAAGAGCTGCAGGACTTGCTCCCGGCGCGGGGAGAGGGTTTTGGTGACCAGCACTTTGCGCAATTCGCCGCTGGCCTTGAGCTCCTCATATTCGCGCGGCCGCAGGGCTTTGTACTCTTCCAGCGGCGTGACACCGGTGAAGATCACCTTGTCCATCGGGAAGGCTTCCGGGCGCAAATGCGTGTTGAAGAAGTGCACGGTGAAGATGAAGCCGACCGCCAACAGGGCTTCATCGCTGTGAATGATGGTGGCGACGTTGATCAGCCAGCCCGGCAGGAACTTGGTGAAAAATTCGGGGAACCACAGCATCAAGCCCGAAGTGCCAATGATGGCAACGCCCCAAAACACCGCCAGATAATCGAACTTCTCCCAATATGTCCAGCGCCCGTAGGCCGGCCGTTCGCCCCGTCCCAGGAACCATTTCATGGTGGCGACGAAATCCCGCCAGTCCTGCCGGTTGAACCAGAGCGACTTGGGATCGAAGACGAAGGCCCGCAGCGTTTTGCGCTCACGGCGTTTCTTTTGGAGGAGCATGTAGAGATGATAAAAGAAGCAGCCGAAGGTGATGAGCGCGGCCAGCCGGTGAATCTTGCCGGCCACGGGGACCCCGCCGAGCAGGTCCGCGAGGAAGCCGGCCCAGGGCATGCTGGAAAACTTCAGCATCATGCCGGTGAGTGCGAGCGACAGAAAGCTGACGATGACCAGCAGATGGGTGAGGCGCTGCGCCGGGGTGAAACGCTGAATGAAGTACCTGCCCTGCGGCTCCTTGCGCTGCGTTCTCTCCCTGTAGGCCTTGAAGGAACGCGGCAGCCAGAGCAGGGTATGCACCCCGAAAAAACCGAATACCGAGATCAGCAGCGCGGTCATGCCCCAGTAGCTGTAAAAAAGAATCGGGTATTTGACTTTGTCGTGGTGCGTGGCATGCGTCAGGTAGCCGGTGAAACGGCGGTTGGCATCGGCGTGGCATTGGCGGCAGGTGTTGACCACGTTGGTGAGACCAACGGTGGAATTGGGATCGTTCACGCTCAGGATGGCATGCGCGCCGTGACAGTCCGAACAGCGCGCCGCCTTCAAATAACCCAGGCGATAGGCCTTGCCATGCATGGTCTCGAAATAGGTCCGGGCCAGCTCCTGGTGGCAGGAGCCGCATTGCTGCGTGACTTCGGTCATGAAGGCATCCTGCTCGACCTGGGCGATGCCGTGCGCGGAGTGGCAGTCGATGCAGGTGGGCAGCTTGTGCTCGCTGCGGTTGCCGGCGTCATAGTGCACACTCTTGATGAACTCCTTGTAAATGCCGCGATGGCAGGTGGCACAGGTTGCCGGAATGTTGCGCGGGTGAATGGTGGAGCGTTCGTCGGTGTGTTTCAAAACATAATGCGCACTGTGGCAGTCGGTGCAAATGGCGACCGGCAGCAGGCCCTTTTCGGTCAGACCCCTGCCGTGCACGCTGAAAGAATAGTCGTACAGCACGTTGATCTCGGCAAGCCCCGGCACCTTCTCCGCCTTGCCCCCCTGCTTGTGACAGTCGCCGCACAGAGTGGGGATCGCGCTGCGGTAGGTGGGCGAAGTTTCATCCAGGCGGGATTTGGTGACGTGACCACTGCCATGACAGGTGGTGCAGGAGGGCGCGTCATACTTCTTTTCGAAATAGGCCCGGCCATGGCCGCTTTGAAAATATTCTTCGGCCATTTTGGCGTGGCAATTGGAGCAATCCACCCGGCCCGCCGTCGCGCACGGCCGCGCCAACTGCGGATCGACATCGGAATGGCACTTGACGCAGGGAATGGTTTTGTGCGAGGAATTTTCCAGCTCGCTTGTGTTGACGAACAGCGATTGCACCCTGCCGTCGACGACACCCTGCAGGTTGTCCTGTTCATGACACTTCAGGCAGGCCCGGTCTTCGACCGTGAGCACCAGGGCGCCGCGCCGCAGGCGGTGGGGCTGGTGGCAGTCGGTGCATGCCGGAATCGCGCCCGGCCGTTTTTCCCACAACTCCCCGCGAATGACCTTTTGATGCACCTGCTCGATGCGGCTGTGGCATTGCATGCAGGTTTTCGCCACGTTGTGCAGCGAGATGGTGGATTTCGGCACGGTATGCGGCAGGATCATGTGCCGGCCGTGGCAATCGGTGCAGGTGGCGGAGACCATCAGTCCCTTCTTGAACATGCCCTCGCCATGAATGCTCTCGCTGTAGTTTTCCAGAATGTTGTGCTCGGAGATGTTGTAGACATTGGCCACCGGTGCGCCTTCGCGATGACACTTGCCGCACAGGTAGGGAATGTTCATTTTGAAGACAGGGGATTCCGGCAGGCTGGCCGCGAGAATATTGTGCGTGCCGTGGCAGGTGGTACAGGTCGGCGCATAAGGTGCCTTGCGGTTGAACGCCTGGCCGTGAATGCTGGCGTCGAATTCGAGCTGCGCTTCATCGTGGCAGGTGGCGCAGTTGACCGGGGTGAGTTGCTCCGGATGCGGGAACTCCTCCACCGCGGCATCGACATGACAGGAGATGCACTCCACTTCCCTGTGGGGAGACTTGTCCAGCACGCGGACATCCACATGCAGCGAAACCTGGCGGCCGCCGCGCTCTGTGGTCAACCCGGGGTCGGCATGACATTCCAGGCAGGCTTCGCGGGTTTGCGCCGCCAGCATCTGAAAACCGGCCAGCAGCAGCAAAGCCAGCAGGCGATCGTGGCATTTCATCTCCCTGCCTCGCACGGTTATGCTCTGATTCTGATTTCTGCCGGAAAGAAACCGCGTCATTGCAAACTGGATCAGAGAGCAAAACCCTCCCGTACACCTCGTCATTTTCAAAAGGCCGGTCTGACCGCAACGGTGTTTCATGCGACAACCAAAAGACAGCGCGCGGAGAGCGCAAAGAAATACGAGCCCGCGTTGCTCGCGGCTTCCCGGTTGACAGATTTGTTCGCGGCATGAATGCCGCGTTATGACGCCCTGTCGGGGTTCGCTGATCTCGCGTGAGCCGCTCCCGGGCGGCGCGCTGAGGTCACAACACCACCTGCACCAGCAGCATCAAACAAAAACCCAGAATGAAAGCCCAGGCAATGCGCGCCGGTTTCTCTTCATTCAGGGCGCCGGGGATCATCTCCAGCAGAATGAGAAAAATCATCGCGCCCGCCGCGAAACCCATCAACACCGGCATGAGAGGTTGAAAGAACCACGAAGCCAGGGCCGCCGGCACCGCGGCAATCGGCTGGGGCAGGCTGGTGAGAAAAGCCGCAAAAAAGCACTTCAAGATGCTGGCGCCCGCGGAGCGCAGCGGGATGGCAACCGCCAAACCCTCCGGAATGTTGTGAATCGCGATGGCGAGCGCGATGTAGGAGCCGAGCTGCGTCTGGTAGACTTTTTCGGAGGCGTAGCCCACGCCCACCGCCACGCCCTCGGGAATGCTGTGCACACTCATGGCCAGGAAGATCAAAATCTCGGCGCGATTGCCCCAGCGCTTCCAGGAATCACGCGCAAGACGCTCCTCGTCAAGGTACTGGTTCACAGCCCACAAGAACAAGGCCCCCAGCAAAATGCCGCTCAACACCGGCAGGACCTGCATGAGAGTCATGCTGTGCTGCGTCATGGTCAGGCCCGGAAGGATGAGATTGTACACCGAGGCCGCCAGCATCAACCCGCCGGCGAAACCATAGCCCAAGCCGGTGCGGTGGGCCAGGTCCAGACGCTTGAACAACAGGGGCAGAGCGCCCAAACCGCAGGCCAGGCTGGCCAGCAATCCGGCGACTACGCTCTGCAGCAAAATCTCAAATGGCATACAAGCAGCCTCGTCAGCACCAGCACACTTGCAACATCATGATGGGAAACAATGTCTGTACCTGCCGTCCGACGGTGGCCGGCGACCCTTCAGACTGCCGGGGCGTTGCCCACTGCGGAGGTTGCTTCTTTTGCTTTCTCCCCTTCCTGCTCCTGCTGCGCTGCCGTTTCCAACCCGGCCTGCTGCAAACGGGCCAGTTCACGGCCGTGCTCACGCCGCATCTCTTCTTCGGACATCCTGCCGTCGATCATGCTCAGGTTGAGCGGATAAACTTCGGGGTTGAAGATGACACTGTAGAAATGCCAGACCATCACCGCCAGCGTCGCCAGCCAGGCTTCATACAAATGTATGACGGTGAGCACCTCCATCATCCACAGCGGCAGAAACTGCAGGGCAAGGCCTTCGAACCACAGCAGGAACCCGGTGATGGCCATTACGACCGTGCCCCACACCAGCGCCCAGTATTCGATTTTTTCCATGTAGGAAAAATGGTCGAAGGGAGGCGGCGCGCTGCGCCGGCCCAGCAGAAAACGCACATTCTGCCAGAAGTCATCGAGATCCTGCCGCACCGGCAGCAGGGCTTTCGCCAGGGTGCGGCCGCGCGCCGTGAACAGCATGTAGCCGACGTGATAGATGCCCAGGCCGACAAACACCAGGGCCGCGATGCGATGAATCCAGCCGCGCAACGCGAACTGCTCTTCGAGCAGCAACAGGGGCTGCACCCAGGCGGCCTCGGGATAGCGCAGCGCGAAGCCGGTGATTGCCAGCACGATGAAACAGACGGCCAGAATCCAGTGCTGCGTGCGCTCGTTGCGCGTCCAGCGCAGGTAATACTGCTGATTGTTGTTCCAGGTCGCGTTCATGGCAGGAAGGAATGTGCGTCAGGTTCGCAACGGCTTGTTCCGGGTTCGGAGGAAGGCGCGCGGAGGGCGCGCAAAATTTTGTGATGCCGTTGTCCGGCGCCGGACAACGGGCGTCCGCGAGTTTCAACCACGCCGCAGCATCTGCTTGCTCTTGCGGATGAAATCCAGGCCGTTGTGCAGCAGCATGCCGCCAATCACCACCACGATCAAACTGAGATAAATGGTGCGCACGATCGCCACCACCCGGCCTTCGCGCTGTTCTTCGGTAACGTGCACCGGACCGCGCGCGAAGTTGGCGCTGGCGTTGGGGTGGCATTGCCCGCAGGTTTTGACCAGATTGTCGGGGTGAATCATCGAGCGGGCATCGGAGGAGGGCAGGATGTTGTGTACGCCATGACAACTGCCGCAATTGGCGGCCGACAACCGGCCGGAACGCAGGGCCAGACCATGAAAGCTGTCGGCAAAAGTGGAGACGCGCCCGGCGCGCATGCCATATTTTTCGGCAAGACGCGTCGAACCATGGCAGCGGCCGCAGGTCTCCACCGCCACGTTGCGCGCCGATGTCGGGGCGCTCGCCACCGCCGGGGATTCAATGGCGTGCTCCATGTGGCAGTCGGTGCATACCGGCGCAGCCCGCAGGCCGCGCGCCACCGCCGTGCCATGCACGCTGGCGACAAACTCTTGCGCGATTGCCGGGTGACAGGACCCGCAGGTTTGGGGAATGTTGAAATGATAGACCGGCGACGCGGGATGGTTGGCATCAAGAATCTTGTGACTGCCGTGGCACCGGCTGCAAGTGGCCGCACTGTCCACGCCCGCCAGCGTCAAACGGCCGTGCACGCTGCGATTGTAGGCCGTGACTGGATCCTTGATGGGGATGTGATACTTTTTGACAATCGCGGGATCGGCGTGACAGCGGCCGCAGGTAAAGGCCAGTTGTTTCGGATTCACCCACGACAGCGTATCCGCCTGCGCGCGAATGTCGTGACTGCCATGACAATCACTGCAAGTCAGCGCCTCCGCGAGCGGCGCCCGGCCATGCACGCTTTCCGCAAGCTCCGCCACCGCCTCTTCGTGGCAGGTGTGGCAGGCGGCCGGCGCCAGCTTCTCCGGGTGTGGAATCGCGGTGATGTCGGCATGGCAGGTCACACAGTCAAAACCGGCGTGCACGGAATTTTCCAAATGTCCGGGAATGACGAACAGGGAACGCTCCCGGCCGGTGCTGTCGGTGGCCGTGAGCGCTTCGTCTCCGTGGCATACCAGACAAGCCATTTCCTCCTGGGCGGCAGCCGGTTTGGCGGACAGCAGCCACCATATGAGCACCAGCAAACCGGCGGCCAAAGGAAAAACCGGGCGCTCAAAAATCGCGGCCCCGACACCAGCAAGAGTCACAGCTTTGCCAAAACGGTGTGGAGTCATCGTCAACAGTGCTCCCGCTTCACGCTGTGGGAAGTATTACCCGGCAAAAACCATCACGACCGTGAAGATTTTGGGACGGGGATTTTCACGGCGCCACGCCGATGAAAATCCGGCGTTCCAAGCACCCGGGCGGCTTTTCGAATGACCATCTGTGGTGCTCCGTGTCCCATGCCATTCGGTTGCAGCAGAAAAGCCGCGGTGCGTCATCACGTCAAAGTCCGTCCATGCCCGCAGGCAGGGAGGGGCAACCGGCATCGCCGGCGCAGCGGCGCCTCAGATAACATGACGTGCCGGTCGCGCCGCGGCCAATTTCCCAGATCACAACCGACAGCCTAGAGCTTCGGTGTCGGATGGGCGATTTTCTTGCTGTACTCCACAAAGTTGAAGCCCTTGAAAGTCGGGCTTTCGGAGTTGTGGCACTTCAGACAGGTTTTCTCATCACCCTTGATCAGGCCGACGGTTTCGGGTTTGATCTTGCCGGCGTCCAGATCCTTCATCACCGTCATGCTTTTGTACTCCGAGCCCGCGCCATGGCAGGATTCACAGCCCACGCCCTCCCCGGGCTTGAAGCTGGCCGCGAGTTGCGCCGCAGGCACGCCCGCCGCGGTGTCATGGCATTTCAAACAGCCAGGATCTTTTTGCGGATCCGCGATGCCTTTCTTCTTGGCAATTTCCAGGGCCGCCGGGCTTGCCAGCGTGGCAAACGCCCTGGCATGCGGACCATTTTGCCAGATGGTGAAAGCGGCACCGCTTTTGGGCGCAAGGTGACAGGCCTTGCAGGCGTTGGCACCAACGTACTTGGCTTTGCTTTGCGCCATCAACACGACCGGCAGCAGTGCAATCAGCATCAACACAAGACTTGTGCGTTTCAACATGTTCACCCTCTCTGTGTTAAGTTCATCCCAGCACGACACAGTTAACAGCTTTTCGTCTCACATGCACGCTTCCCCCAAAATGCGAGCGCAACGGTAAAAAGCAAGTCCCGTCTGCGACTTGCCCGGCTCGCCGGCAGCCCGGGCTGGGACAACTCTTTTCCGCGCAGGCAAGAATGCCGATTGGCTCATTCATGTTGCTGCCCGTGCGGCGTACTCATCGCTTGCAGTCGGGAGGCTCAATTGGTCAAATCTCATGCCATGTCTCACAAAATTCAGAAGGTGATTTTTAAGCAATTATCCTCCTGCTCATTCACGGTGCGCTCGCCACTCTGCCGGCCATTCTCATCTCTGCGAAAAGAATTCCGAAATCTTGCAGCGCGAACAAAAACGGCGCACTCGTGGGAGTACGCCGTCAGCGGCGCGATCACCGGCATCGCAACACTGTTTGCAACCAGCGCCCACTGCCGCGGTATGCCCGCGGACGCTTTTGCCCGCTGCGCAGCACACCGGCACTACAATGCCGTGTGCTGCGCCTCCGGCTTGTAACTCTGCAGGGCTTTCATGTACTGCGCGCGCTCGAAGGCGGAGGGATCCGGACAGTTGATCTGACTCATGCTCCCCCGCATTTGCCGGACGGATTCGTATTCGTGCTCTTCCATCCAGCGCACCAGATTTTGCTCGACGCGGCGGAGATGATCGATGCCATAGCGCAGCAGTGCGGCCGCCATCATGGTCACGCTGGCGCCCACCATCAGCATCTTGACCACGTCCGTGGCTTCATGGATGCCACTGGTGGCGGCGAGATCAGCCTGCACGCGGCCGTAGAGTATGCCGATCCAGGTCAGCGGCAGTCGCAAAGATTGCGGCGTGCTCAGCAGAACATTGAGCCGCACCTCCAGGTTCTCGAGATCGATGTCCGGCTGATAGAAGCGGTTGAACAGCACCAGACCGTTCGCACCGGCCTGGTCGAAACGATGCGCCATGTTGGCGAAATTGGTGAAGAACGGGCTGAGTTTGACCGCCACCGGAATTTTCACCGCCGCTTTTACCGCGCGAAGCACGTCCAGATAGCGCTGCTCGAGTTCCGCGCCCGGGAGTTCGAGATCCGTGGGAATATGATAGAGGTTCAATTCCAGCGCGTCGGCACCCGCCTCTTCGATCAGCCGGGCAAAGTCGATCCAGCCGCCAACCGTGGACCCGTTCAGGCTGGCGATGATGGGAATGTCCACCGCCTGCTTGGCGCGCCGAATGTGCTCGAGGTAACCGTCCGGCCCGAGATGAAACTCCTGCGGCTGGGGAAAATACGTCAGCGCTTCGGGGAAGCTCTCGGTGCCATAGGTGAGATGGTGATTGAGCTCGTAGGTTTCGAGCCGCAATTGCTCTTCAAAAAGGGAGTACAGCACCACCGCCGCCGCGCCCGCCTCCCGCATGCGCTCAATGCCGCTGATCTCTTCGGAAAGCGGCGAGGCGGAAGGCACCAGTGGCGAGCGCAGTTTCATGCCGAGATAGGTTGTGGTCAAATCCATGGGATCATTCTCCGTCGCGTTACCGAACCCAGCGCGAAAGCGAGTCGCTTACGCTTTCCCCTCTTCATCTCCGGCCTTGCCGTTGCCAACGGGCCGCGCCGCCAGATACTCATAGAACTTCCAGCGCGCGTTGACCTCCTCCTGCGCCTCCTTGAGCATGCGCTTGGCGTCCTCCGGTCTGCTCTTGGTGAGTATCTTGAAGCGGTTCTCCATGTAGAAATATTTGTCCAGTGGCAGTTTGGGGGCGGGAGAATCAAGCGTCAGGGGATTCTCGCCATGTTTGGCACGCTCGGGATGGTAGCGATACAGCAGCCACTGCCCCGCCTCCACCGCCGCTTTTTGGTTCTGCATGGCGGTTGCCATGTTGATGCCGTGGGCGATGCAATGGCTGTAGGCGATGATCAACGACGGCCCTTCATAGGCCTCCGCCTCCAGGAAGGCCCGCAGGGTGTGTTCGTCCCTGGCGCCCATGGCCACGCGCGCCACGTAGACGTTGCCGTAGGTCATGGCAATCAGACCGAGATCTTTTTTTGGCGCTGGCTTGCCGCCGGCCGCGAACTTGGCGACGGCGCCGCGCGGTGTGGCTTTCGACATTTGACCGCCGGTGTTGGAATAGACTTCCGTGTCGAGCACGAGCACGTTGACGTCCCGGCCGCTGGCGAGCACATGATCCAGCCCGCCGAAGCCGATGTCATAAGCCCAGCCGTCCCCGCCGATGATCCAGACACTCTTGCGCACCAGCGCGTCGGCGAGCGGCAGCAACCGCCTGGCCTCGGGTGTCGCCAACCGCTGCAGCTTCTTCTTGAGCAAATCCACGCGCATGCGCTGCTCATAAATGTCGGCCTCGTCCTTTTGCGGCGCGCCCAGAATGGCATTGACCAGGTCATCACCCAGCATGCCGGAGAGATCCTGCAGCAGTTGCGCGGCCATCTCTCTCTGCTTGTCGATGGCCAGACGAAAGCCCAGGCCAAACTCGGCATTGTCTTCAAACAGGGAATTGGACCAGGCCGGGCCGCGGCCCTCGGCGTTTTTGGTCCACGGCGTGGTGGGCAGATTGCCGCCATAAATCGACGAGCAGCCGGTGGCATTCGCAACCAGCGCGCGATCGCCGAACAATTGCGTCAGTAACTTGATATAGGGGGTCTCGCCGCAACCGGCACATGCCCCGGAAAACTCGAACAGCGGCTCCTGCACCTGCTGCTGGCGAATGCTGCTCACTTTGACCTGGCGCCGGTCCATCTCGGGAATGGTCAGGAAGAACTCCCAGTTTTTGCGCTCCGTCTCGCGCAGCGACGGCTGCGGCCGCATATTGATCGCTTTGATGCGCGTTTCGGATTTCTTTTTGGCCGGGCACACATCCACACACAAGGCGCAGCCGGTGCAATCCTCCGGCGCCACCTGGATGGTGTATTTCAACCCCTGCCACTCGCGGTCGCGCGCGTCGCACGCCTTGAACGTGGCAGGCGCCTGGGCGAGATATTTCTCCTCATAAGCCTTGATGCGGATCACGGCGTGGGGGCAAACCATGGCGCATTTGCCACACTGGATGCAGATGTCCGGCTCCCACACCGGAATTTCCAGCGCGAGATTGCGCTTTTCCCATTTCGCCGTGCCGGTGGGGAAAGTGCCGTCCACCGGCAGCGCGCTCACCGGCAGTTCATCGCCACGACCGGCAATGATGGCACCGAGCACGTCGCGCACGAAAGGATCGGCCGGCATGAACGGCGGCGGCGGAATGGCAAGGCTGCCGTTGCGGTTGG
The DNA here is from genome assembly GCA_034506255.1 of candidate division KSB1 bacterium. Classification (NCBI taxonomy): domain Bacteria; kingdom Pseudomonadati; order Candidatus Zhuqueibacterales; family Candidatus Zhuqueibacteraceae; genus Candidatus Coneutiohabitans; species Candidatus Coneutiohabitans thermophilus. Next base: position 400,362 of record JAPDPX010000001.1, on the reverse strand, counting down.
CCGGAACCTTCACTTCATACAAATGCGCCAGCGTGCGGTCAACCGCGGCCAGGTTGATGCGCACGATCTCCTCCCCCTTTTTGCCATAGGTCTCCACCACCGACTGCTTGATCGCGGCAATGGCCTCCTCCCTGGGCAGCACCCCGGAGAGCGCGAAAAAACACACCTGCATCACCGTGTTGATGCGGCCGCCCATGCCGCTCTCACGCGCCACCCGGGTGGCATCGATGACATAAAATTTCAACTTCTTGCGGAGAATGTCCTCCTGCATCTTGCGTGGCAAATGACCCCACACCTCCTCCGGCCCGTGGGGCGAATTAAGCAGAAACGTCCCTCCCTCCATGATGCCCGTCAGCATGTCGTAGCGCTCCAGAAACACCGGCTGGTGGCAGGCGACGAAATTGGGCCGTGAGATCAAATAAGTGGAACGGATGGGCTGCGGGCCGAAGCGCAAATGCGAAACCGTGACCGCGCCCGCCTTCTTGGAATCATAAACAAAATAGCCCTGCGCGTAATGGTCGGTATGCTCCCCGATGATCTTGATCGAATTCTTGTTCGCGCTCACGGTGCCGTCCGAGCCCAGCCCGTAAAACAGTGCACGAATGACGTTGTCCGGCTCGGTCGAGAAGGCCGGGTCATACGGCAGGCTGGTATGCGTCACATCGTCCTGGATGCCGAGGGTGAAATGATTCTTCAGCGTGCTGCCCGCGAGATGATCGAACAGGCCCTTCACCATCGCCGGCGTGAATTCCTTCGATGACAGGCCGTACCGGCCGCCGATAACCTTCGGCAGACTCTGCCGCCAGCCCTGCGTCATCCCCTCATGCAGGGCATTGACACAATCGAGATAGAGCGGTTCGCCGGCACTGCCCGGCTCCTTGGTGCGATCCAGCACCGCCACGGCCTTGACCGTCTGCGGCAGCGCCGCCAGGAAGCTGCGCACATCGAACGGCCGGTAAAGCCGCACTTTCAGCACGCCGACATTCTCCCCGCGCGCATTGAGATAATCCACCGTCTCATGCGCCGTTTCGCATCCCGAGCCCATGAGAATGATCACCCGCTCGGCGGTGGGGGAGCCGTGATATTCGAACAGCCGGTATTGCCGGCCGGTGAGCCGGGCAAACTGATCCATCACCTCCTGCACCACCGCCGGGCAGGCGAGATAGTAGGGATTGACCGTCTCGCGCGCCTGGAAAAAGACATCGGGATTCTGCGCCGTGCCGCGCAGCACCGGATGATCCGGCGACAGGGCGCGGCGGCGGTGCGCCAGAATCAACTCCTCGTCGATCAGCGCCCGCATCACCTCTTCGGAAACCAGCGCGATTTTGGAGACCTCATGCGAGGTCCGGAAGCCGTCGAAGAAATGCAGGAAAGGTATGCGCGCTTTGAGCGTGGCCGCCTGGCTGATCAGGGCAAAATCCATCGCCTCCTGCACCGAGGCCGAACCGAGCAGCGCAAAACCGGTGGCGCGTGTCGCCATCACGTCGCTGTGATCCCCAAAAATCGAAAGCGCATGTGCCGCCACCGTCCGCGCCGCCACGTGAAACACCGTCGCGGTCAGCTCGCCGGCGATCTTGTACATGTTGGGGATCATCAGCAACAAGCCTTGCGACGAAGTGAACGTGGTGGTCAGGGCGCCGGCCTGCAGCGCGCCGTGCACCGCACCCGCCGCCCCGCCCTCACTCTGCATCTCCACGACGGTCGGCACGATGCCCCACAAGTTGGGCATGTGCTCCGAAGCCCAGGCGTCGGCCAATTCGCCCATGGGCGAGGAGGGTGTGATGGGATAGATCGCAATGACTTCATTCACGCGGAATGTCACGTGGGCCACGGCCTCATTGCCGTCGATCGTTTTGAAAATTTTCGTTTCCATGTCGCTGTTTCAAGGATGGAATGATTACCTCACTTGCTTCGCAGCCGTTTGGATGGCAGTGATCCGGCAAACTGCCCACCCCCGGCGGAAACAGCAGCAGGCCGCCAGCAAAGCAATCGCCGCTGCAAGATACCCGGCCAACGCAGCCACCCCTCCGAGGTTTGCTCTCATGTGAAATCTCGGGAGGTGCAGCGCGCATGTCCGCAAAGTCAACTGACAGGCTGCCTGCGATTCACTGTTTGAAAGCGCAGGGCAAAAACCCTTTTGACTTGACAGGCATCCGCCTGCTGTGGCTTGAATTATAGCATCTCGAGTGCCAAAAGCAACTGTGCCGCTGAAATTCGCTTTAGCCTGCTGTAATTTCGTGGATTGCTCCGCCTCGAACGAAACAGTTGAACTTCATTAAATTCCTTACTTTGGGAAAATATGCCGGGGCTTTTCGCAAAATTGATAGGGAGCAATTGATTCTGGGACCTCTCCAGGCGGGCGCCACCGACAAGTAAAATGTCGGAGAGGGAAGCTCATCAACAAAGGACAGTTGCCACAGGAGGCTGAGGGGCGGTTGGACTTTTGCGGAAAAGAAAACCTCCACGGCGGGTTGCACCTCATCGCACGAGCGCGACTTTGCGCGTGATCGTCACATGACCCGCACGCACGTGACACCAATAAACCCCGCTCGGCGGTTCGTGGCCGTGGCGATCGCGGCCGTTCCAACTCACGTGATACGTGCCCGCTGCCTGCATGCCTTCCGCCAGGACTACCAGCTCGTGTCCGAGCAAATCATAGATCGCCAGCCGCACCTTGACTGCCCGCGGCAACTTGTCACTCATGCGCGTGCTTTCTGCAAAAGGATTGGGATGGTTCGGCGCGAGCGTGTAGTAGTTCGGCAGTTCCGGCTGCGGCTCCTGAAACGCCCGGCGATCAGCAAACAAACCCTGCCCGGGATGCCACAGCCGCAACTGCTCGACATAAAACCTCAACAACATCAGGCTCGACAAACGATCGGCGCCGAGGGCGGCTACAAACGCATGCACCACCTCCTGCATGTCACCCGGCGCGAGCGTGAATGGCCCGCTGGGAAGATAAAAGCGCCGGTCACCAGCAGAGGATGAATAGTCCGTTCCCAAACCGTCCAGGAAGCCGGTTCCAGTTACCGGATCGCCGGAAAACACAAAGGCATTGGGGGGGCATGGCACGGGGAAAATCGTAACGCAGGCTTCCAGCCTGCAAACGACGAATTGAAACACCCGACTGAAAAAATTTTATCCGCCGGGTTTTTCTATCCGGTGGAAAAATCTTTGCTTTTTGCACCGAATCGACCGCAAAAAGGCTGAGAGACCTTGACGATTCCTCTTCTGCAGATTTATCCATTTGCTGGCAGGCTCGACCACAAAGAGAGCAACCGTCAATCGTCGAGAAGTCGGATCAGCACATAGCACCCTGCGGACGGGAGAATCGTCCACACATGCGCAGGATGAGACACACCAGGAAGAAGCTGACGGGGATACGCACCCTGCAAAGGACAACTTGACCCGAATGAGCAAAGTCGGAAAACCCTGCAAACCTTCCTGTGGGAAATAGCGCTGTCGGCGACGAAAGCTGACTGATTGCGGAAGCGAGTATCACTGAAGAGCCCGTTTCAGGAAAACTGCACGGCGGGATCTGTGCAGGGGGGCACGGAGAAACCCGTGTCCTCACCGCACCCGCTTCTCATCTCATCAAAACCAAATGCTTCGTCAGCCGCACCTCGCCCGTCGTGAGCTGATAAAAATAATTTCCATTCGCCACGCGCCGGCCGGAATCATCGGTGCCATCCCAAAAAACTCGATGCGCGCCGCCCGCCAATTTGGCGTTGACCAATTGCCGCACGAGCTGGCCGTTGATCGAATAAATCGCAATGCGCACGTCGCCCGCCGCCGGCAGTTGAAAACTGATCACCGTACTTGCATCGTTCGCCCAAAATGGGTTGGGAAAATTTTGCTGCAAGGCAAAACTCGCCGGCGACTCTTTGTTTTCCGCCACGGAGGTGACATTGCTCGGCAGAATCACGATCACCCCGAATTTCGTGGTGCTGCCCGTGCCGCATTTCGCAGGATTGATATAATAGAAAAGCTCATTCGCCGTTGGCGAGCTGATCGTGCGCTTGAACACGTGGCGATGCGTCAGCGGAAAAGCCTCGCCGAGTTTCGCCGCCCAGTCCTGCTGCCGGCGCTGATGAAACAGGTTCGCCCAATCGTTGATCGTGCGGCCCGAGGCATTGGGATTGAGCACCGGCCCGCCCACTTCGGCCTCCCAAAATTTTTGCTCGTAAATCTCCACAAAGATCGCATCGGAATTATCCCACGCGTTCTGCAATGCTGACTCCAGCTCAATGACGTTGCTCAGAATCACGGTTTGAAATCCCGTGATCTGCCCCGCCGCGCCGGCTTGCAACACCCAGCGATTGGGGCAGCCCGAACCGACTTCGCCAAAGGGAGGAACGGCAGGATGTTTTCCCTCGTTTGGACACGGCGGTCGCGGCGGCGTATGATCCTGCGGTCTGGGCTGGAGGCCGTTGTGCTGCACCACGAAGCGCAGGCCGTGTTCGCGGGCACCCTGCTTCAAGATCGTTTCCGTCTGCTCCGAGCCAGTCGGCAGGGGAGAAGTCAGCGGAGGCTTGTATTCGCCATTGTTGTTGACCAGCGGGAAACCGTCCTGAATGAGTTGATAGCTCATCTCTTTATCGGGAAATTCCGCCGCCAGCATCGCGATCTGTTGGCTGTAAAATTCATACAGCGCGTTCGGCGTGTAGCTGCCTTGTTCCGCCCAGACCTGCGGATTGCAAATCGGGCAATTCGGCAGACAGTGTTTGGGCAAACGGTTTTCATGCGAAAACAGATTCGCGCCGGAGGGTTTGACGTAGGCCAGTGCACGATACCAGGCGTTGCGCTCGCGAATATGCCGCGCCGCTGCGCGCCACAAATCGAAATAAAGCTTGCGGTAGTTCGGATCGGCCGGGCTGCCGAGGTCCATCACCGTGCCGCAGGTGCTGCCGTCGGAATCATCCTGAAACGTAAGCCGCTTGACGACATTGGCGCCCGCGATGGCCGGGTTGAAGATCCAATCGGGTGTGCCCTTCGCTCCGGCTTTGAAGGACAGACTGTACAATTTGCCGTTGCGCACGGCTTTTTCAATTTCGCGATCCATCGCGGTCCAGTCGTAAACCCCGGGCGCAGGATTGACCTCATCCCATCGCAGCCGGATGAACACGCCGGTGAGATTGGGATTCTGCCACGTCCAATCCATCGTCGCGTAATTGGCGCCGGTCGGGCAGAGATATTGATCACCGACTCGCGCCGGCGAACGCAGATAATCGCAGGAGGGATTGGGCTGGCCGCGCGTTTCGATGACAAAGCCTTCGCCATCCGGCCCGAGCGTGAAAATGCCGGAGGCCGCGCGCGGCATCGGCCCGGTGAATTCATTCGGATCAGCCGGGTTGTACGGTTTGTACGCCGAACAAGAAACACTCAGCGAATCAATCGGATTCACCGGAATGATGGCATCGGTGCGCGAACTGAATTGCCACTGTACCGTGTCGCCGTCGTGGATGTACGTCCATTTCGGCTCGAACGAGCCGTCCGGCTTTACCAACACCGTGTGCGTTTTCGGTTGCTGCGCGAAGGCAAGAGCGCCAAGCGTTGACATGAACAGCCAAATGAACCGGGCAAGCTGAAAAAGGCTCTTTTTCATTTTCAACTCTCCGAGGTGGAAGGAATTGACAGATTGGAAACCTTCGCAGCGAGATTATTTCACCAACAAGGCTTTGCGCGTTTGCGAAAATTGGCCCGCGGTGAGTTTGTAAAAATACAAACCGGTCGTTGTCTCTCGCGGCGTAAACGTTACGCTATGAGTTCCGGCTGCGAGATTACCTTCCACCAGCGTCGCCACCTCTCTGCCAGTCACATCGAACGCCTTCAGTGTCACGTGACTGTTCACCGGCAACTGAAAACTGATCACTGTTGAGGGGTTGAACGGATTCGGATAATTCTGCTGCAAGATGTACTGCTCCGGCACCCGATCAACTGTCCTCTCGCTGACCGCAGTGGTGCCGCCGCTGAATTTCAAAATCGCGCCGATCACGCCCGCGCCCCAGCCGGTTCCGGCAGCGGTAAAGTAAATCGCATTCTGGCTCGGCGTTGACAAATTCAACACGCTCCACGTGGCGCCGCCATTCGTCGTTTTCTGTATGGTGCCGCCTACTGCAACGATCCAGCCGGTGTTGGCATCGATGAAATGCACCGCATTGAGTGTGGGCGCGCCGGTGGTGATGCCGCTGGTTTGCGGCGTCCACGTCGTACCGCCATTGGTGGTTTTGATGATGGTGTTGCGCGCGCCGACGGCCCAGCCATTATTCGCATCCACAAAATGAACATCGAACAACGTGTTTGTGGTGCCGCTGGTTTGTGAAGGCCAGGTGACGCCGCCATCCGTCGTTCGCAAAATCGTGCCGTTTTGCCCGACGACCACAACGGTGTTGGCATTGAAGGCATGCACATCATGCAGAGTCAAAACGCTGCCACTGGTTTGCGCATTCCAATTGGTGCCACCATCCGTGGTTTTCAAAATCGTTCCCTGGCCGCCCACCGCCCAAGCGGTATTGACATCAACGGAAGTGATGGCATTGAGATCCCAGTTGGTGCCGCTGCTTTGCGGCGTCCACGTTGTGCCACCGGTGCTGGTTTTGAGAATCGTGCCGACCTGCCCCGCGATCCACGCGGTGTTCGCGTCGATGACTTCAACATCATACAAATAACGCTGCGTGTTGCTGACCTGCGCCTGCCAGGTGAGGCCGTCGTTGGTTTTGAGAATGGTGCCCAGCTCGCCCACGGCCCAACCGGTGGCGGCATTGAAAGATTCGATGTCGAGAAAGGCGATGGTCGGCCCCTGATTTTGCGCCACCCACGTCGTGCCGCCATCGGTGGTTTTGAGAATGGTGCCATTGGCGCCCATGGCCCAGCCCGTGGTGGTGTTGATAAACCGCACGGCGCGCAGAATCTTCGTCGTGCCGCTGATTTGCGGACTCCACGAGGCGCCGCCATCGCCCGTTTTCAAAATAACGCCGTCAAAGCCCACGGCCCAGCCGGTGTTCGCATCAATGAAGAAAACATCGAGCAATTGCGTGACGTTGCTGTTGAACACCGTCCAGCTCGCGCCGCCATTCGTCGTTTTGAGAATGACGCCGCCATTGCCCACCGCGATGATGGTGGTGGCATTGATGAACTGCACGGCATTCAGGATGGCGTTGGTTCCGCCGCTGCGCGTGGTCCAGCTTGTGCCGGCGTTGGTCGTCGTCAAAATCGTGCCGCTTCTGCCGACGGCACAACCGTTGTTGGCGTCGAGGAAATCGACATCATTCAAGGCTTGCGTTGTGCCGCTGGTTTGCGTCGTCCAGCTCGTACCGCCGTTGGTGGTACGAATGATAGTGCCGGCATCACCGACAGCCCAGCCGGTTTGCGCATTGAAGAAATCAACGCCGCGCAGCGTGGAGAGCACGCCGGTGTTTTGCAAAGACCAGTTCGTGCCGGCGTTGGTGGTTTTGTAAATGCGATCGCCGGGACCAGCGGCAAAGCCAGTGGTCGCATCAGCAAAGCTAATTGCCTCGAACTGAACCGTGATCAACTCACCGCCAATGTTGTGCTGCAAGCTCCAACTCGTTCCGCCGTCTGTGGTTTTAATGGCGGTCGAGGCCTCGCCCACCGCCAGAACCGTGTTCGCATCGAAAAGATGCAGATCGTACAGCGCGTAGCCTTGCGGCAGGGGATTTTGCCACTCCCACTTGTTCTGGGCGAGAAGAACAATCGGCAACAGCGCAATGAAGATGAATCTGGTTGGGGCAAATTTCATGATCAGTCTCCTTGATTTTTAATAGTGTTGAATTTTACCCAAAGGCAATAACAGAAACAGGAATGGCAGAAATATCTACGCTTGTTTTCAGCAAAAAACTCCTCGTTGTGCGGCAACAAGCATCAAATATTTCCGGCAAACATTTTTATGTCACGTCTTGGTTGTCGGGTTCGGTTGCGAATTGAAAGCCGTGTTACTTGATCAACGCCGCCTTCCGAATTTGGGTAAATTGTCCGGCCGTGAGGCGGATGAAATAAACGCCGCTGGGAAGATGAGCGGCATCGAACACGATGGCGTGTTCGCCTGCCGCAAGTTTCCCATCTACCAGCGCCGCCACTTCGCGGCCACTCACATCGTACACCTTCAACGTCACATGACTGCTCACTGGCAACTGAAAACGGATCACGGTGTTGGGATTAAACGGATTGGGATAATTCTGAAACATCCGAAACCCCGCGGGATACGCAAGGGAGCCGACAGAGGTCACCGTGTTGTAAAAATCGAAAAGCTTATTCAACACCGAGGCAAAAGTGGGTGGCTCATTTGGCCCGCGATTTTCGGGCGCAACGTCGTAAGGGTAAGCGCGACCGCTGCCTCCGGCTTCATCACTGTGCAACACGGCAAAATCCCAATGCAGGTTCAGCGCGCGCGACTTGGCGGCGGTGCGGAGCACCACTTTTTCATATTCCCATTCATCAGCCGCATGGGGATGGTTATGCTCCAGGCCCGCCTTCCAGCCGAAACTCCGGATCATGGCAAATGCTCCGGCGTCAGCCAATTCATGCCAACCCCGGGCATTTTCGAATTGAAGAGAATCCTGCCAATTTTTGTCGAACTCGAGGCGGAGGCCTTCAAAATTCAGGTGCGCATATCCTCTTTGATCATGGCGCATCGTTTGGTACAGTGTCTCATAAGCCTCCCACCAACCCTTTTGCTTGTCATGATCGCGCCTTTGCAGCAGGGCATCGCCCAAATAAAATTTGATCTCTGGATACTCTGCCTGAACCGCCTTCATATATTCCAGCGCGCAGTAAACATTGTTCTGCAAGCTGCGCTGCCAAATGCCGGAGAGCACACTTTGGAGTTTTATGGAGCTGACGCGATAGCCGTCATCGAAGAGACTGTCACACACGCCGTTGACGAGACGCAGCGTCCGTTGCACCAATTCCAGCCCCTTGGTGTTGCGGGGATAGATGATGGTATCCTGCCCATTCGAGGTGCCATACATTTCCCAGGGAACGAAATCGCCTTTGGAACCCACTGTGTGGATTTGCAAAGCGACGCTGTGCGCATGCAGCACCGGCAAGATCAATTTCAAGTAGGCGGTGTGGAGTTCGTCGGCTGGTTTGTCACCGAAATGATCCCGCAGCAGCCGCAGAAATTTTTCGCCCATGCCATTGGGAGCGCCACCGGTTTTGAACAGATTCTCGTGCAGGGAATAAACGGCCATGTTGTCGAGGGCGCGGCTCCACGTTCCGTGATTGTACCATCGTGCCAGCATGTCCGGGACGAACTCGGGTTCGCCGTCGCCGTTGACCTCCACAAAGTCGTCATGTTGAAACCAAATCTGCGTTTCGCCATCAGCTTGCGGGACGGCTTCGCCGGGCCAAAGCCACAACAGGACAAGCACGCCAACAGCCAGCATTTTTGCGGTGAAAAACATGACAAACTTCTCGCGAGGTTCAAGCGTGGTATCATCGCAAGGAGATCGCCTTGCGCGTTTGCGAAAATTTTCCTGCGGTGAGTTGGTAGAAGTAAATTCCTCCCGCCAGATCGCGCGGCGCGAACGTCACGCTGTGATTTCCCGCCTCAAGATTACCCTGCACCAGCGTCGCCACTTCGCGGCCAGTCACATCAAACACCTTCAGCGTCACGTGACTGTTTGCCGACAACTGAAAACTGATCACGGTTGTGGGATTGAACGGATTCGGATAATTCTGCGCGAGCGCAAAAGCCGCTGGCAGGGCAGCTTCTTTCTCCTTCACACTCGTCAAAACGCCGCCAAGTTGTGGAGAGAGATTGCCATACTGCGTGCGATCGGCCAGCTCATAAATTGCCGCGGCCACGCCGGCATTGGTCGGCACCCCTCCTGCCCCTACCGGTTCCAGTGCATTGCGAATGCTCAGATGATCGAAGGGTGTGAACGCCTCGTTGTCCGCAGCAGTCGCCGCTGAACGACCAAGCACGCTTTCCACATACGCGCGATCGGGATTCAAGCGTACGAAACGCGCGCCGGCCCGGCGCATGCCCTCGTATTGGATCAGCACATGCGGATGATCCGGCGCCGTTTGCAGATGATCCACGGCCGCGGCTTCGACGATGAACATGAGATTGGGAAGCTGCCTGACGACCTCTGCAAACCAATGCCCGTCGTCACGCCAATGCCAAAACTCCCCGGTCTCCGCAACACTTGCGATGTGTGCCGGCAACGGCATGGGCAGTAAATTGGCCGCGCTCGCCGCTGCGATGACGCGATTGGAATAATAAACTTTCGGGACATTGTCAACGCGCCAGAGATGTGGCCGCAGGATGAAATCGACCCCGAGGTCGGCAATGCCATTGCGATTGATGTCGAAATACAAACCGCCACGCAGCGCCGGCCCCTGCGCCGCGATGTTGACCGTGTCGCTGTACGCCAGCAGTGACAAATCGAATTCGCCGGTATCAGGATTGTAGGCCGGATTCACGGCGGGATTCTGCCCACTCACGCCCGGCCGCGGCAGCGCGCCGCATTCGAGATTGGCCATGCCATCACCCACCGGCGACTCCCAATTCACGATCCACGCGAGCCCGGCGATTTCGCCACCGTGCACGCCGGCGACACCAAGCGTGGCATTGCCGCCATTCGACCAGCCGACAAGGCCGACATTGGAAGCGAGCGGAACGATGGAATTCACCAGTTGGGAGAGTTTTTTGCCGTTCGCATCTGCCGTTGTGCCCAATGCGAAGCGGATGACGTCGCGCAGCGTTTTCAAACAATTCGGCCCGCGATCGTCATAAGCGCCGCCACTCAATGTGGCGCCCGAGCCGCCACCGGGAAAATTGAAACGAATCTCGATGCAATCCGGCAACGACCACGGCGGATTGGCAACAGTAAGCCCGTTGCTGCCAAAGCCGCCGGCGACATGAATGATCACCGGCGCGCCGAGGGAGCTGTAGCGCGCCCGTGTGGGCGGGGTGATGCGAATGAAAATTCCCTCTGCGCCGCCGGCCTCGGAAGCAAGGCGTGTTTCGACCAGAGTCTGCGCGCTCACAGGGCTCAACGGCATGATCAGCGCGATGGCGATGAGCCACGCGGGGAGTTTTTGCTTTCGCAGGATGATCTCGCTACGGTGTTGTCGCATTTCTTGCCGCTCCATTATTGGATCAACACCGCCTTGCGCGTTTGCGAAAATTTTCCCGCAGTGAGCTGGTAGAAATAAATTCCTCCCGCCAACTCGTGCGGCGCGAAGGTTACGGTATGATTTCCTGCCGCCATCTCGCCATCCACCAACGTCGCCACTTCTCTGCCATTCACATCGAACACCTTCAGCGTCACGTGACTGCCCACTGGCAACTGAAAACTGATCACGGTCGAGGGATTGAACGGATTCGGATAATTCTGTGCGAGTGCGTAGACCTGCGGCATTTCCAACGCCGGCTGTTGCACGCCGGTAATCACGCCCTGCCGTTTTCTGAAATACACGCTCTGCGCTGCACCGCCGGATTCGAAAAAAACCTCGTAATTCACCGCGAAATCGCCGTTCGGAAAAATCGCCGCGGCCTTGAAGCCGATGGTCAACGTGTCCCAATCCGTCGCAAACTCCGGCGGATTCGGCAACCACGTCGCGCCGCGATCGAGAGAATATGCCACCTTCATATCCGCGCGCGCCTGGCCGCGGAAAAAATCGCGTTCATCTTTCCACGTTGTCCACAACACGTTGCGCACCGGATCGTATCGGCTGCCCTCCAACAAATGCGAGCGTATGCCGTTTTCCGAAAGCTGGCGAAATGACCTGGGATTCCACGTGGCGCCGAGATCGTCGGAATAAGCATAGCGAATGTTCGCGCCCGCATGCGCGTTGCCGGTGGGATATTGATGATAAAACAGATGAAGCCGATTGAATGAATCAACCACGAGATCGGGATCGGAATCGATGTGCGTTCCCGTCACCACTGGCTGCGGCGTGCTCCAATTGGCGCCGCCATTGGTGCTGGTGGCCATGATGATGTTCCACTTTTCACTCACGCTCACGGAGTCGCGCCACGGAATGGCGAGTGTGTCGCCCGCAGTTTCAAACTCAGCATGCGGGAACGCGGATTTTCTGCCGTCGTTGGCGCTGAGCATGACTGGCCGGCTCCACGTTTGACCGCGATCGGTGGAGCGCGCATAATACACCTCGCTGATATGGCCGAGATCCAAATTGCCCTCGTGCCACATGGCGTGCAGGCGGTTCTTGCGGTCGATGGTCAAATGCGTGGAGAAATTATCGTACAACACTTTCGAGCCCACGCGTACGGAATCGGTGAGCACGTTCAGATTCGCATCCAGACGCGAGCAGAACAACGCCGCTGGACTTTTTGCGGTCCACAAAACGTAAACGACGTCCGCATCATCGATCATCAATTTCGGCGAGCTGCCGCCGATCACGAGACTGGTGGGCGTGAACTTTTTGGGCGGATTGAGCCAGGTGTCGCCGCCGTCGTCGGAATAGGTGAAGTAGTGCCCGAGGATTTGATTTGAATTGTTGGGATTCAATTCGGTCGTCGTAATGATCACCCTGCCGGTGGAGGTGACGACCATGTTGTTGAACAATTGCCCGCGTTGCGAGCTATTGGGGTTCGCTTTGGGCAAAAGCTTTTCCGGCCCCCAAAAGGGGCCGACGCCGTGCTGCGCGAAATTCACGCGCGCCACCAGCAGTAAAACAGAAAAGCAAACGACGGACTTCTTCATAAATTTTACTCCGTGATTTTTGTTGAGTCTTTGAGTTGAAGAGTAGCTACCATTCCGCAGAGCTTTCATGCCACATGTCACGCCGCGCACGGCACGAACCGCAGCGCAGGCCGCTTGTCTGCCTGCAGGCTGGAAGCCCAATGTCACTAGCTTTTTCAAGAAAGTCATGACAGGAAGATGTATGGCAGAAAGATATTCAGGTTTCTTACCAAGCGACCAAGAGTGTTTTTGATGAAAACCCGCCCACATATTTTTGCCATTCATTTTTCTGTCATTGCTTTTGAATTGTTTTGCCCGCAATTGGCCTGCCTTTCCGAAAAGTTAGCAGCATTGGGCTGGAAGCCTGCGTTACAATTCCTACTTCACAAAAACCGCCTTGCGCGTTTGCGAAAATTGACCCGCGGTGATTTTGTAAAAATAAATTCCGCTGGCTAAATCGCGCGGCACAAACGGCACAGCATGATTTCCCGCGGCGAGATTGCCTTCCACCACCGTCGCCACTTCTCGGCCATTCACATCGAACATCTTCAGCATCACGTGACTGCTCACTGGTAACTGAAAACTGATGACTGTTGACGGATTAAACGGGTTGGGATAATTCTGCTGCAGCACAAACTCCTGCGGCATGGCAGAGGGCGCTTCACTCACGCCCGTGCTCACGCTGCGGCGCTCGGTGTAGTAAATCGTCGAAGGCGTGCCGTCGGAGTAAAATGTGTTGAAATGCGCGCGCACAATGCCGTCCGGCCCGACTTTGAAATTGTGAAAACCGTACTCGAGGCTGCCGCCATCGGAGAGAAACTCCGGATTGCCGAGGGTCGTGCCGCCATTGGTGATGGCGGCGCCGATGATGTCCGCGCGCCGGTCGAACGGCGAGACGAAATCGCGCTCGTCCTTCCAAAAAATCCACACCACATCGTTGGCATAATCGTATGCCTCCTTCACGAGATGGCTGCGCACATTGGCCGTCGAAAGCTGCTTGAACGTCCAGCTCAGGCCGTGATTGGTGGAATAGCCATACTTGACATTGGCCGATTGCGGCGCGCCGCCTTGCGGATACTCGTGATGCGCCAAATGAAAAATGCCGTTTTTATCAACAATCAGACTGGGATCGGATTGAATGCCACTGCCGCCGCTCACCAGCAAAGGCTGCGACCAGCTTGCACCACCGTCGAGCGTGTACGCCATCATGATGTCCCAATTGCTGCTGCTCACGCTGTCGCGCCAGGCAATGCCGAGCGTGTCGCTCGTCGCGCCGGAAAAGCCGGCATGGGAAACGCCGAGTGCATGTTGTCATCCTTGCTCAAACGCAACGGCGCGCTCCACGTCCGTCCGCCGTCGAGGGAGCGGCTGTACATCACTTCGGAGTACGATCGCGATTGCACCTCGCCGTCCATCCAGCAGGCGTGCAAACGATTCTTGCGGTCGGTGGTAAGCTGGCTGTAGGTGATGCGATAGCGCACGCTCTTGGAAATGCGCAGCGTATCCGACCACGTTTGTGTGGCCGCGTCCCAGCGCGAGTAGAACAAACCGGAAGGCGTACGCGCCGACCAAATGGTATGAATGTTTCCGGCGAGATCGAGGTCCGCGCTGATGGTGCTGTTGGCGCCGGTTTTCGTGGCCGGTGTAAAAAGCGTCGGCGCCGGCGCATTCCAGGTTTTGCCGTTGTCGCTCGAACCAACGTAGTAATTTGCGTTGTTCTCTTTGTAAAAAATGATGACCGTGCCGTTGTTGGTCACCACCATGTTGTTAGCCACCGCGCCGGTGGCGGAGGCGTTGGGGTTGGATTTTGCCACCGGCGTGGGCGTTGACCAACGCGGATCGATGCCGTGCTGCGCCGAGGCGGAGAATGCAAAGAGAAGGTTGATGATCAGGCAATTTGCTCGCTTCATGGTTGCTCCTTTTTTATTCTCGTGAGAGTAACTTTTGTAGTAGACCCTTCAGGGTCCGCGCCTGAAGGCGCGACTACGAAATGTCATTTTTCATTGATGCATCTTCATCACCATTTTCCACGTGCGGTCGGGCAGGCGCACGACGAAGGGATCGGTGACTTGCCAGCCGGCGGGCGCGGTGAAACGCACGCCGGCTTCCTGCGTCCAATTCAACCCGTCGCTTGAAACAAAGCTGCCCACGGTTTGATTGCCGCGTTGATTGAAGGCGTACAAGCGCCAGCAGCCGTCATCGAGCTTCACCGGCGCGGTCGTGCCCCATTCGCGCAAGCCCAGCGGCCCGACGTAGCTGAAATTCAAGCCATCACGGCTGCGCGCCATAATGGTTGCGCCCTCGTTGAGGCTGAAAACATACATGAACCACTCGTCGCCCACTTGAAACACGTCGGGATCGACCAAACCGTCGCGTGCAAAGACCTCCTGCTCCTGTGTGAAATGAACGCCGTCACTCGAGATCGCGCTGTAGATCGAATGCTTGTCGGTGGTGTTGGGATTCTGCTTGCTGGCGTAGTAGTAAAGCCGATAGCGGCCATCCGGCAATAGCACGATGCTCGGATCCAGCGCCTTGTCGTTGGCGCGATTGGCGATGGTGCAACCGAGCACCGTGAAAGTCACGCCGCCGTCGCTGGATTCGGCGCAGTTGGTGTTCTCCGGCACCCGCGAGGCATCGACATAATAGATGCGAATTTTTCCTGCGGGTGTCACAATCGCAGCGGGCACAGAAGCATGATCGAGCAACATGCGATTGTCGAAAGTCCAGTTCAAGCCATCGCCGCTGGAGGCGCTATAGATTTGATGAAAGTACGGCCCGGCCTGTGGCTGCGGCGGTTGTGGCGCGGTCGCGGGGTTTGTTTCTTTTTTGCAGCCACAAAAGAGGCTCGCCAGGGCGCACAATGCCGGCAGGGAAAAAGGGCAACAACAAAAATTGAGTGAGTGCTTCATGGTATTCTTGTGGAGATAAATTCGTAGTCTCGCCTTTGGGCGTCGGGGTTCGGTAAAAGCTGAACGTTTGAAGGCATCACCACAAACATTCATTTCATCATCTGGTGTCGAAGCCGACATGGGCGGTTCTTCTGAAATGAACCGGAGTGCAAAACATCAGCATTGCAACGATAAATCGTTGCACTCCGATTTCGAAGTTTGCAGGTCGGAAGCCCGCGCCAAATCCAAAGAGAACCTCACTGCAACGCCTGCCAGGCCGTCATCGCCATTTCCCGGCGATCGCGAGCCTGATCAAGGGCAGCCCACTGCCCGATGAATTGCCGCGCTTGCTCATCACTCCACAACGGCGGCCCGATCAAGCCATTTTGTTGACGAAACCACTTCACCGCGAGCCAGGTTGCCCATGCGGCTTCCACGGTGTAGGGCACACCTGCATCACGCGAGGGGACACTGCCGAATTCCGCCTGCTCGTGCCAATAAACCGCCGTGCATTCCTGCGGGCGCGGGTTGTGGCCGCGAAACTGGGCTGCTTTCATGCACGCCTCGTGCGAATAGGAGTCCGCCAGGGCGTGCAAATAAATCGCCAGCGCCAGAGACGATTTGCCTGCAACTGGCTGCTCGAGGCCGCCGTTGACGGAAGCGGCTGGCACGTCCACGGACAGCGCATTGATACCCGCAACCGCCCACTTCTCGATCTCGTTCAGCTCGGGATGGTCCGCGCAGGCGCCGGCGGCGCTGATAAAATAAGCGCAAGTATTGCGTCCGCCAGGATAGCTCCATCCGCCGGTTGCGCTGCTGCTGTCCCGTCGCGCGAAATGCCAATAGAGAACATTTTTGCCGGTGCGTTGCGTGCTGTCGATTACCACTGCGGTCGAATTGCTGAATTCGCCTTTGAATTCACCGGTGTCGGTGGCTTGATCAGCAACTGCGATCAGCTCGGCTTCCTCCGCGGTGAAACCGGCGGCGCGACAGAGCACGCGCATCAATTCATAATGAAAGGTGCTGTGCGCCGCGGCGTTTTTGGTTTTGATGTCTTCGCCATAACGCCAGGCTATGGACAAAATCGTCACCAGTAAAATTCCAAAGACAAAAGTAACTTTACAAGGGAATTTTCGGGCAAAAAGGTGCTGCGGAAACATGTTGATTCTCCCTGCGCAATTGGTCAATTGAACAACAGCCCGCGTCTTCTGCAGTCAAAAAAAGAAGAAAGCGCTTGCGTGATTGGGGAAATATCTCAATTGCAGTAGTTGAGGGCAAACTAGGCAAGCAATTTTTTTGCCATCCAGTAACTCACTGCCAAAACGGCCTTTTGAGATGGCGACTGAACAAAGGGGGACAGGAAAGCTGACGGGAATGTTCGCGTGGGGACAAAATGGGCAGAGCGCCCAAACGCAAGCTCTGCAGAAAGTGTCCTGCTGTTCTCGTGAGGGCAAAGGGTAAGGAAAAGTCCAAAAGGCTGCAGAGCGAGCGGGAAGAGGTGCTATGGCTGAGGCAGCCGGCCGCGAATGTTTGCCTGACAGACTATTCCCGGCCGCGCCGCCAAGCCAATTGTTGGAGCGCTATCTGATCAAAACCATGCGTTGCGTTTGGGTATGGCTGCCGGCAGTTAAACGGTACAGATAGATGCCACTGGCCAGACCGCGCGCCTGGAAGGTGATGGCGTTCACGCCGGCCGGTCTCAGCTCGCGATTCAGCAGCGTAGCCACTTCCCAGCCGAGCAGATTGTGGACCTTCAGCGTCACCACTGCCGGCCGCGACAATCGGAAGGAAATCGTGGTGGCGGGATTGAAGGGGTTGGGATGGTTCTGCAGCAACGTAATGCCGGTTGGAACAGGCGCCGCGTCATCCACGCCGTTGGTGGGCAGCGCCCGGCTCCACACGCCGTGACTGGCAGAAAGGCCGGCATACAATTTTCCTTGGTGGATGAAAATCGCGCTGACAAAATCGCCGGCGAGCGGCAGATTGCCGGTGAGATTGTTCCAGTGAACGCCACCATCGGCAGTGGCAACCACACCCACGCCATCCACTGCAGCATACAGCGTGTGATTGAACAGCAGCAAATCATCCACCACGCCGTTTTGCAATTCTGTTCCCACACTCTGCCAGGTCGCGACGGAATCACGCGAAACGTACAATCCGGAAGTAGTGCCGGCGTAAATGGTTTCGCCCTCCACTGCCAGCGACAGCACACCCTGCACGCCGCCAAGATTGCGATTCTGCCAGGTTGCACCACGATCCAAGCTGACTTGCAAATTGCCCTGTCTGCCGCCCAGCGCCAGGCCAACCAGGATCAAGCCTGATTTCGTCACGGTCAGCGCGGTGATTCCGGCGATCCCGATTGGGAATCCAATGCCGCTGCGCTGCCATTTGGCCTGTTGCACGGCGGTCTTGTAAACACCGCTTGGCTGCAACCCCGGCGCCCATTCAATGGCAGCGTACACGGTGTCGCCAATCACGGCGAGGCCGCCGGCAAAAACCTGGGTTTCAAATCCTTCGTTAAAACGCGTCCAGGTGGCTCCGCCATCGACGCTGCGGCACACCCCGCCGCCCAGCATGGCGGCCCACACCGTGTCCTGGCGAATCTCCAACGCCCGGATGTCATAGTCCATCTCCGGCAGTCCGGTGGGATGGACTTGAAAACTGGCGCCGCCATCGCTGCTAATCCACAAACCACTGTCTTCGCTGCCGGCAAAAATACGTGTGCTGCCCGATGCAAAAACCAAAACACGGTCTGCCGGGGAGGGAACCGATTGCCATTGCGCGCGCGCCGCACTCACAGCCAGCAGCACGCCAAGCCAGAGCTGCATTCTTGCCGGCATTTCTTCTTACTCCCTGTTATGCAACGCCGTGATCCTCGTTGACTGCCGCGTTTGCGCGTGACCTTGCAGCGCGGCGCAATGGGGTATTGCACGTTTTGCATGCAGGCTCACGGAGTGTGCCCTGATGCAGCGAAACTACTACAACAGCCGGCCGGGCTGTGCCAGCCATCGTGTGACGAGATTATGCAACGCGGCCTGTCATTTCAAAGGCTCGCCGGCCGAATCGATGCGGCGCGCATCGTGCTTGGTTCTCTTCAATTGAACTGAACACACTATGACAGCCGAAATCTGCCGGCGCAGGATCCGTGTTTTACCTTTCGTCACCCCAAAAAGACAAGATCGGCTGGACTCTTCACGCATCCTGTCAATCCAATCAATCGTCGAAAACCGCTGCTGCAGTCCGGTCACGAACCTGCCTCATCTTGTTTCGTGCAGAAACAGACCGGCCCGGCCGTACTACTGCGCCATCGATACCGTCCGAACGGGCGGCACCGGCAACGGCACCTGATTCGTCACCGGCGGCAGGCTGCGCAAATAGGCCCAGATCGCTTTGAGATCATCGTCGGACTTTTGACCGATAAATTGCCACGGCATGGGCGGCAGAATATCGCGACCATTGGGATAGCCTTGATGCTTGCCGCTGCGCAATGTGCGAATGAAACTTTCTTCCGTCCATTCGCCAATGCCGGTGCTGGTATCCGGCGTGAGATTAGTGGCGAAGCTCACCCCCCACGGCCCGGCCCAGGCAGTCAGCATGGAACTGCCGGTGATGATGATATTGCGCTTCTGCAAATCTGCCGGCGTCCATTCGGGATGGGGCAACCCGGCCGGATGGCCGGCAAGCAAACGCGTCGAATCCGGTACCGGCTCGCCTTGTGCAGTGAACACTTTCGGCGTGTGGCAATCATGGCACAGGCCGGTGTTCACCAGATACTGACCGCGCGCAACCAGATCAACTTGCGTCGACTTCAACTCCTGCGATTTGTTTGCGCAGCCCGGAAAGAGCGCCGCCGGCAAAATCGCAAGCAACACCAGAAGGGACTTCCTCATGGCATGCTCCGTTGGTTTTGGAAATTGGTTTTGGAAATCGGGGATTTTTTCAAGAGGCAAAGCTACTCAATATTCAGCCGCAGGTTGATCTGCTCACCTTGCTCGTTAATCAGAATCAGTGTGGCGCTGCTCGAAGCCCGGGAGGCGGCAACAATCTGAAACTGAAATGCACAGGGCTGCAGCTCATTCTCCGCTGCCAGCCATTGCTCCACCCGAGGAGCTGTGCCACTGCGGCGCGTGTAACCCGTGCCGGTAAATGGCGTGATGACCATTTGCGTCCCGTTGGTCGTGAGTGTCCCCTCCTGATAGAAATAGTAGTTGATGGACTTTTCGCCCGGGACAATAGCCCCGCCGCCGAGACAGTATGCGCCGTCCGCTTGCACAGTCAGAAACAAACCGGTGCCCTGCGGCGCGCACCATCGCTGTGCAGTGGCATCATAGAAATTCGTTGTGCTGAGAAAACCACTGCACCATCGGCCCACCAAAGCCACTGGCACCAGGGGACCCACGTGAGTTGCACTGTCCCGGACATATTCGCCGGCAGCAGACGTGGCGATTTGATTGCCGCCAGCCAGTACAGGCATGCTGCCGATTCCACAGATCAAAAGGGCGATTGCTGTCTTCATGACAAGCTCCTTTTTGAAATGCAGGGGCGCACCATCAGTTGGCGAGGAGATTGTGGCGCAACAATTTTTGCAGAAAAGCGGTCAGGCGAAGTCATGGTGATACGATGCCACTCTTTGTTGGATTTCGATGAAGAATCTTTGCCTGCGTATCATCATGATCTTGCCCAGATGACAAAACGCATGGCACCGTTTGCCCGTCCATGCAGGAGTCTCGGCTTGCCTGCATACTTGCTTTCACCAACCGGTCATTCAAGCGGAATGCCAAAACTGCGGCAGAGAGAGACCGCAGGGTTAAAATTCAGCGGCACAAAGCATTATGGGGGTGCGCTCGGCAGCGGTGCCCCGGCTAATTTTAACGCAGCCTCTGTGATGAAAAGATCGAGAATTTTTGCGGAGTGATTTTGTTGAGGGAAGGTTCGATGAAAACCACGAAAAAACGTGGCTCTCGAGTGCAGCACTGATTTCGCAAACGCATGTATGCCAACCGGTGCGGGTTGCGATCACCGGCTGGCCACATGCAGAAAGTCACATGCAATCGCTGCAGCGGGCAAATAATCGGTGGGCTTCACCGGCATCTGCGCATCCCGCCGGCGGCGCGGGCACGTTGTTCCTACCCCCCGGCAATCGATCCCAGAACAATAAAAGGCTCCCGGCCGGAAACAATGGCCTCGGGCAGCACTTTGTCCGGCGGCTCGAGCGACCAGTCTTCCTCGCAAACGAAAAAGCGCAGAAACGGCCGGCGCTGCCGCGTCACATGGTCACGGATCGTTCCCCGCAACATGGGATAGCGCGCCTCGAGGGCATCGAGGACCGCACAGATCGTGACCGGCTCTTCAACTTTGAGCTGCACCTCGTTGCCGGTTTGTGCCAGCGTACGGAGATGATAGGGGATGATGACTCTGATCATGGCGAGTTGCTCATTGACCTTTTGCAGTCCAGCCCGCTGTCAGTCGCTGCCGAAGTCGCGGAATACAATGGCAGCAGCGATGCCTCACAGGGGCGGGACTGCAGAAATATGTGACGGTCATGTCTGCTTGCACACCCGTCGCGATGAAATTATTGCGCAGATATCTTGTCCACAAGGAGGCGCAAGCCTGCGCGATGGCATTTTCAGAGCAACAGAGCATGGGCTACGGCAGAGTCTGCACCTCCACCGACAGCACCGCCGGCAGATCGCGAACAATGGGCGCCCAGGTGTCTCCTGCATCCGCCGAGCAATACACCTGGCCGCCGGTGGTGCCGAAGTAGATGCCGCATTCATCGAGCGCGTCAACTGCCATCGCGTCGCGCAGGATGTTAACGTAACAATTGCTTTGCGGCAAACCTTTCGTGAGTGCCTCCCATTCGTTGCCGCCCGTGCGGCTGCGGTAGACGCGCAGCTTCCCGTCGGGCGGAAAATGCTCCGAGTCGCTTTTGATCGGGACGACATAGATGGTTTCCGGCTCATGCGCGTGCACCTCGATCGGGAAGCCGAAATCAGTCGGCAAATTGCCGCTCACTTCATACCACGACTCACCGGCATCATCGCTGCGCATCACGTCCCAATGCTTCTGCATGAACAGCACATGCGGTCGCGCGGGGTGCATGGCGATGCGGTGCACGCAATGGCCCACCTCCGCGTCCGGGTCGGGAATGTAGTTTGATTTCAAGCCGCGATTGATCGGCTTCCAGGTTTTGCCGCCATCATCCGTGCGAAAACAACCCGCCGCAGAAATCGCCACATACATGCGATTCTGATTGCCGGGATCAATGAGAATGGTGTGCAGCCCCATGCCGCCGGCACCGGGTGCCCATTGCGGCCCGGTGCCATGTCCGCGCAGGCCGGGAAGTTCGTGCCAGGATTGCGCACCGTCGGTCGAACGGAAGATCGCGGCGTCCTCGACGCCGGCATAAACAATATCCGGATCGCTGGGCGAGGGTTCGAGATGCCACACGCGCTTGAACTCCCACGGATGCTGCGTGCCGTCGTACCACTGATGCGTGGTTAGCGGCGCGGCATTGGTATCGTAGACGAATTTGTTGCTGATTCCAGCAGGAGGACCGTAATTATCGGGCATCTTCTCGCCGCCCGGCGTGCTCCACGTTTTGCCGCCATCATCCGAACGCTGAATAATCTGTCCGAACCAGCCGCTGGTCTGTGAGGCGTAAATGCGATTCGGATCCACTGACGAGCCTTTAATATGATAAATCTCCCAGCCCGCGAATAACGGACCGTTCACCTCCCACTTTTGACGCTTGCCGTCCGAGATGAGAATAAACGCGCCCTTCTTGGTGCCCACTAAAACTCGCACTCCGCTCATAGCTTTCTCCTTTCCTAAATTTCAACATGATCCAAGTGTGATGCCTGTTGGCATTGTTATTTTGTGTGACATCATTCCGCGAGAGGGCAGACAATCGAATCCATTCAAGAAATTTTACGATACGTTGTCCCGATGTAGTCAACAAAATCCGGTTTCAATCCCTGTTGTCGGATGAGCAATTGCATCTGCGCGCGAGGGCAGACAAGATGTCTGCGCTACGGTTCCCACACTTGGCCGAGGCTTTACTCTGATGATTCCAAAGCATCGGCTTGCCGGCCAGCGCCTCGCCTGGAACGAGACACGCTTGAGGCGCGGTCTTTGGATTGGTGACGCGCACGCCCGGTGCGGCGGTTTCCCTTCCACCATATCGGGCAGCCGCCGGGGCCTCTGTACTTGTGGCCGCGGCTGCAGGTCTTCCAACCACCCTTGTTGGCTTTGGGCATATGCCGTTCTCCTTCATCGTTGCTTGTATGCTTCTTGAAGCCTCTCGATAGAGAGCTTATCCATCTGCAGCACGGCTTGCATCACTCTTCCCGCTTTCGCCGCGTCTTTGTCTTGCAGCATCTTGCCTAAAATTGTGGGGATGATCTGCCACGAGACGCCGAATTTGTCCTTCAGCCAGCCGCATTGCGATTTCTCACCGCCCGCGGAAAGCTTCTCCCCAAAATAATCGACTTCCTTCTGCGTCTGGCAGTTGACGAGAAACGAAATAGCTTCGTTGAAGGAAAAGGGATGTTCCATCGCGCTGTCCATCGCCATGAACACCTCGCCGTTCAAATGAAATTGCGCATGCTTCACCGTTCCCTCCGGCTCCGGTTCTCCAGGCCCATAGCAGAGTATGCCCACCACGTCGGAATTCTCGAATACCGAAGTATAAAAGCGCAACGCCTCTTCCGCGCGCCCGTGCTGCTTGCCGACAAACATGAGGAACGGCGCGATGGTTTGACCCACATCCTCTTTTTTTCCGAGACTCACCTGCCACGAGAGGCCGTACTTGTCCTGAACCCATCCGTGCTTCTCGCTCCAATCATACTTTTGCAGCGGCATCAACGTCATGCCGCCTTGCGAAAGGTTCTGCCACAGCGCATCGACTTCCCGCTTCGGTTTCGCAGACAACGAAAAAAGAGATGGCGGGTGTGAATTTGAATATCGGCCCGCCGTTGAGCGCAGTGAGTTTGTATCCGGCAAGCTCGAACTCAATGGTCATCACCGAGCCGACCTCGCGGCGGTGAATTTCATAGCCTTCCTTGCCGTAGCGAGTGATGCTGCCGATCTTCGAGTCTTTAAAGAGCGTGGTGTAAAACTTCACCGCCTCTTCGGCCTGACTGTCGAACCACAAGAAAGGAGTGATCTTTTGCGTATGTATCTCTAATTGGTTAGTGCAAAGGTCTACGGTTTAGCAACAGTGTAGCGCAGACTTCCAGTCTGTACAAGTGTCGAAAGCAGGCAGGATGCCTGCGCTACATTTTATTTCTCCGCCAGCTCTTTGAGTTTTTGCAACGCGTTCGGCCACATGCCTTCGAACATTTCTTTGAATTCTTCCGTGATGTCGATGTCGACTAAAACTTCGGTTTTGCCGCTTTTCTCTTTGAAGGTGTAATTTTCATGTGCGCCGGCCCAGGCTTTCACCGCCTCGCTGGTCGTGTCTTCGACGCCGTCTTGCACCATGCCGAGATGCTCGATCGAGATGTACTCGTGCAAGCGGTTTTCCTTGATGCGGCTCACCATGCCGCCGATCTTGCCGGTGTTCGGGTCCGGCCCGAGGAAAAGGATTTTGCTCCCCTTGCTCCAGTCGCCGACATAATGCGAGCCGGGGTTAAAGGCTTCGGTCCACACGCGATAGGTGGCGTCGTCGAGCATCGTACTCCACACCTTTGCTTTCGGCGCGTTGATCGTGATTGAAAAATGCAACTTCTCCATATAAATCTCCTTTCTTTGGTTGTTAGATTCAGAAAATTTCCAACGGATTAAAAAACGACCAACGGATAAAGCGTATTGGCATTGATAAAATTTTATGTAAAAAAACTTGTCAATCCGTTGGTCGTTTTTCCATCCGTTGGGCAAAAAAAGTTTGGATTTTTTCCAATCTGAAAGTCAAAGGTTAAGCTTCTTTTACCGTTGTAATATGGCTGTGAACGCAAAGCCATCTGCCATTGCGTTTTACAAACGCGTCGGTCGTCCACTCGTCGGAGCTGAACGGCTGGCCCTTGTAGTGGCCGTTGTTTCGAACGCGTCCCATCAAAACCGCGGCCTCGCCGTATTGGCGAACCGAGATAATTTCTCCCTTGAAGGTTTCGTGCGTCAAATCACCCGAGGCGACCACGGCGAGAAATTTTTCCTTTGTCGTCACGCCGCGCTCCGAAACGATGACCCAATCATCCGCCATGAAACGGCCGATTGCCTCGGCGTCGTTGGAGATTATGGCCTGCTCCCATGCCGCTGAAACCGCTTCGAGTGTTTGGATTTCGTTGGGATTGTTATCTGGCATGTGTCGCTCCTTCGAAAATTTTCTGCAAAAAGCTTAAAACTTCCAGATTCAATTCTTGGTGGAATTTCTCACGATCAAAGCCTGCCGGATCTTTCGCGGCCTCGCCGACTCTGCTTTTCATCGCTTCGGGAAACGGGCTGAGGAAAGAATAATGTCCGGCATTTTTGACGACTCGGTAAGTGAGCTGCGCGCGTTCGGGAAGGCCATCGCGCAGCACGGCAATCGTTTCTTGCGGCATGTAATCTTTCTCGGCCACGAGCAACAAAACCGGGGCATGAACTTCGCGCAATGCGCCTTCGGACATGAACAGACTCACATCCGGCCCAAAGAGCACGAGCGCTTTCACGCGGCGATCCGCGGTGACGGCGATGGGCTGCGAGGTGATTCCATTTTTTCGCAGGAGGCCAATCCAATACGGCTCCTCTGCGCTTGCCGGTTTTTGACAAAGTTCAGCGAGCGCTTGCGTATGCGGCGCGCCGCCCGCCAGCGCCAACGCGGTGTATCCACCCACGGAATGGCCGATGATGGCAACGTTCTCAAAGTCGAGATGCGATTTAAATTTTTCATGGGAGAAAATTTCATCAATCGCCACGCGGATATGTAGTGGCCGGTAAATCATGTTCTGAACGGTGTATTGCAAATCATTGTTGTGGCGATTATTGAATGGATGCTCGGGCATGCACACGACAAATCCATTCATGGCCAAATGCATGCCGAGCGTGCGATGCGTTAAATTGGAACCGCCGGAGCCGTGCGAAATAATCACCACCGGAAAGCGGCCCTCCGCAATCGGCGCATCCATCGCCACCTCCAATGAAAACGGCCCGAACGCAACGGGTGTTGATGCCGTGTTCGTGGGATACATGACCAACGTCGGAAATGTGATATCATTTTCTTTATCGAACACTTCCACTTTGCAGCAACCGGCAAATTGATTCATTTTGTTTCCTTCTTCAAGCTCATGTAATGCTCGCGCTGCTTTTTATCGAGATGCTCAAGCGCATAGCGCAAGAAAGTGCGCGGCATCGTTGCGGCGTGTTGATCCAAAAAGCGGAGCAGCCTCGCGCGATCTTGTTTGCCGGCCTCGCGCAGCCAGCCGCCCGCGGCTTTGTGCATCAAATCTTCTTTGTCTTTGAGCAGCAGCTCGGCGGTTGTTTGTTTCCTTTTCATGTTCGCCATTTCGCATCCTGCTCGAGACTTTCCTTCACGCGAAACGCGGTGATCTTGCGAATGAGCGCGAGCGGCAGCGGCTTGTCGAGCGGAAACTGGATCGAAGCGCTCGCCGTCTTGAACTGCGCCAGCTCTTTCGCAAAGGCTTTCACCGCCGAGGGCGTGGGATAAAAACCGATGTGATGCTTGAAGGCTTTGAACGTGACGAGTATTCTTCGATACGAGAAAGCCGGCATTCCCCACTTCAGGCCTTCTTTGGCTCCGGGCGCGGCTTTGCGAATGCACGCCAGCATTTCACGCAGTTTCTTCTGCGCCTCTTTCGGCGCGGCATCAATGTATTCCGCGATGTTTGTCGGTCGTGCTTTTTTTGAAGTCATCGTTATCCTCATCACTTCCGTTTCAGTTTGGCCTGCGCTTCATTCTCGGCAACTCTCGCTTTGACGATTTTCTTGACGAGCGCAGCCGGAAGCGGATTCTCAGCCGTGAAATGGATCGTGGTTCCGGACGTGTCAAAATTTTCAAGCTCGGCTTTGAATTTTTTCAAAACCTCTTTATTCACCGTAATGAAGCTGCAATGACTCGCACGCGCCATAAAATGAACCAATGGCCCGTGATACTTGTAGGTCGGAATTTGGTAGCTGATCACCTCTTCGGCCTTTGGCGCTACGGCTTTGATGGCCTGGCGCAAATTTTCGAGAACCGGCCGCAACTCTTTTGGCGCCGAGGCAAGATATGCATCGACGTCTTTGGCTGGCGCGCGTTTTAGGCTTGAAGCAGTTTTTTTCATTATTTTTTCATCCCTTTGCTCAACTCAACAAGCTTCGATATGGTATTGTAGATGCGCGTCGTCGCCGCCACTCTGAGCTTTCGTTCGATAAAACTGTTGTTTGCCTTCGAGTCCCTGTATTTGGTGGCACAGAGAACGTACACCACGTCGCCGATCACCTTCACCTGATCTGGCGAATACCCTGGAGCGAGGAACTCTTTGACCAAACGCCCTTCAGGTTTGACGGCGAGCAGCGTCAAATAGAGTTTTGCGGTATCGGCTTTCTTAAATGGATTGTGCGCGAGTATGTTGCGAAATTGGCTCGCCGTTCTCGCGAGAACCACGATGTCTCCGCCAAAGTGTTTATTGATTACCTCATGCACAAGTTTTTCAACTTCGGACTGACTCAAGCCTGAGGTGGCAATGATGTTGCCGCTTTGAATGTACGTTTTCACATCCTTGAGCCCGGCGTTCTCAAGCGCAGCGCGCAAGGGCGCCATGAGCACTTTGTTTTTGCCGGTGGGCGTGACGCCACGCAATAGAATGATATAGGTTTTCATGCTCCCTCAAGGTCTCCAGTCTCCATCCGCGGAACCGTCCGGGCTGGCTAAAACCACGGTGTAGCCATTGGGATCGCGCAGCCATAATTCCCAGTGATTCGGACCGCCGTTGCCGTCGGGAGGATTGCGGTGGCGCGGCATGACAATCTCGGCGTTCAGCTCTTTGGCGCGGGCAACGGCGGCGTCGAAATCGTCGATCTCGAACCACAACAGCACGCCATTTCCGTATGGCTTAAGATCGGGATTTCCGATGGGGCCATGATGGTGCTCCACGTCCCAGCGGTGCAGTTGCAAAACCAATTTGCCCTGCGAAACCAGCCGTTCATACTCGGCGCCGCCATGGGCGCTCTGGCAACCCAGCAGGCGCTGATACCAGCGGCTGCTCGCTTCGACATCACGCACGCAAATGAGTGGTTGGGAAAGCATACGAACTCCATTTTATTCCTTATTGCCTCGGGTTCTTTATTTCGTTGCAAATCGTAGAGCAAAAAACAACCTTCGCAGCGAGTCAATCAAACCAAAAATATTTCCAATGAGGGACTTTGGCATCATGGACAGCATACCAGCCCTGACTTCTTTCCAGCTCTTCCGGCGTTAGAAGCAGCAACCAAGCTGTGTGGCTGAACATGCGATGTTCGTCATTGGGGTTGTATACGACCCATTCTCTCGTGCCAATGTTGTCGAATAAAAATCTCGGCTGCTCAAAGAAGAGATTGTATGATTCGCCGAACTGCGAGTAGTGGAACTTCTCAATACCGACGACATCAGGATAGTAATCCTTCCACATTGCTGCGAGAGAAACGGGATAGTGGCCGTATCTGTCGTGATATGCCTCAATGTCCCTGACGAATTCGTTGCTGTTTGCGATTGCACGCTTCCTGCTGAATTCCGTTAGCGGGGCAGCGAGCACTACCTGAAAGAGCAGTGCAGCAAATGGTACGACAAGGAGATACAACGGTGCGGGATTGATGTTCTCGGCCTCTGCCTTTTTCAACAGCCTCAGTCTTGGGAGCAATCTATACATATTGTAAAACCAAAGAGCAAGAAGAAGAACGCCCAGAGCAATGCTGATGCTACACACACCAAAAGATACCGCGGTTGCGAGAATGGAAGCTGTGATCACCGAAGCGATTGCGAAGTAGTATCCCCTCTCTGGATTGTGGAGATTTCGTTTCTTTTGAGCCCGCGCCCTCACTTCATATACCAGCCATAGGGCTCCTATCGGAACGAGCAACAGTCCAGCCGCTCCCAACAACTGAACCATTGTCGACAGCGGCACCGCCAATACATCGTACTCTCCCGGAAGAAAGGGGTAAATCATACACAGCCCCATCAACAATGTTATTCCGCCCACTCGGGCTAGGTGCAAAGTCATTTCACTTTTCCTCGCGGAGCTTCTTAAAAAACGCCTTGGAGTCAAAGACATCCAACGCGGCCTTCTTCAGCCAGCGGCGAACGACGTTGGGGTCGATCTCGACGGCATCACCGAACATGGCCTGCGCCGCCGGTATTTGCCCACAGGTTTAAGGCCGGCCTCGTCGAATGCCTGTCCATTCCAGAACAAGAGATTCACGGTCTTCGCAGTCGCGTTGTAACCGACAACGGGATTGTCATCAATAAACCACACCGGGCTGCCGTGCCATACCTTGGAAGTCGCCTTGGGAAGGGCGGTGTCAATCAACTCGCGCAGGAGATCGCAGATCGTCCGCAACGCGAGCGGTTGGGCTTGCGAGTACGTGGCGATCTGGTCGTCACCGTTTCCATCATTCAAACTCGACGCGCGCCGCAGATTGTTCAGCGCCAACACGGCCCGCAACAATATCCGCTTTGAAGTAATTCTCGCCGCGAACCGGCGCGCCGGCCAAGCGCCGCAGCATGGCGATTTGCCCGACGTGAGTGAGCGCATCTGCGATCGGCCCTTGAAACAATTTCTCCGCGGAAGACGCGAGGGGCGCAGCTGAAGCCAGGTAATCGTCAAACTTTTTCAGCGCGGAGAAAAAGCGCTCCACCTCTTGCTCCCACGGCAGCGGCGTGGAGTCGTGCCAGACGTGCTTGCCTTGAGCCAATGACAATGCCCAGTCCAACAGATCGCCGATATGCGCCAGAATTTTTTCCGGCGTTCGCGTGCTTTCGCCAATGCGAAACGTGGCGAAGCTTTCCAGCGCGTGGCGCACAGCTTTGCCGCCGCGATAGGCTAATGTTGCCACGGTGTGGCGCAGCATTTCGCGCTTTGCATCGGTTGTTGAGTTCATGCTTGCTCCATTTCCTTTCTATTTCAAGAATTTCAAACGACCGTTAGCTTGCAGACGGGAAGTCTGCGCTACTCATATTATTCCGAGTACCGGCGCACGACGAGCGCGATCGGCAGCCCGACGCAGAACATGAGAATCAATGCAGCGGTGACCACGGTGCCTAACGTGTGTGGGGGTTTGAAAGGCACCGCGGAGAGCGGCAGCACGATGAGATTCATCACCACGTAAACCGGAATGCCGTAAGCCAAACCGCAAACAATGGGCTGATCAACCAGCAACTTGAGCTTGCGGCTCGCGGCATAGTAAACCGCGGTTGCCGTCGTCGCGATGAAGAAGTGCAGCGCGAGGCCGAGGGCGGCGGTTGTGAAACCACCTTCGAAAGCCTCTGCGCCAAGAAGCCCGCTGGCAATTGCTTGCAGGACGCGCGTTGGGCCTGCGCCGCGCAAGCCGCTGTTGATGAAAGCGGTCAGGATGTCCAGGGTTCCGGCGATCAAACCGCCCCAAAAGATGGCTTGATGAGCTTTCGGCTTTTCCAATGAGAGTGCTGCGGAATCAACATTCATAAACGTTCCTTCATGAAAGGTAATCAAGTTTCTGCGGGCAAACACTTCAAGCTCGCGCAATGCAAGTTGGGTTCGTTCATGGTGTGAGCGAGGGCTTTGCGGGAAATTTTTTCATTAACTGTCTGAGCCGGAGTCGATTGTACTGTTGCAATAAATTCGGATATACATTAAAAACCAAATTATTGACGGTGATAATCGCCGCCCACCATACGCGGCCGTGGATTAAAGCATAAATGCCCGTCAACAGAAAAAACAAAAACATGAGGAAATGGATTTTTTCTATCCCATAAGCTTTGTTCAAATGTTTTTGCAGCGAGGCGCCGTGCTCAAAGACTCTGTACTGCGGAAATTTTCTTCTAATCCATCGGTTGACGAGATCGCCGTCCTGCGTATATTTTTTGACCGTTCGCATCCCGATTGCTCGATAGAAAGAAACTGATTGGCTCAATTGCATTCTGTCAAAAAAAGCATTGGGCAGAAAACCGGCCGCCAGGCTTATGGCCAGGATGATATAAAGCCATTTCAAATCCATGGCCATAAAACAGAAACAACCGATCGGGGTAAGGTTTAAGATGGACCAAAATACGTTTACGATTTGGTTATACCCCGTTGCCCAATTTCGGATCTTTGCCGTTTCTTTGTTGCCTGCCGAGTTCATTCGTTTGAAATCGCAGAGGGTGGCGCAGACATCTTGTCTGCACAGTCAGTATGATTTTAATTTTGTCAATTCACGCGCGTTAGGCGCTGAGAATCCGCGTCACCAAGCACGCCACGGCCAGGCCAAACGGAAACGCCGGCGCGCCGATTCCCTTGAAATCGCCCACGCGCGCGTGCGCGACGATTGCGCCGAGAAAATAGAGCACCAGCCCGACCGCCGCCGCAAGCCCAACGGGCACGACGGCGATACCGAGCAGCAATCCGGCTGCGCCCGCGAACTCACACGCCGCGAGCCACGGAAACCATTTCATCGGCACGCGGGCAATCTCGTTGATCGACTTCACGACGTGCGGCGTGCGCCGCAGCTTGGCCACGCCCGAAGCAACGGCCAGCAGCGCCAAGTGAACCGCGACGGCGATATATACGATAGACATGACAGCCATTTTTATTTCCTCGTTTGTTTCATCCAAGCTTCCGAAACCACGCGCTCATCGAGAACTGTCGGACCTGAGACGACCGAGTTTTCAAGGGACTTCGGCGAGCGTGTATTCGAAGTCGTACGAGTGCCTGCCGTCGGCGATCGTGATCGCCATCTTGCCGGCTAGGCCCACGAGCTGATCCGTGCCAAAGCCCGGCACCACGGTGATCGTCAGTTGCGGCGCGCCGGCCGTCATGGTGCCGTAGAGCATGATGAGGTTGCCGCAGGTAACATCAAACACGGCCTGGATTGTCGACCCCATCGGAGTTGGCGCTTGCGTAAATCTCACGCCGGTTTTTTTTCATGAGCTCGTACATTACTCAAGCAAATACCTGGCGGTCTCATCAACTTCGAAGATGCCAAACGTATTGCCCTCGCTGTCGAGAAAATATCCCTGCCAGCATTTTCAAAGTTTCACAAATAAACGCTGGTCGCGCCAAGAATGCGATGGGTCTCGCGGTCTTGCACGTAGGCGATGACGGCAGCGTTGTCGGCAACAAGACCGGGATGAACCGAAAACTCGGCGTGTCCCGAGACTGACTTTTTCAGCGATACGGTTTTGAGCGCGCGCACCACGTTTTCGTGGAGCAGAATGCGCCCGCGGTTTTCCCCGCTGCGAATCTCGCGGCGAATGCCGCCTTCGACAAGTGCGAGGTGCAAGACTCCTCCGGGTTGCGCCGGCGCAATTTCAAACACCATCTTTATTATTGCAGCCGCCGTGTCGTAATCGGCTCGCAAAACAATGCCCACCTCGGCTGGTTGTTGCAAAGCTTTTGCAATGGCCCAGCCGCCTTGTTGCCGGTTCGAGCCGACGAAGGCCGCTTCACCATTGACGATCATTTGCGGCGTGTAAACGCCATCCGTGACCCGCGAGCTCGCATACTCGCGTTGCCGCCGGGAAAAACGCGCGTCACTGAATTCGTCTTTCCAGCCGAGATGATTCCAATAATCAACGTGAAACGCCAGGGGGAAAATTTTTTTCTTGCTGCTGCGCGCCTGGGCGACGAGATCGTTGAGGTACGCTTCCGCGGGCGGGCAGCTCGAACAGCCTTCGGACGTGAACAATTCCACCACGGCCACCGGCTCGCGCGGCTCCTGCTGCGGGCCCTCTGCATGTTGGAAGTCGGGAGAAGAAAAAACCTGTGCAAAGCCGATCATTCCAAGATAGAGCTCGTAAACCGCGCATGGCATTTTCATGTTATCCTCGCTGGTGGGGTGAAAATGTATTT
This sequence comes from candidate division KSB1 bacterium, assembly GCA_034506255.1. Lineage (NCBI taxonomy): Bacteria > Pseudomonadati > Candidatus Zhuqueibacterales > Candidatus Zhuqueibacteraceae > Candidatus Coneutiohabitans > Candidatus Coneutiohabitans thermophilus. The sequence goes on along the minus strand of JAPDPX010000001.1, from coordinate 367,827 downwards.
CGCAACGCCGCATAAATATAAGAAACCGCAAGGGCAAACCAAATCACCCAAAAGCACGATTTGGGGAGCAGAAAGGATATTCACCCGGAAGAATGAAGCGCAAGCCGTTTTGGTTCATCACAGTTGCTGGGATTGGCAGGGCGATTGGCATCCGGATCGTCACGCAAGGAAACTGGGCAATAAAGCCTGAAGCCGCAGACACAATCGCCATCCAAGTCGCGTTACTTTATTTTTGGCTTGCGGCCAGTACCGCGTTATGAACGACTTCCACAGCCACTCATGGGCGATACGTCGAAAAAACATAGTCCTGCGCTTTCCGGCCGGCATGGCAGGAAAAGCAGGCGTTCTTGGCATCGGTCACCACGCGCTCTTTGGTATCGCCTTTGAAACGTTCGAAACCCCAGCCGCCGGTCGCGGCAAATTTTTGGGAATCTTTCTGCATCACGTCGATGAGTTTGCGGCTGCCTTCTGTGATCGCGTTATTCTCAGACCCGGCCTCGAGCAGGTCGACGACGAGGACTGCGCCATCCGCATGGGGTTCTCCGGCTTTCATTGCCGCCAGCGCTTTGGCATTGGCATAAATGTGGTGAATGCCGCCGTAAGTATCAAAAAACGGATGACCCATTTGCAACACCATGGATTTGACGTGCGCCCACTGCCGGTAGCCTTCCGGATAATCGACCTGGCCGGCGTTGCCACCAGCCCACGCCATCACGCCCAACGCCAGCGCCGGCACGGCAAGGAAACTCGTCACAACTAAAACAATCTTCTTGCTCATGGGTATCTCCTTCTGTGGAAATTGACTGTTTACCATATAGTCGTTCAACGAAGCCAAAAATCGACAACCGACGTTCCACTTGCGCGAGTCGCCGTCACCGCCGCCTTGGCCCGGGTCTTTTGAGAAGATACGTTCGGGATTTGGAATTGAATCGCGCGCGACGATTTGCCACAGAATGAAGCGCAAGCGGTTCCGGTTAAGCGCAATTGCGATCTCTGCGCGCCTTTTATTGTATCTCATTCATGCGATTTTCATTGCTGCTGCCCCGCATGATCAACCGCTGCCAATTCGGGTCTTGCAGCTCGCCCTGCAGCGTGGAATGAATTTGCTCGTAATTGCCGAAGCCGGCGCGGTCGGCAAACACGAAGACCACGCCGCCTTGTCCCTTCAGGTTGTCATACGTCCACGTTTCAAACGGCAGGGTTCTCGTGCTGCTGGGGGAGCGATCGATGTGGCTCGGCGGGCCGTGGAGAATGTATACGCGGCCACGATCGGTTTTCCAGCCGGGGCGGTTGGATGATTTGAAGCGATCTGCTGCTTCTTGCGCGCGCGCCAGATAACGCTGCCGAAAGGCCAGGACGGTAAGCGCTTCGCCGGCGCGCGCCGACTGCCACAGCGAGGAAATAAATTCGCGCTTGGCATTGGCGTTGGAGAGATTTTTGTAAAATTTTCTATCGCTGGCCGTCGCCAGAAAAATCATCCGGGCAAACTCTTCGTCCAACGCTTTTTCATCCAAGCTCTGCAGCGGCCCGGCTACGATCTTTAACGCCTCGGCATCGCTTTGCGGCTGGCTCGCGCGCGCGCTGGGGTTATAAACAAAGAACTCCTTTTCCCGGCTCGCCAGCACCGTGGCGGTGGAATCCGCGATGCCGCAGCTCAAGCGATATTTTCCGGACGGCAATTTGGCAATGCCGATCATGCCCATCTCGACGCTCGAGTCGAAGCGTTTCGTTTTCGTGCGAAAGGAAGTGCCCGCGCCTTCGACAATTTTTCCATCGGCGCCGTGAATGCGGCAAAAGGTTTTATATTTTCGCCCCGGCACGTTTTGCAGCAAATGATAGGCTTCAAAATAATAATACAGCTCCGGCGCGTGCTCGCCAAACAGCGCCGTGACGTTGGGGATCACTTCTTGGTCGTGTTTTTTGAAAACCGCCGCCGTTGCCGGCGTGCCCGGCTTGATCAAAGACGCCAATTCGATGTCACTCACCTCCAATTTATCCGGCGAAAAATGCCGCACGTCGATTTCGGTCGTCGCGCTATCGATTGGGCCGGCTTGATTCATGTCTTTGGCCTGCAAGACCATCCGGTAGCGTCCCGGCGCGTCAACGAGATAACTCAAGACATCAACGAACTGTTGCGATCTTTGCGATGGTTCGGCGCCGGCGAGAGATTTTTCGATTTTCCAGCTTTTCGCGGCCCACAATTTCAGCTCAAAATAAATTTGCAGCGCGAACAACACACGGCAGGAATACATGCCGGCGTTGTCGGGCACGTATTTCACGGCGGCCTCGGGCAGCGAGTAATAAATTTCCAGATAGGATTGCCGGGCTTTGTCCTGAAATTGCGCCACGTCGAGGCTGGGCTGGAGGCGAGGCTGGGCTTGGCAGATTGCGAACGTTAAAACGAGCTGCGCCAGGATGACGGCGATCCAGGAGCGCTGCGTCAATCCAAACGTGTTCAAGAAAGAACGCATGGTTAGCCGAATCAAATTTTCAAATGTAATGACCAACGGATAAGGCAAAACAATTGTGGCGAAGCCATTCAAAGGCCATGACAGAAAAATGTATGGCAAAAATATGAGTTATTCGTAAAACGGTGAAGGCCGACTTGCGCAGCAAAACTCTGCTAACTTTGAGCCTTGTCACGCGTAAGTCGGGCCTTCACAAATCGCGTTATTTCGAGTGCCGGCGAACGAAGAGGCCGATGGGCAGCCCGACGCAGAGCATGAGAATCAATGTGTCGATGATGACTTTGCCAGGCGCGTACGAGAGTTTGAAGGGAACCGCGGAGAGCGGCAGCACGATGAGATTCATCACCACGTAAACCGGGATGCCGTAAGCCAGGCCGCAAACAACGGCGTGATCGACGAGCATCTTGAGCTTGCGGCTCGCGGCATAGTAAACCGCGGTTGCCGTCGTCGCGATGAAGAGGTGCAGCACGAGACCGAGGGCGGCGGTTGTGAAACCACCTTCGAAAGCCTCTGCGCCAAGCAACCCGCTGGCAATGGCTTGCAGGACGCGCGTTGGGCTGACGCCGCGCAGGCCGCTGTTGACAAACGCCGCCAAGATATCCAGCGCGCCGGCAATCAGCCCGCCGTAGAAAATTGCCCGATAAGTTTTCGGCTTTTCCAGTGAAGATGCTGCCGAAATTGCGTTCATAAAAATTTTACCTTTAATCCGTTAAAAACATTCACGCAAAGACGCGAAGTCGCTAAGGTTGCGCAAAGAAAAGCAAAGAGAAAAACTTTGCGTCTCTGTGTCTTTGCGTGTGCTTTTTGATTCCAGCTCCTCCGGTGTGGGATAGGCGAAGCCGGACTTGCGCGGCGAAATTTTGCAAAACTTCAAGAATCGTCATGCACAAGTCCGGCTTCATTGATTAGCAACTAACTAAAATCCCAGCGACACGGAAAGGACATTGCTGGCGTTGAAGAAAGCAAGATCGCGATAGGCGTAGTTGAGGTCGATGCCGAGGCCGGTGAAATCATAGTGCAGGCCGGCGCCGAGCGTCAGGCCGTAAATGTAGGCGCTTTTGCCGACGGCGTCGTCCGGCGTATCCGGCGAAATGCTGTAACCGCCGCGCAGGAAAAGCTGGTTTCTAAAGTTGAACTCGGCGCCGAAACGGCCGACGTTTTCCTGAAAGTTGTTGTCTTGAAACACCGACAGCAGTTGCAATTTATTTTTGTCGCCCAGCGGCAGCGTGTAAGACAAGCCGAGCTCCAACGTGGTCGGCAGCTCGTCTTTTTGCGCCACGACTTGATACGGGGACGGGCCACGATCAGAGTTCAGCGGCTGCGAGTTGTGATACAAGCCGGTGCCCTGATATTGCATGGCCGGGCCGATGTTCTTGACGGCGACGCCGATGCTCAGGCCGTTGATCTTGCCGAGATTGCTGTACTGCACGCCGGCATCGAAAGCAAAACCGGTGGCGCCGACGCGATCGATGCTTTCGTTAATGATATTCAACGTCGCGCCGACATTGACGCGGTCACTCAACGCCCGCGAGTAAGTCAATCCCGTGGTGATGAATTGCGGGCTGATGACGGCGCCGGTTCCGTCCGGCGCCTCTTCGGTGGTCACCTCGATGTCGCCGATATCCAAAGATTTGAGGCTGAAACCGAGGGTGCCGAAACCGCCAAAGTTGGCGCTGACGGCCACATAGTTGACGTTGATGTCCGCGATGTGGCGCATGTGGGAAAACATGGCGTTGGCGGAATAGGACGAGCGGCTCAGTCCGGCGGGGTTCCAATAAATCGCTTCGATGCCTTGCACGGAGGCGATGGCGGCGCCGCCCATGCCGATATACCGCCCGCCAGCCGGAATCAACAACTCCGACGCGGCGTTTGTGCCGGTGCGGTTCTCTTGGGCCATGGTCTCGTCGCCGGCGAACAAGAAGACGGCAAGCATCAAAACAAGAAATTTATCGATGGAATTTTTCATAAGATTTCTCCGGTTAACATGATGAGAATGCAGCGCAGGCATCTTGTCTGCATCTGGCGCCTATGCAGGCTGGAAGCCCGATGTCACCAACTTTTCAAGCAAAGCAAAAAACTCTCACGCAAAGACGCGAAGCCGCAAAGGTTTCGCAAAGATTTTTAAACCACAAAACCCACCAAGAGCACGAGGAAAAACTTTGTGCCTTTGTGATCTTTGTGATGATGAGACTTGTGTTTGGCAATTGCTGCATAAAAACTCTTTGCGTCTCTGCGTCTTTGCGTGTGTTTTTGCTTTTGGATTTTATCGCTTCGAAAAAGTTAGCAGCACTGGGCTGGAAGCCTCATCGTCTCAAAAGTTTCTCAGGAATTGCTGCTCCTGCACGATGGCGATCTTCAAGTCTTTGGTCACGCCCAAATCCGGAAATTCAATGCGCGCGACGTAAATGCCGCTGGCCACCGGCAGGCCCGCTTCGTTCTGCAAATTCCAGCGCAAAAACTGCGCGTTGTCGGGCGCGTCGAGGCCTTTGGTCAGCGTGCGCACCAGCACGCCGGCCAGGTTGAAGATGCGAATGATGGCTTTATCCGGCAAGTGCGAGAAGGTCACAAAACGGTTAAATTGGTTCTGCTCGAACCGGTTGAAGCCGAAATAAGGATTCGGGAAAACTTTGACCAATTTGGCGACGTCCTGTTTGGCGAGGCTTTGATCAACGAGCGGCGCCTTGCTGGTGAAGATAAATTTATCCGCCGTGGAGTTGACGTGATTGGCGAGGATCAGAAACTCATCTTCACCCGTGCCTCCTGGCGAAAACGGCACGTTGCCGCGCCGGGCGACGGTCAGGAACCACATGACCGGCAATGGATTCCCGATCGCTTCCACTTGAAAAGCCGGGTTCGGCGTTTCGCTGTAATCCGCATCGAAGATCCAAAGCCATTCGCGCGGTCCGCTTACCGCCGTATTATCACCAACGTTAAAATCCGGCGGCCACCACTTGCCGTCAACCAATCCGCCCGAGGTGTTGTTCTCAAGATGTCCTACCACGAGCCGGCGGGGTGGATTTGCCTCGACATCATAAGCAGCCAAGGGAACGCTCTTGGTGAAATCCTGATAAGAATAGCCGCCGCTGGGATTGATAATAAACGGCGCGAATTCGGGCTTGGCGGGAGGATTTGCAAAACCGCGTCCATATCTGTAGCCATAGGAAACATTGGGGTCATTCCGATCATAATTGCCATTGACATCAACTTTTGCCAGCCTCAGCACAACATTTTTGAGAATGGGCGCTGCAACTCCGGGAATGCCGCTGCCGAAAACACTGGCCGGACTCGCCCAGCCAATCGCGCCTTCGAATCCTTCAAAGCCAAAGCCGCCGGCGCCGCCGGCAAAGGTAAACCGCCGTGTTCCGGAAGGGATATCCCAATCCTTCATGCCCGGCGGCGGCCCGATGACCTTGACTTGCAGACCATCCGTGATCAGATAATTCCCGTCACCGCTCTGATTGGTTTGATTGGAAAGCATGGTTTTGTTGGCCGTTGCATCCTTCAATGCCCAAACGAAGCCGCCATGGCCATCGTCCGAAAAAGACACTTCATAATCATGAGCCTTGGCTTTGAGCGGATCCATCACGATGGCGACCACAGTACCGTCGCTTGGCCCCTCATGCCGAACGGCCAGCGAATCACCGGGAGTGGAAGCCAAACGCACACCCGGCTTGGTGCTTTGCGGAACGACGGTCACGACCGAGGGCGGGCTTTCCAGAGTTTTGATGGTCGCATTCGGATCCGGATTATAGCTGTAAGCGGTGACGCCAAAATAATACGGCTGGCCGTTGATGAGCGGCTGCTCGCGCAGGCGATCGCGATCGGCGATGAAAGTCCGCGACAGGCCGCTGTCGTTGCCGAATTGCACGGGAAGATTCAAAATCAAACCGGAACGCGGATCGAACGTTTCCTGTGAAATCGTTCGAATCGAGTTGTTGACGTCGAAAGTGGCCAGCTTGACGCCTTGCTCCACCGTTGCGCCGGCGGTCGGCAATTGATAAACATTATAGCCTTCGAAAGCGTATCCTTTGATCGTATCGTTCTCGGTGGCCGCCACCGCTTCCGGATCCGAGGCCCAGTTGATAAAAATTCGGCCGGAATATTCGGTGGCCGTCAGCTTGGGAGAGGCCGGCGGCTTGGGCAGTTGAAAGAGATTGTCAAACGCCGACTGGGCGAAACGGTCAAAAAATTTCAACACCGCAATGCTCGAAAGCCGGTCGGAGCCGAGCGCGGAAATCGAAGCGATCACGGTTTCTTGCGTATCGCCGAGCGCCATCGTAAAAGGCCCGGTGGCCAGCAGCATGCGACGATCGCCAGCGTTGGCGTCGAGCCAGCCGGAATTGGTGATGGGATCGCCGGGAACACGAAATTTCGTCCGGTTGCCGGCGGGGTCGCGCCACGGGTCCGGCGGATTTTCCGGTCGCGGGCGGAAGCCGCGCAACAAATTGTACCATTGCAGCGTGCTGAGATAATCGTTGTTGCCGGTATCCGGATCGCGATCGTTTTGGCCGGCGGCAAAAAACGCAAACGAGGTCATCGGCAAATTGCGAAAGCCGCGTCGCTCTTTCAAACCGAAAATCGCCTTCTCATTCGGATCCGGCACGAGCGGGCCGGCAAAGAAATCGTAACCCGCGGCCGGCGGCGGCAGTCCTATCGCCGCGTAATTGCCATCAACGGCTTGGGAGTTATAGACAAAACCCAGGCTCAGGGTGGTGTCGCAGCCGACATAATCATCGCCAAAACTGCCGAGGTCCGGATCGACAAACTGGCAGAAATACATGCTATCGATGGTGGCGTTTGCCGGCGTGGTCTCCGTGCCTTTGTAGATGAGGCGAAATTGCTTGAAGATGACGTTGCCCAAGGCATCGGCGCGGCGATAGGCCCAGAGCGTGAGCTGCATTTCAATCCCAATCGATGGCGATCCTGAGAACGTGTTCACCCGCGCCGCATTCAAATCGTTGGCCACCAGCCAAACGACCTGATCGCCATCGGCATAACCCGGCTCATCCGCCTGCGGAAAAAGCACAGGCGTGCCGTCGGCGTTGAATTGCGGCGTGTAGACGCCGTCATGGTTGGCGTCATAAAAGGGCGCGCCCTTTCTCGCCGGCCAGTCAATCCAGTCCTGGCGATAGAGATCGCGCAGTTCTTGGATTTGCGCTTCGCTGACGTTGGGCGCCGTGGTCTTGTAGAATTCCGCGGCATCCTGGCGCAGATCGGCAGTGGCAAAATCCCGGCGCACACGCCAAACGCGATCGACGTTTATCTTGTCATTGACATCTTCGGCGACGCCGCGCGAGATGATGGCGCCGGGCGTCGTGCCGATGATGAAATCCTGGCCGCCCACTCGAATCGCCGGCGTGCGGCCATCGTTGACGCGGCCGCCCCAAATAAAACCGTCTTGAAAAATCGTCGCCACCTGCGGATTGGTGCCGCGCGGGAAATACAACCCCGGCGCGCTGATATCCGGGTCGGTGGCCGATTTGCCGTCAGAGAGAACCCACATCGCCACATTGCCGATGTTGATCAGAGTCCGGCCGGTTCTCAAGTCGGCAGCCGTGTTGGCCAAGCCGGACGACGCCGGCTTGCGATTTCTTCCTTCAACGGCGCGCCCCTGTTCATGAGCTATGAACAGCGTGGCTGCGAAAAAGATGAAAAGAAGAGGGTAAAATTTTTTTCTCATTTCTCATGCCTCCGTAAAGTGATTTTTCGTAGTAGCGCCTTTAGGCGCCATATGATCGTGAAACTCCGGCTCCTGAAGGAGCTACTACAAAAGTTATTGTCAAATTAAAACTGAATCCTCGCGCCGAAACGAAGGGTGCGCGGCTGGCCCAGCAAGGCCAGGCCGGTATTGCGGGAATAATTCGTGCCGTTTCCATTCAAATTGATGGCGCGGTGCAGCGCTTCGAAAGCCGGACCGCCGTTGGCTTGAACGATGGCGCTGCTCAGGGCCGCGTCGTCCAAAAAGCCATCATTGAACGCATTGCCGGTCCGGTCGTAAACGTTGATTACGTTCCGGCGATTGGTCAGGTTCTGCACGTAAAAATAAAGATTGGCTTCGAGCGGCCCGAGGTCGATGGTGCGATCGAGACGAAGGTTCAGTTGCGTGTTCCAGGGCGTGAGCGAGGCATTCACGTTTTCCAACGGCACGCGTGAACGCGGATCGGTAATTTCACCGGCCATCGAGGGGTCTTGCTGGCCAAAATCGCCTTTGGCCAGCGTAAACGGATGGCCGCTGGTGAAAGTGAACAACAGATTCAAGCCGGTGCGCTCCAACCAGCGCCCGCCGTCGCCTTTGCCAAAGCGATAGTCGAAATTGATCGAGCCGCGATGCGGCCGGTGGAAATCCAGCGGCGAAATCACCGTTGGCAATTCCTGGCCAAGCTCGATGCCGGCAATGGCGCTGTTGCTCACCGAGCCGGTTCCCAGAGAGCGCGAGAAGGTATAATTCAATTGCGCGGACACCCGATTCGTGCGCCGCAGTGTTAGCGACAGTTCCACGCCGGAGGTCGTGGCAAAATCGCCGTTGATCAAAACGTTGTAAGAAAATGCCTGCGAGGTCGGATCGGTGAGAACCCTGGCGGTTTGCAATTGGCCGCTGATGTTTTTGTAAAAGAGGGTGACGTCAAAGGCGGCGTTGTCGGCAAACTGTTGATTGAAGCCGATTTCATATTGAATGGTTTTTTCCGGCTTCAGCCCGAGGCCGACCAAGTTCGCCTGGAAGGAGGTACCGCCCAAAAACAAGGCGTCGTACCAAGTCGAGCCGTGGTAAATGTTGGCGAACGCCGGCGCCTGCACGAATTTGCCGTATTGCAAATGGAACACCGTGCGATCGGTGACCGGAAAGGCCAAGCCCAAACGGGGACTGACCTCGACATCCGCCTCCTTTTTAACCAACTGCTCCACAAACAAGCCGTGATTGTCGCGATCCCACGGCGGATTGCCGGGATCGGCAAATGTAAAATCATCGTTGTCGATCACGTCGAGGCGCAAGCCGGCGTTGATCACCAGATCAGAAATCTCGAAGCGGTCTTGCGCGTAACCGGAAAAATACTGCGGATACCGCGGCCCATCCGGCCCCTTGACATCAATCTCATTGCCGAAGGCGTCATAGCCATAAGTAAAATATTGCTGCGTGCCGACACTGGAGGCAAATGCGGCGACATCGCTCGGATTGCCGGCCAAGGCGCCGCGCAGAACATCCGGGTTGGCGCGCGCCGAAGTCAACAGCGTGCGCGGCACCGCGCCAAAGCTTCGTGAGGTCCACCGCTCATAAGCAGCACCCAGCTTCAGCTCGTGCGAACGATACTGTGTGGTAAAAGCCAAAGAGCCGCCCAGGTACCCGCGTTTGCTCTTGGCATAAGCGACGCCGCCAAACCCGGAAACGCCTTGCCCGCCCGAGGGCGCGCCCGGAGCGATGAAGTCGAATCCGTGAATATCAAACGAATTGCCGCCGCGCCAGAGAGTGGCGTCCTTCCAGCTAAAAAAACTTACTCCCTTCTCCGCATTGGCCACGCTATCCCAGTAGGCCCAGATGTTGTGCTTGAAAATGGGATCATAGCCCACCTGGCGGCGGTCGAAGTAGTTCAAGTTGATTTCGTAGAATGAGCGGGCGCCGAGCACGTGGGTGAATTTCAGATTGACCAAACCCGTGCTCAATTCATCCACCCGGGTGCGGTCGCGATTGAACATGTTGGCAACGTAATTTGGAAAACCGCCGATGCCGTCCTGGCGCTGAAAGGAGAAGGAGCCGCCCAGCCGGAAAATGAAGGGATTGGCATCATACACGATCGTGCCGTTTCCGATCCACAAGTTTCGCGCCGTCGCCGGAATGATGCCGTCGCGCATGTGAATGCCTTGCTGTTGGACGAGCGCTTCCAGCGGCTGGCCGCTATTGTTGGTGAAAACGAGCGGAAAGTTATGCTCGTCCATGTAAGTCGGCGCGTGGTTGAAATCAAAGCCCTTCCAGAATTGCGCGATGCGGTCGCGATCAAAAACGTTTTGTCCGGCCAGAAAAAGCCGCAGCTTGTTGTTGGTCTTCGGTACCGGGCCGCTGAACGTCAGCGTGTAGTCCGTGTGCCCGTAAGAATAGGTGTTCAGAAATTGATTTCCCGCCTTGACCACATTGTCGGTCTCTCCCTGGAAAGAGAAATGGTAATCGCTGCTGCCGGATTTCAAGGTCTGGCGAATGATGCCGGCATTGGCGCCGCCAAATTCGGCATTGAAGCCGCCGGCTTGGATTTGCAGCTCTTCCAGCGCTTCGGGAATCACCGTCACCGCATTCACGCCACTGTTGGCGTCGCGCGTGGTGGCGCCTTCGAGATAATATCCGACCTCATCCATGCGCCCGCCGCGGATGTACAAGAGGCCGTTTTGCACCACCACGCCGGGCTGCAAAGCTATCGCCGCGCCGACGCCGCGCACCGGCAGATTTTGTATATCTTCCGCGCTTTGAATGCGCACAGCATTCGTGGCATTTTTATTCACCAGCGGCCGCTCGGCAACGATGCTGACTTCGCCCACTTCCACCACGGTGGCCGGCATCTTGAAATTCGCCTCCGTCGTCAAATCCGCATTGACGCGGAGATTGGCAATGCTGACCTCCTGGTAGCCGACGAACGTGGCTTTGGCGGTATACACACCCGGCGGCACGTTGAGAATGACGAAATCGCCGTTAAGATTCGAAGCCGCACCCAAAGTTGTGCCGGCGACCACCACGTTGGCCCCGGGCAAAGGTTCGCCGGTTTCCCGGTCCGTCACTTTGCCTTTGATCTTTCCCGTGGTTCCCGCCAAAAGCAGCGCCGGCAACAACAGCGCTGCCATGAACATGACAAGAAAGTTTCGTTTCATGATTTTGCCTCACAAAAAGTTGTCATACTATCCTATGAAAATAACTTTCGTAGTAGACCCTTCACGCTCTGTGCCTGAAGGCACAACTACGAAACTCAATCATCCGCGAGATTAACCAGCTCTAACGCGCCGGCGCTGCCCAAAATCACGCTGGTTTGGCGTTTGTTCATGGCATCGAGAGTCGTCGAGGCGAGAACCGCAGTGGTGTCCGACGCTGCCGTGACTGTGATCGTGTAATTGCCGGCCGGAAGCTGCAAATAGCCCGAGTCGTCTTTGAACGCCAAGCCGCTCAGCCGCGCCGTCTGGCTGGCGCCGGCAATCTTGACGAACAAATCCGGCGCATTGGCGGCATGAACGATCCGCAGCAACGCCGTGCCGGTGTTAGCCGGATCAAAAATCCGGCGCTCGGACAACTTGAGAAATTCCCGCACCGGACCCGTTTGGGGCAAAATCACCACCGTGCCACGCTTGTATGATTCCATGGCAAAGCGCAGCGTATCGCCGGTGCTCAGCACGGTGACGCGATTGCCGGCCGGAAATTCCGTATGCGGAATAGCGCCCTTGAACACGACGTCGCCGAGGTTTGAGTCGTCGACTTTGACGCCGATTTTGTCCACGTCTCCGGCTGCATGCACAAAGCGAAATTGCGCAAGCAGCTCAGGAGGCTCCGGCCCGGTTGAAGGAACATCGGCACAACTCATCAGCCAAGCCGCCAGCAACAAGATAAACGGCAAGGCCTTTGGAGATTTGAAGTGCATGTGCAACCCTCCTTGAATTTGGTTAATGTCATTCTGGGGCTTTGGTTAAAAAGGATTCACGCCGAGACGCAAAGCCGCAAAGGTTTCGCAAAGATTTTTTAATGGCAAAATGATTAAGGGCAAAATAATTGTTAAAAAGATGCTGAATGATTTTGCCTTAAATTGTTTTGTCCATCCGCAAGAGGCCAAAGTTGAAATTTTCTTTGCGTATTCTTTGCGTCTCTGCATCTTTGCGTGCGCTTTTTTTGTTCGCGTTGAGCGTTATGCCAGGGCAAATATCTTCTCGCCCCGATCACCCCGCGACGCAAAGGCAGCCAGCTTTTCCAGCAATTCCTCCACATCCAACGGCTTGTGAAAAATTTCGGTGATGTTACACGCTTTCACGGCCTGCCCGATTTCCGTATTGCTGTAGGCCGTAACCAAAAAAAGCTCGAGCGCCGGCTGCAAGCGCTTGAGCTCGCGGCACACTTGCAACCCGTCGAGATCCGGCAATGAGTAATCACAAATCACGATATCGATGGGCTCATTCAAAACTGTTTCAAGCGCCTGGCGTCCATGCGTGACGCCGCGCACCCGATAACCCTCTTGACGCAAAAGTTCTTGCAGGCCAGATAAGGTGTTTGGTTCATCTTCGACAACGAGCAAACGGCACATAAATTCACCCAGTTAAAGTTTGATGATCAGAGATGAAGACGCTGGGTGAATAATACCATTTGGCGCGGGTTTTACTCTATAACCTGAAAGGGGGATTTGGGGCGTCGATGCGGGAGGAAAATGCGGGAGGGGATGACACAAATGGGGGAGAAGCAAAGCCGGTCGGATTTGCGCTCGCGAATGAGCAAAACAGCATTGGTTTCCCATGAAAATAAACCGGAGTGCAACAGTGAACCGTTGCACTCCGATTTTCATTCTGAGGAGAAGGCGCTACGACAAACGCTACGTATACACCAACTTCTCCTTCAAGGCCTTCGCCACGGCTTCGGACTTCGAGCCGACCTGGAGCTTTTTGTAAATGTTTTTGATGTGGCGCCGCACCGTTTCTTCGCTGATGAAGAGCGTATCGGCGATCATTTTATAACTTTTGCCTTTGCACAGTTGCGCCAGCACTTCGGTTTCGCGTTGGGTCAATGCGGCGTGCGGATTGGTGCGAAACGAGCCAACCACCATGCGTGCGATTTGGGTGCTCATCGGCGCGCCGCCGTCGTAAGTTTCTTTGATCGCCTCCAATAACTTTGCCGGCGGCGTATCTTTCAGCAGATAGCCACAGGCGCCGGCGCAAAGCGCCTCGAAGACCAGCTTGCTCTCGCCGTGCACGGTCAACACCACCAAGTTTATATCGGGAAGATTTTCTTTGATGATGCGGATGCCATCGATTCCCGACATGCCCGGCAACCTGAGATCCATCAAAACCACATCGGGAGGGTCATGCGCGATGCCCGCAATGGCGGTCTCGCAATCGCGATACGTGTTGATGCATTCAAGGCCGGGAGTGCCGTCAATCAGCAGCGCCAGGCTCTTCCGGAAATCGGCATCGTCTTCGACAATGGAAACAGTGATCATCATTTGCCCTCTCGCGCTTTGATTTTGACTTCGCTTCACCGGAGGTATTGGCAGGGGTATAATCGAATTCGTACGAATGCTTTCCGCAGTTAGTTTAGTCTCCGCGCCGGGAAATGTCCATAACTCAAACGAGGCATTCTCCCTTTGAACCGGATCGTTGTTCCTTTCCCGAGGTGGGTAACCACGATTAGCTCGCCTTGCAGTTTTGCCGCGCGATTCGACATGCTGCACAATCCTCTTCCGGATTCCCCGTTCGTTTCATGACTGCCATTGCCGTTGAATCCCTTGCCGTCATCGGTGAGTGAAATGACCAAGTTGTCATGTTTCATGATCATTTCCAGCGTCACGTTTTTGCAAGTCGCATGCTTCAAAACGTTGTTCATCCCTTCCTTGAAAATGAGCGTGAGGTGCCGCCGCCAATTCATCGGCAGCTTGACGCCCTCGAGCGCCGGCGAAATGCCGTGCACCCGAAAATCGATCCCGGCCTTGTCGAAAATTTCGTCGCCGGAATCCTTCAAATAAATCGCCAGATCGTACAGCGAATCCTGCTCCGGATCGAGCGCCCAGATGAAATTCCGAACGCCGGCGGAAAGGTTTTTGGAAGTCTCGCGAATCTTGTCCAAATAAGTCGCGCTCTCCGGTGAAATCCCATTCAGATTGCGCTTGAGAATCTCCGCAAAGAGCGTCATGTTGGTCAGCTTCTGCCCCAGCTCGTCGTGAAAATCATCCGCGACCTGCTGCCGGACGCGCTCGTTCTCCAGGGCGCGCACCCGCTCGATCTCCAACAAGCGTTTAATTTTATGTCTGACCCGGTAATGATGCGAGAAAGCCGCGCCGACAATGAGGCATCCGATCGACAGAAAGGAGAACCACCAGGTTTGCCAAAAGGGCGGGCGAATCACCACCTTGACGGCCACGCCGGTTTCATTCCAAACGCCGTCGTTGTTCGAGCCCTTGACGCGGAAAACATATTTGCCCGGATCCAAATTGGTGTAACTCGCATAACGGCGCGCGCCGCAATAAATCCAATCATGATCGAAGCCGGCCAACATGTAGGCGTAGCGGTGGTTCTGCGGATTCGAGTAGTCGAGCGCCACAAATTCAAACGCAAAAAAATCGTCGCCCGCCGACAATGCGATTTCTTCTACATCGGCGATGTCGCGGTCAAATTCAACGGCTTTGTCGAATTTCTTGAAGGCCGTGAGCGCCACGGCGGGAACGTGCGCATTGTCTTTCATGCTGTCCGGGAAAAAGCTGTTGAAACCATTGATCCCTCCAAAAAACATTTCGCCGCGCGGGCTCTTGTAGTACGCCCCGGCATTGAACTCATAGCTCTGCAGTCCATCGGTCGGATCGTAGTTTTTGAAGGTTTGCGTGGCCGGGTCGAAACGCGACAAACCGCGATTGGTACTCAGCCACAGGCGGCCTTTTGCATCTTCCAAAATGCCATAGACGACATTGTTGGCCAGGCCGTCTTTTTCCGTGAAGCAGGTAAACGCGATTTTCTCCTCATCACCGTCGCTGATGGCGGAGGACGGCGCCGGAGGCGCAATCCGATTGAGCCCGCCGCCAAACGTGCCAAGCCAAAGCCGGCCGGCATGGTCGCAATGAATGGTCTCAATTATATCATGGCTCAAGCTGTGGGGATGAGCCGGATCGTGCCGATAAGCCGTAAACGTCTCGGTCTGGCGATCAAAACGATAAAGGCCATGGCGCGTTCCAATCCAAAGCGTTCCCCAGCGATCCTCGCCAAGGGAAAGCACGCGGTTATTGCCCAAACTTTTTGGATTTTTCGGATCATGAAGATAGCGCGTGAAAATCCCTTGTGCGCGGTCAAGCTTGTTGAGCCCGTTCGTTGTTCCAATCCAAAGCGCGCCAAAAGTGTCTTCGTAAATGGCGGTTACAACATTGGCGCTTATGCTGCGCGGGTTCTGGAGGTCGCTGCGATAATGAGTAAAGCGCTCTTCATGGGTATCGAATTTGTCCAAACCGCCATGGGTGCCGATCCAGAGAAAGCGTCCGGCATCGTCGGGATCCGCATGGATGGCCCGAACCCGATTGTGGCTTAGGCTGTTGTCGCGGCCAGCAACATGCCTGTAATGCTTGAACGATTTGTTGTGGCGGTCGAATTTGACCAGGCCGCCATCGTTCGTGCCGATCCAAAGGATCCGCCCGGCCGCGCCCGGATCTTCGCAGAGTGACCACACAAAAGAATCCTGCAAACGGTTGGGGTTCGCGACATCATCGGCATAATGGGCGAATCTTTTTTTCTTGCGATCGAACTTGTTCAGGCCGCCGCTTTCCGTTCCAATCCATAAAACCCCCGAGCGATCCTCGCAGATTGCCGTGACTTTGTCACTGCTCAAAGAATGCAGATCAGTGGCAATGTTCCGGTAGCATGTAAACGCGCCGGTCCGCGGATCGAATTGATTGAGGCCCGCTTCCGTCCCGATCCAGAGAAGGCTCGAAGTCGCGCCGCCGGATTCATAAAGCCTGTGGATGGCATTCGAGCTCAAGCTGTTGCGGTCCTTGGGATTGTGGAGGTAGCGGGTGAAGGTATTGGCGCGACGATCGAGTTTATTCAGGCCGCCACGGGCGGTGCCGATCCACAAAGCACTGTCAGCCGTTTCGCAGATCGCCGTCACAAAATTGTCGCTCAAAGAATTGGCGCGCCCCGGATCGTGCCGGTAGTGTATAAAAACCTTCTTGTCGCGATCAAACCGATTGAGGCCGCCGTTCGCCGTTCCCACCCACAGGACACCGGAACGGTCGATGTAGAGCGCCGTGACCACTCCATCGCTCAGGGAATTGGAATCCGCCGGGCTCGGACGAAAATGACGAAAAGCGCCGGTGCTGAGGTCGAACTCATTCAGGCCGCCCCCTCGGGTTCCCACCCAAAGCGTGCCCCGCTCCATTTCCGCAGCGAAATGATGATCCGGAACGGAACCGTAACGGTCTTCGCAAATGGCCGTGATAAAATCATGGCTCAAGGAAGTGGAGTCTTGCGGATTGTGCCGGTAAGGCGTAAAAGTTTTCTTTGCCGGATTGAACCTGTTGAGGCCGCCGGCGTAAGTGCCGATCCACAGCCTTCCAGCTTGATCTTCGCAAACGGCGGTCACCCAATTATCCGTCAACGCCCTGGAATCGTAGGGATCATACTTGAAAACCGTGAAGCTATAACCGTCGTACTTGTTCACCCCCTCTTGCGTGCCGAACCACATAAAGCCGTGACGGTCTTGAAGAATGGCGGTAATCGAGCTTTGAGACAATCCTTGTTCGAGCGAGAGGCGGTCAAATTTTATTTCATTTTGAGCAAAAAGCGCGGCGGCCAAACACCAACTGAGAGCAAGAAGAGTTTGGGATCGCAGCATTTACTGTCTCCAAGATTAATCAAAGTCCAGGCCATGCCAGGCAATACCTTTGCATGCGCTTTTCATTCCGACAACCTCGATAACATATCCACAGCATTGGATGAAAATCAATAACCCATTTGGGTTAAAAGTGCGCGTGCGCACAACGTCTTTAAACTCGGCGCCGGATTCGCGCAGCGCGCGCTCGATCTTTTCAACTGATTTTTCTATACACGGTGCCGATGTAGTCAACAAAATCCGGCTCCAAACCCTGCTGGCGGATGAGCAGTTGCATCTGCGCGCGGTGATGGATGGAATGATAATTCAATTGCAGGGCGATGTCCTTGAGCTTGCACGCCCAGTGGCCGCCGTCGTAGCCGATGAACTTCACCTCGGCAAAGAGCTGCTCTTCGCTCTTGCTCCCAATAAAATCGAGCCAAACTCGCAGGCTATTGCGCCATTGGCTTTCAAGCTCGTCGAGAGCATAAACCGGCTCCCACCAATCCATCTTCGGGTCTTGCGGATACTGAATGATTCTTGCCATCCACTTGTTCTGCGAGTTGATGAGATGGCTGAAGAATCTTATGCACTGCTGCTGATCCGGCAGCGCTTTGATTTTCGCCAGCAGCTTGGTGTTCATAAGATCGTTGAATTTGAAAGTGTCGATGAGATATTGTTTCATTTCCATCATTCGGTCTCCGAAGGCCCAACGCGGACAATCCGCAACCAAAAAGAAAATCTCCAACGGATAAAGCTTTAACAGTTGGGTTCTTCTATCAGTTGGAAAAAGTCTTGGCTTTTTTGCAAAGATTTGTCTTGTAATAGACTACGCCAGTTTTTCAGGCAAGCTGAAAACTGGAGCCCTTCGGGCAGCAATGCCAAAATAGCTTTTTCCCAGCGAATAGAGGAACCCAACCGGTAAAAAAATCTGTTGGGTTTTTCTATCCGCTGGAGAAAAAGCTGGAATTTTATTCTGAGTTTCAAAAGTCAAGGGCATAATGCCTCTGTTATGTGGGGAGTAGCGCCCCGCCTTGCGGGGCAGACACGATGTCCAATGTCACTAACTTTTTCAAGAAAGTCATGACAGGAAGATGTATGGCAGAAAGATATTCAGGTTTCTTGCCAAGCGACCAAGAGTGTTTTTGATGAAAACCCGCCCGCATATTCTTGCCATTCATTTTTCTGTCATTGCTTTTGAATAGTTTTACCCACGATCATTTTGCCTTTCTGAAAAGTTAGCGGCATTGGGCAGGATGCCTGCGCTACAAAAACTTCGCGGTCATGATAGTTTTTTCTGAGTAATACTATAAGACTTCACCTTACGCGGTTCCGAATTGCCCCTCGAAGCGCCGCTGAATCTTCTCCGGCGGAACCTTCTCGATCTCGTGTCCGAGCAGCCATTCATGCCCGAACGGATCGCGCCGGCGGCATTGCCGTTCGCCGTGGGCCTGATCCGCGGGCGCCATGACCATCGTCGCTCCGGCCTGTGCCGCGCGTTGAGCGAGCGCGTCCACGTTATCGACGTGCAGATGAATAATCATGCCGGCGCCGCCAACCGTCAAAGGGCGGCGGATGCCGTAGTCGGGATACTCATCGGCAAGCATCAGCGTCACGGGACCAAATTTGAGCTCCGCATGCGCGATGCGACCATTTGGCTCAGTCAAGCGGATTTTTCGGCCGCGACCTCCGGTGCATCACCAAAACCCTTTTCAAGAAATGATTTTTCTATCCGCAGGCCTGAAATACCACGATGCCACGGTCAGGAGGAGAAGTAGCAACGAGGGAAATATTTCGTTCAAAGGGTCATCCATTGCGATATGTGAAAATGCCGCTCCGGACATGGCAAAGAAAAAGCCTGCATAAGCCCATTCCTTCAGTAAAGGAAATTTCGGAATCAGCAATGCTAGAACTCCTAAAATTTTCCAAATACCCAGTATTGTTAGAAAATAGATGGGATAGCCCAATTGTGTAATGCCCCATACTCCGGGCGGTGCCAAGGCTCCTTCCGCTTGCACTTTGAGTAACTGTAATGTTCCGGTTGCCAGCATTCCCAATGCAAGCCAGATCGTAGCAATCCAATAGATAATTTTATTTCTCTTTGTCATGATGTGCTCTCTTCTTGTTTACTGATTCAACAAATATCCGAGCGCGTCGATGTTTTGATACTCCACGTCGAACATCCCGCAATGCTCGGGGCGGCACTTCACATAGCGGGCGTGTAGATCTTGGCTCACCAACAGTTGTGCACTGCTCATCGGCATATTATTTCGGCATCTTGCTCATGTCCATGTGCAGCACGTTCCAGCGATGGCCGTCCAAATCGGTGAAGCCGCAGCCGTACATCCAGCCTTGATGCTCGGCAGGCGCGCTGAAGACCGCGCCGCCGGCTTTTGCCGCTTTCTTTGCCAATTCATCCACCTCTTCTCTCGACTCCGCATCGAAGGAAAGCAAAACTTCCGTGCCCTGCCTGGTGTCGGCGACGGCGTGTCGGGTAAAATTTTTGAACGTCGCTTCGGAAAAAAGCATGAGCACGAGGTTTTTCGTTCCCACAAAAAAACTCGCCGAGTCCGCGCTGTTGCCATAATGCGGGTTCAAAGCAAATCCCAGAGTGGTGAAAAACTCTCGCGACTTGTTCACGTCTTTCACCGGCAGGTTGATCCAAAGCTCTTTGGTCATGGTGAATATCCTTTCAAGCGGATTAAAAAATCATGGCCAGAATAAAATTCTGAAAGTTCCTTATCCCCAACGGATGGAAGAACCCAACGGGTTTGGCTTTCATCAGTTGGGTTCTTCCATCCGTTGGGAAAAATCTTTGCTTTTTTTGCAACGATTCAGCCATAAAGAGATCAGGGTATCAAAGCAAACACTTTGGACGCAGACTTCACTTCTTCTTTGCTTCTGCTTTTTCCAAATTCTATTTCACCTTGAATTTCACAATCGTTCGATTGAAAGCCGGTGTTTGATAACTGATTTTCTCATCCGCTCTTCCACTCAAACCGGAATATCAAAATGATGAACGTCCTCTCGCTTGCCAAGCGACTCATACAAACGGATCGCGGGAGTATCTCCTTGATCCGCCTGAACGAAAATGACATAAGCGCCGCGCTCGCTGGCAATACGCTGGAGTTCCCGCATGAGGCTCGTCGCAACACCTTTACGGCGATGCGCCGCGGAAACTGCGAGATCATAGATGTAGATCTCTTTTCGCTCTTGCTCGAATTTTTGCAGCTCATAAGCAACCAGCCCGCCAACGACCGCATCGCCAGCAAGCGCAACGAGCACAATGAAGTGCTGTTTGCCAAGAAGGTTCCGCAAGTATCGCTCACTTGGCACGGCGTTTTGATAAGTATCCGGCTCTCCAAATGCCTCGCCGAAGACCGTGAGCAGATTTTTAAGAAGCGGTACATCCGAGTCAGCGAGGGTTCTGTATGTGTACGCCATCATTGTCTCCTGCGATTGAAATTTCAGGCCCGAATCGGTCGGGATCAAATCGGCTGAAGCCATCGCCTGCGGGCCATATGTGTCGAGACAAGAAGTTCGACTCGCGGTAGCTTGTCCGTGGGATTAAAATCCTGGCTATTCTTATTTGCCACTATGGGACAAAATCTCCCAGCGGACACACATGGCCTATTACACCTGCACGGTTTTCCATCCGCCTTTTCTGAACAGCCACAGCGTGAACAATCCCGCCGCGGTTTCGGAAATGAAAATCGCCCAGAACACGCCGGTGTAATTCATGTCGAGGGTTTTTCCCAGGGCGTACGCAAGCGGAATCTGAAGAAGCCAGAAAAAGAAGAAGTTGATTTTCGTCGGCGTGGCGGTATCGCCCGCGCCGTTGAAAGCCTGCGCCGCCACCATCCACCAGCCATACACAAAATAGGAAAACGAAACGATGATCAACCATTTTCCGCCAATGGCAATCACCTCGGCATCTTCCGTAAAAATTCCCACCAATCTTTCACTGAACAAAAAATAAAAAATCGAGACGCCGATCAGGAACAACATATTCCAGAACCCGGTCACCCACACGGAGCGTTCGGCGCGGTCGGGTCGCTTCGCGCCGAGATTTTGCCCGACGAGTGTGGCAACGGCGTTCGACATGCCCCACGCGGGCATCAGCGTGAACATCATAATCCGCAACGCGATGGTGGCGCCGGCCACGGCCTGGCTGCCGAATTCCGCGATGATGCGCATCACAAAAAGCCACGAGGTGGTGCCGATGAACATTTGCCCGATGCCGCCCCAGGAAGTGTGGACGATGTTGCGCGCCGTCTGCCAGTCGAAGCGAAGATGCGCGCGCAGCACGCGAATGTGCTTGCCGCCTTTGAAGAGCAGCCACAGTTGGAAGAGCACGCCCACGCCTCTACCGATGTTCGTGGCGATGGCCGCGCCGGCGATGCCGAGTTCGGGGAATGGCCCCCAACCGAAAATCAACATGGGATCGAGTATGATGTTGAGGCCGTTGGCGATCCACAGCACGCGCATGGCAATGGCGGGGTCGCCGGCGCCGCGAAAAATCGCGTTGATTACGAACAACAGCATGATGATCGCGTTGCCGCCCAACATCCACTGCGTGTAGCGATAACCATGTTCGAGCGCCCAGGCATCGGCGCCCATGAGGCCGAGCAAATCTTTGGCAAAGAAAATTCCCGCGAGCGCAAACGGAAGAGAAGCGAGCACGGCAAGGAAGACGGCTTGAATGGCGGCGATGCCCGCTTGCTCGCGGTTCTTTTCTCCGATGCGCCGCGCCACGATCGCGGTCACGGCCATTGCCAGACCCATGCCCACGGAATACAAGAGAAACATGTAGGTTTCCGTCAAGCCCACCGCGGCGACTGCCGAGGGCCCGAGTGCACCGACGAAATAAATATCCACCACGGCAAAGGTGGATTCCATGATCAATTCCAAAATCATCGGAATCGCAAGCAGGAAGACGGCTTTGCCGAGGTTGATTCGCGTGTAGTCCGCCTCGGTGCCGCGAATCGCGTTTTTTAATTCCTGCCAAAAGGAAGTGGCGGATGATTGATGTATTTGTCTGTTGGCGGATACCTTAAATGTTGCCTGTTCTTGCATGGTTTCAGCCTTTTAGCGTCGATTCAGATTTCGTTGTGTTTTACTCTGCCGAATTGCGTAATGGGTAATCCCGCTTATGCTTGTGCCTTTGGCATTACTGAATTCAAGAAACTTGTTCTTGGGCGAGTTACCGCAATCTTTGCTTCGGAGAATTCTGGTCACCATGTAATCCCTCAAATTTGGATAGCTCACATTTTGCCGGTGCAATTCTGAAAATCCTTAGTCTGTTACAAGTCAAATCTTTGCAAAAAAAGCAAAGACTTTTTCCAACTGATAGAAGAACCCAGCGGATAAAGCTTTAACAGTTGGGTTCTTCTATCAGTTGGAGATTATCTTTTTGGTTGCGGCTCGTCCGCGTTGTGGTTCACTCTGGAACAGGCCACTGTGGATTCCACGCGACTTCCCACAAATGCTGGTCGGGGTCTTGGAAGTAGCCCGCGTAACCACCCCAAAAGGTGTCTTGAGCCGGTTTGACGATGGTTGCGCCAGCCTTGCGCGCTTGCTCCATTACGGCATCTACTTCCGTTTTGGATGAGACGTTGTGACCGATGGTGAACTCGGTCGCGCTTGGGCTGTGAAGAGCGATCGCGGTATCGTGAGCAATACTCTTTCTCGGCCAAAGCGCGAGCTTCATACCGGCCTGAAGGTCAAAGAAGGCGACCGCGCCATACTCGAACTCTGTGCCGACAATGCCCTCCGTCTTCAATCCCAGGCCATCACAATAAAAACGGACTGCTCTGTCGAGATCATCAACGCCGAGGGTAATGAGGCTAATGCGGGGTTTCATGGTTGAACTCCTCGTAAAAGTTTAGTCGCTTGAACCCGGAGCGCAAAACTTCAGTCTTGCGATGATAAATCATCGCACTCCGCTTCAGTTGAGATTGCTCACGCGCGCCCGTACGCCTTCTGCAATTCGGCGAGGTTGAATTTTTTCATTGAGAGAAAAGCTTGCGTCAGGCGCGCGATCTGTTCTTTGGTGCCCTCGCGCATCATTTCGTCCATGCCCACGGGCACGATCTGCCACGAGAGGCCATACTTGTCTTTGAGCCAGCCGCACTGCTCGGCCTCGGGCACGGCAGAGAGCTTTTCCCAGTAGTAATCGATCTCTTTTTGATCGTCGCAATAGACCATCAGAGAGACGGCTTCGTTGAAAGCGAATTTGTGCTCTCCGGCGCTGTCCATGGCCGCAAACCACTGGTTCTCGAGCATGAAGTCGGTAAACATGATCGTGCCTTCTTTGCTCGGCGCCATGCCCGCGGGATAGCGGGCGATGATCCCGCGTTTGGTATTCTTGAATACCGAGAGATAGAAGTCGGTTGCCTCTTCCGCCTTGCCGCATACGGCTCCCACAAACATCAGCGAGGGAACGATGAAAGGCCGTACTTCGCCCTCGGGATTCGTGAGAATGAGCTGCCACGTGAGTCCGTATTTATCCTGTATCCAGCCGTAGCGCTCGCTGAACGGATATTTATCCAAGGGCATAAGCGCCGTGCCTCCGTGAGACAATTTCTCCCACGCCGCGTCCAAATTCTGCCGCGCATTCTTGTCTCTCGAGGGATCGAAATTAACGAAGAATGACACCGAAGGGTTGAATTTGAACAGCGGGCCTGCGCTGATGGCCATGAACGACTGTCCGGAAAGCTCGAACGAGACGATGTCGCAATCACCTGAGGGCGTGTCGTGCAGTGTGGTGATGTTGGTGATTTTGGAATCGGGGAAGATGGAACAATAGAACTCCGCCGCTTCTTTTGCTTCTTTATCGTACCAAAGATGCGGGACGATTTTGGATTTTAGGTTTGTCATAATGAACTCCGTGCAGGTGATAAATACTCGAACAGGACCATCTGAGTTCTGGATGGATCGCCTGAATTTTACACTGAAGTTGATCGAAATTGCTATTGACACAGATTTGATCGATATATGAATCCACTCATTGGGTGGTGCAAAAAAATTGCCCGGCTGGCTTTGTTTTAACTCCGCTAGGAGTGGGATGTTTATAGCAATACCCGGCTCCGGTTTAAAACTCCGTAGGAGTGACATGTTTAATTTTTACCTTGAAGCCTGCGTCAATTCAACAAAATCCACATGCCACTCCTCCGGAGTTCGAGGGTATCCAGGAGCCTCGCTTTCCATAAACATTTCACTCCTAGCGGAGTTGTCGGTGTAGCGCGTCAGGACCTGCGTCGAATGATCAACCAACATGCAAAATTCAGGTATCATGGAATCGCTTCAACATGTTTCTTGAAATTGTCGAGAATCGTCTGCCATCCTGCTCTCTGCAGCTCCAGCTGATTCTCGGTTTCCGCTTCGAACGTCTCCACAATCTTCACCGATTTCCCCGCGCTGGTAAAGGTGATCTTTGCTTTTCTGCCGTCTTCCATTGTGTACGCGATCGTTTTGTGTTGCTGCACCTCATCGTAGGTTCCGACGAAATCGAAACCGGCGCTGCCGTCTTTCGCCTCCATCCGCGAAAGGAATTTGCCGCCGACGCGCAGATCGTTTTCGGCGCGCGGCGTGTGCCACTCGTCCGTTGCGGTGGCCCATTTTGTGATATGCTCGGGTGCGTTCCACACCTTCCACACTTTTTCGATTGGCGCGTTGACCGTAGTTTCCACGGTGATTGTCGGTTTGTTTGAGGGTGTCATAGTGATAACTCCTTCACAGTGATGGTTTTTTGTAATGGAGCGTAATGGCTCCGGAACGGAATTTTTTTGACCCGACGAGTTTCAAGCGAAGGCGCTCTTTGAGACCATCAGCCTCGAACAGGCGGGGACCCTTTGCCGCAACAACCGGGTGAACCACAAAGTGATACTCGTCAATCATGCCGAGTTGAGTTAAATGCGCGGCGATACTCAAGCCGTCAATGAAAATGTCCTTACCCGGTTGACCTTTCAATTTCAAAAGCTCTTCTTCAACGTTTGCGCGGGAGAGTGTCGTGTTCTTCATTTCAACGTTTTTGAGCGTCCTGGAAAAAACGATTTTGTTGATGGCATCAATCGTTCGCGCGAACTCGTTTGTCGCTTTTGTCTCCGACTGATTTTCCGCAACGGTATGCCAGTACGGAAACATCAGTTGATATGTTTTACGTCCAAAGAGGGCGATATCCGCGTTGCGGAGCAGCCCGGTGAAAAACTCGTGCAGCTCTTCATCTGCAATCCCATCCTCGTGGCCGAAGTAACCGTCAACCGTCATGTTGATGGCGAAGACTGCGTTTCTCATGTTGCAGTTCCTTTCTTGAAAAGAAATGCGTGTCCTGGTTACGGACCGACATTCACTGGCCGGGGCCGAGGACCAGCGCTCGAATCACAAGGATCGCTCTGCCAGGCTTTTTTATTGCTTTTGCGGCTTTGCATCGAGAAAGTCGTTCACCATCGGGACGATGACGGACATGCGATCGATGAGCGTCACATGTGTGGTGTTGGGCAAGATGGCGAGTCGTGATTCTGAGCGCGGGCCCATGTCGCCGTGGCCCCCGCCACCCTTCAGGCGAAACATTTCTGCGACGTGCTCGAGCCGTATGCCATCGGCGTCGCCGTGAATGAAAAACATCGGCGCTGTGGTGGCCTTGAGCTTGTCGGCGCTGATATCTTGCCCTTTCGTGGACGCGGCGGCCATTCGCTTGACGAAATTCGGAAAGTCATCCGGAGTCGGGCTCAGCTTTTTGTACTCGGTTTCGATGGGCGAGTCTTTGAAGGCGTCCGCCGTGAGTTGCGGGATCACGTCGATGGCTTCCTTGACCATGCCGTCTTGGCGGAAGACGGATGAAATGACGACCACCTTTCGCACCTTGTCCGGATGGCGGATGGCACAATGCATTGCCACGCCGCCGCCCATGCTGTAGCCGATGAGGTCCGCCTGCGAGATCTTGAGATGGTCGAGCAGCGCCGCCACATCGTCGGCGAGGTTTTCGTCGGTGATGTCGCGTGGGATGTCCGCCGTGCGCCCATGGCCCTGCATTTCGATGGCGATCACTTGCCGCGTTTTGGAAAGTTCGTCGATCCAATTCACCGCCCCATTACCCCACGGGGCTGTCCAATTGATGGTGATGGTCATGAACGCGCCGTGGAGCAACACCACCGGATCGCCGCTGCCGTGGATTTCGTAGTACATCTTGAGTCCGTTGACGTTGGCATACTTGCCGGCGCCTTGCGCGAAGGCAACAGTCTGTGCAATCAGACTCGCGTTTAACGCTGCAAACATCAGAATTTTTCTAAACATGGTTTTCTCTCCTTGTATGAATGAGCGTTTATAATATGGTCGTTCAGCGGGTGTGAATTTCGACAGCAAGTTATCCTTCAGCTTGCATCTTCTTCCGTCGTGCAATCTCCGCTTCCGTCGGCGATTCGAGCGCAGCCGAACCTTTTTGAATCTCACCCGCTCGCACATACGTGGCAATGACAACGCCGGTCGCTGAAGTTTTCAAGTCGATCAACTTCCATCCGACAGCAAGAACGCCTTCTCCAAAGAGCCGCTTGCCGCTGCCGAGCACTACGGGAAATATCAACAACCGGCATTCGTCAACAAGATCGTTTCTTAAAAGCGTCTGGAGAAGATTGCTGCTGCCGTGGACCTGGATTTCAGGCCCATCCTGATTTTTGAGCTTGGCGATTTCATTTACGACGTCGCCCTTGATGAGCGTGGAGTTTTGCCAGTCTGCTTTGGAGAGCGTTTTTGAGACGACGTATTTCCTCGCGCCGTTCAGACTGTCCGCTGCCATTTGATTCAATTTATCCGGATCGTTCTTGACGAACGGCCAATGTGCAGCGAATATCTCGTAGGTCTTCCTGCCGAGCAGGAGGTCGAATGGCTTTGATATCCATTCACCCATAATCTTCATCATCATTTCGTCCCAGTAGTTCACCGACCACCCGCCGTGAACAAAACCACCGGTTGGGTCTTCCTCGGGACCGCCCGGCGCTTGCATGACGCCATCGAGTGATAGAAAGGTGTTTGCAATAATTTTTCGCATGATGGTTTCTCCAGTGTCTTTTCTTGGGTGTTAAATACTCGAACAGGACCCTCTGAGTCCTGGTTGTATCATGGAATCGTTTCAACATGTTTCTTGAAATTGTCGAGAATCGTCTGCCATCCTGCTCTCTGCAGCTCCAGCGGATTCTCGGTTTCCGCTTCGAACGTCTCCACAATCTTCACCGATTTCCCAGCGCTTGTAAAGGTGACCTTTACTTTTCTGCCGTCGCTCATCGTGTACGCGATCGTTTTGTGTTGCTGCACCTCATCGTAGGTTCCGACGAAATCGAAACCGGCGCTGCAGTCTTTCGCCTCCATCCGCGAAAGAAATTTGCCGCCGACGCGCAGATCGTTTTCGGCATACGGCGTGTGCCAATCGGGTGATCCTGTTGCCCATTTCGTAATATGTTCCGGTGAGGTCCACACTCTCCATACTTTCTCAACCGGCGCGTTGACGGTAGTTTCTATGGTGATGGTTGGTTTGCTTGGCGTTGTCATTGCTTTGTCCTTTCAGAATAAGTGTTGAATCGATTCGTGCAGCATCTTCATTTCGTCTCCGGCTTGCTCTCGAAGAACCCCTTCGGCGTCTCGCCCTTCAAGAAAGGCTCGATGAAGGCAAGCAGCAACTCGGTCTGAGTGATGACGGCAGTGTGTGACGTCGCCGGCATGACCGCAAGCCGCGAAGTTGGCAGTGGCTTGCCCATGTCACCCATGCCGCCGCCGCCGAGCAGCCGAAACATCGCGACCGAATGTTCGAGGGTCGCTACGTCCGCGTCACCGGTGATGATTAGAACCGGAGTCTTCAACGCCTTGACGTTTTCTTCCCACGCCATCGGCTCTTTTTCAAGTTGAATCAGCTTTTTGACCAGCTCGGGAAAGCCATCAGGATTGGCAGCGAGCTTGCGATAGTCCTCGGCGAACGGCATGTTGACAAACATCTCCACCGTCATCTGCGGGATGAAGGCGATGAACTCGGGCTGCCAGCCACTGGCATCATAGGCGACGGAAGCAGCGACGAGTTTGTTGACCTTTTCCGGATGGCGGATGGCGAATTGCAGTCCGGCGGCGGCGCCCATGGAATAGCCGAACACGTCGGCCTTTTTGAGGCCCACCGCGTCCATGAAAGCCGCCACGTCGTCCGCCAGGTTGGGATAGGTAATGGGCCGGTCAATATCGGTCGTGCGACCGTGCCCCTGAAATTCGAGCGCATAAACCTGATGCGTCTTGGCGAGCTTGGGGATGATCGCGCCCATGCTCGGAATGTTCATGTATGCGCCATGCAGCACGATGAGCGGCAAGTTGTTCGGTGTAGCTTGGCCATGAATTTCGTAGTACATCTTCATACCGTTCACGTTGGCATACTTGCCGGCGCTTTGAGCGAAGGCAGCGGTTTGCAGAATCAGACTCGCGTGTAACACCAAAAGGGCAAATATCTTCTTGTTCATGACATCCTCTTTCTGTATGAATGATTGCGTTTATAATATGGTCGTTCAGCGGGTGTGAATTTCGACAGCAAGTTATCCCTCTGCTCGCATCTTCTTCCGTCGTGCCAGGTTCGCCTCCGTCGGCGTATCGAGCGCAGCCGAACCTTTTTGAATCTCACCCGCATCAAACCGCTTTTCGGTTTGCACGCTCAATCGCCTCGATTTGACCTTACCTCAGAGGCACGGCGCGGCCGAGCCAGTCCTCGAAACGTGTCCGGCCGAGGCGCGGGTTTGCGCCGGGGGCGAGGCCTTGATCATTCAACTTTACGCCGAAGTAGAGCGCCTGGGCGTCTGTGGTCACCTTCCGCTCGTCTCGGTTTGCGCGCAAGAATCGTCGAACCAGTTCGTCGAGACATGTCGGTTCGGGACCGGCGAGCTCGATCGTTTCGTTCAGCGGTTTTCCGACTGCTATATCGGCCAGGGCATCAGCGACGTCATCCGACGCGATGGGCTGCATCGGGGCCGGTGGCAATCGAACAGTTTGTTCCTGCGTAGCCGCTTGGGCGATGCCGCCCACGAACTCGAAGAACTGAGTAGCGCGGACAATCGTATAGGGAATCGGGGAAGCCTTGATCAGATTTTCCTGAGCCATCTTTGCGCGGAAGTAACCACCGGCGAGAAGGCGATCGAGGCCGGCGATCGACAGCGCAACGTGATGTCCCACGCCGGCCGCCGCTTCCGCAGCAAGGAGGTTGCGAGCTGAGGTCTCGAAGAACTTCAAAACTTCCGTGTAGTCGGACGAATCTGAGTTGCTCACGTCAACGACGGTCTGAGCGCCGGCAAGCGCTTTCGCCAGTCCCTCGCCGGTGATGGTGTTGACGCCCGAGGAGCGTGACGCTGCCACGACCTCATGGCCATGCTGACCAAGCTTGTTCACGAGTCTATTTCCGATGCGGCCGCTGCCGCCGATGATCACGATTTTCATGTTTTGCTCCTAACGATCTCCCGGTCCGATGGCTTCGTCGCTTGCATAGTGTTCTCCTTTTTGGCGGGCACGGCACAGGCTGCGGCAAGAATCAGCAGGCCGGCGGTGTAAGTTGACGCGAGGTGTTTCATTACTCTTCAAGTTTCCAGGCTGGGTTATAGGCAACTTCCCAGACGATGCCTTCGGTTTTCAGGCCGAGGCCATCTCGATAAAACCGGAGCGCTCTCTCCAAATCATCAACGCCGAGAGTGAGCAGCGTGATGCGAGGCTTCATGATTCATGCTTTCGTTTGTTGTCGTTATGATTTTGGCTGAGGCTCGGCGTCAAGAAAATCCTCAATCATTGGGACGATGAAGTCCGTGTCCTTAGAGTCGGAATTTATTGTGGTGATTTCTCCAATGTATGCGCCGTGCCCGCCTGGAATGATGGCCAACCGGCTGTTCGAAATCAAGCGATACATTTCAACCGCATGTTCCGGCGTCATCACGTCCGCGTCGCCGATGACAATCAAAACCGGCGCTTTGATGGATTTGAGTTGCTCATCGCTCATGTCTTTAAACTCAACCATTCTCTTGGCGCACTTGTCGCCCATGGTTTGCAGGTTATCCGGATTGGGCGCAACCTTCGTGTAGGCGTCTTTATACTGCTGCGGCATTTGTTCAATGGTCGCCTGCTTCATAAAATCCCAAAACTGCGCAGGAACACCGCTGCGTTTGCAGAGCGCGGAGGCGGCAATTATTTTATTCACGATTTCGGGGTGGCGAATGGCGATTTGCAATGCCGTTGTGCCGCCGTTGCTGAAACCGAAAAAGTCCGCCCTGGCAATGTTGAGGTTTTTCAAAAGCGTTGCCACGTCGTCCGCATCCTGCTCGAAGGACAGGTCGGCGTCTCTGTCGTTTGTGCGGCCGTGAGCTTGCAGCTCGACGCCGATGACTTGTCTGTGCTTTGCGAGCAGCGGAATGATTCTGCCAAAAGAAGTTTGTATGGTCGAGCCGCCGCCGTGAATCAAAACCAGCGGTTTGCCCTCGCCGTAAATCTCGTAATACATTTTCAGCCCGTTGACCTCGGAATAGCCGTTCTGGAAATTGGCGCTGCCGATCGAGGAGGTTGTTGCATCTTTTTTGTTCTCACGGCATGAAACCAAAAGCAGCGCTGCCAATGCGAAGCAAGCGAATGTCTGTTTCATTTTGTGTATCGTCTCCTTCGGATAAAGCTATGTGTTTTTCATCCGTTGGTTTTAATCTATCCGTGGGTGATAAAACCTTTCAGGATTTTATTCTGACTTTGATTATTTAATTCGCTTAGACCCTCAGCGAGCCACGAAATCCTCTCGCGGCATAGTACGATTCCGCGCCGTTGTGATAAACAAAGACGTGGCCGTAGCGACGATCACAAAAAAGCGCGCCGCCGAGTTTTCGAATATCCGAAGGTGTTTTCACCCAACTCGAGGTTTTCGTATCGAACTCGCCAAGTTGCTGCAGCTCGCGATATTGTTCTTCCGTTAAAATCTCGATGCCCATGGCCGCTGCCATGCCCATGGCACTGTCTTTGGGCTTATGCTCCTTCCTCGACTCCAGCGCTTCGCGGTCGTAACAAACACTTCTGCGGCCATTGGGACTTTCCGCCGAGCAATCATGGAAAATATACTCGCCCGTCTTTTTATCATGACCAACAACATCCGGTTCACCGCCGGTTCTTTCCATTTCATGGAGCGACCACAGTTTTTCAGGGTTCGCTTCTCCCGCACGGCGGGACACTTTAGCCCATTCGAGGCCTTGGTGGCGGTTCATGTTTTTCTCGAAACGGGCTTGCAACGCGCCGAGGAGTTCTTCACGTTGTTTTGCTTTCAGCTCTTTTGCGCTTGGCATTTCTGCTTTTCCTTTCTGGCTTGTTTCATTGATCTTTGCTCGCGCTGCCTTCTTGTGGATTGTGCTTTCGCTTCACGGCCGCCGCAAAACACGAGTCATTTCAAACGCACAAGCTTGCCTTTGCGACGCACGATATTCTTATAGTCCCACTGAATGTCGCGGGCTTTTTTGAGCCAGCGCTCGAGCGCCTTGAGATCGATTTGACTCGCGGCCGTGTATCGCGCTTCCGCGGCTTTGAAGCTGCCTTCGTTCTGCAGTTCTTTTTCTTCAAAAGACTGGCCGCTCCAAAAGAGCAGGCGAACGCACGATTTCAATTTGCTGTAACCGACAACGGGATTGCCCTCCAAGAACCAAACCGGATGAGCGTGCCATATTTTATTTTCCGCCTCCGGCAGAATTTGATCGATGGTTTCGGCAAGCAAGTCGCAAATCTTTCGATCGCTCGGAGCCAGTGACTTGTTGTATTGAATGGTGTCAGGATGCATCGCAGATCCTTTCAACCGTTGGGCCGCCACCCAACATTTCTTAAAAAATTGCATGCGTTTGGCCATCTGAACGGAGTGTGACGCTTCTGCATCGCAAAACTAAGGTTTTGCACTCCGAAGTTCCGCTGGCTAATTTCGTACTCCAAATCTTATTTGTGCTAATTTGTGGCCAAGCCACCCCATGGGAATGTAAGCGCCGGCCAAATCCAACACCGTAAACCAGATCGGCGAGGGCAGCATGAAGATGCTTGCAATGCCTCCGAGCAGGAAAAATACACCCACGCCCAAAGCAAATTTTATTTTGTGACTCGCTGCTATAATCGAAGCGACAAAAGCGCCGACCAACGTTCCCAACGCATGAGCCAAAAATGGAAAGATGAAATGCTTGGGTTCAAACAAATGCATTGACGCTTTCAGGCTTTCAACCTTCGTCACATCGACGCCGGCCGGCGGCGGGATGACTTTGCCGCTGATTGAGACGAGGCTCATATTCACAATGCTTCCAACAACAACACCGGCGATAACGGCTAATACATTTCTAAGAATTGGGTTCATATTCCCTGCCTTTCAGTTTGAGAGCCTTTTTAAAATGATGCGCCACCAGTTGTTTTTTGGCTGGAGAAAAATCACTTCAAATTTTCCGCCAGCTTGTCAAGGCACTGCTCCAAACCGAGCTTGGACATCTCGCGCATTTGGCCGAGCGTCCAGCCGTATTCGATGGCGGTCAGTTCCGTCTTGCTGCCGACACTTTTGAAGGCCAAGAGGGAAGGAATCTCTCTGGGGAAGTCCGCCGGCATGCCCATCGTCGTCGGATCGATTTGGTTGCCGTCTTTGTCGGACAACCATTGCGTGAATTCGATCAATTCGGATGGCACAATCTTTTTGTAAGTGCCGCTGGTGTAGAAATCTGCGTTGTTCATTTCCTTGGGCGCGCGCATGTGAAAAATAAATTTGCCGCCTTCGCGAAAATCGATTTGGCAGCTCGGCGAAGTGAAGCCGGTCGGGCCCCACCATTTCATGACCTGCTCGGGCTCGGTCCAGGCTTTCCACACGGCTTCAAGCGGCGCGTCGAACACGCGGGTGAGAACGATATCTTGCTTGCCCGCTTCGGCGACCGCTTTCAAATTGGCCAAGCCGGTCTCAAAATCCTTTCCGGCCATCTCGTCCATGTCGAAGAAGATGCTCATCACCTTGCCGAGGAAGGGATTGGAACCATGCATCGCCCACGTGATTTTTGTGGTCTCACCTTCGGGGGTGAGCGTAAATTCAGTCGTGTTGTGGCCCTCAAACGGCTCAATGAAATCCAGCTTGATGCCGAGCTTTGATGAAGGAGAAGATTCCACAATCTCCATGCGGCCCGCGCCGACCTCGCTGTTGCCCTGCCACGCATAAACAGCGCCGGCGCCGATTGCAGCCCCGCTGTAGGTTCTTTGCAACGCGGGATCCAGTTTTTCCCAAGGTGACCAGGCCCTCCAACTGCGGAAATCGTTGAGGTGCGAGAATATCACCTCCGGCACGGCATTGATGCTCGCGCTGCGCTCGATGCGGAACGTGTCCGGCTTGGTCGCGGCAAAACCAAGCAGGGCGATGATGATGACGCCCAGCGCCGCGATTGCTGTCAGGATTACTTTTTTCATGCTTCTTCCTCCGGTGAATTGTACTGACTGAAAAATGAAAGGCAATAATACTTATTATTCTGCAGAAACTATCACGCCTGCGAAGTTTTTCGAACCGCGAAGACGTCAGGAATGCAAAGAAATACAAGCTTGGCGTCCTTCGCGGTTCAAATTTGTTTGCGGCATGAATGCCGCGCTACGCTTCCCTTGTTGTTCCACGGCAAGCTGTCGGAATTCAACAAAGAGCAAATAGAAAACACTTAGTTTTTATTCACGCTGGCAAACCGGGAATCTCCACCATCGGCCGGACTTCGAGGGTGCCTTTGTGCAGCATGGGAATCCGTGCGGCGATACCGATGGTCTCGTCGAAATTCCCGGCTTCGATCAAGAAACAGCCGCCGAGTTGCTCGCGCGTTTCGGCGAAGGGGCCGTCGGTCACGAAGCGTTTGCCATTGCGCACCTGCACGCTGGTCGCCATGGCCGTAGGATGCAGCGGATTGACACCCAGATACTGCCCGTTGGCGTGCAGCTCATGCGCGAGTTGTACGGACTCACTGCAGCATTGTTCGCGCTCGGCCTCGCCCAGGGCCTGCTGGTCAAAATAAAGTTAGAAGCAAGTATTTCAATGGTTTGGTTTGCGTTATTGGGTTGGATGATGCGTTCAATGCGAGACCAAACGTTAACTTATGAATGCCCTGTGACAACCCTATGTCACAACATCTCACCACGTGCATTGGGTTTTCGCCCGGGCTTGTAAGATGGGATGGTCGTTTTAGGGGTGTACTATTTTGTAGAGCTTATGACAGTACCAGTGGGACAGCAGGGCGGCACTGCATGCCCAGCACTTTCACTCCTGCTCCATCTTGTACAGAGCCGCCTGGAAAATCTTTTGATTGTGAACCGGATCATACCCCGAGGTCGGTTTTCGTACCGATCAAGATAAAACTGCGGCCGACATGAGCTTTCTCCACCCCATACAGCGCCATACTGCAGTCGCCAAGTATGAGACATCCTTTCTTTAATACCATCCGGAGGAGCCAGGAAGCGATGCAACGACCGGCCAACATCTCTTGCAACAGCCGCCGCGCCCTGGTATGATTACCGGGCAGCACATGGGCGCGCGCCAGCCATGCCAATGAACTTTGAAATCTAATCCCTCTGCGCCGAGGTTTGAATCCCGGCCATGCTCTCCTCCCACCTGCCGTTTTTTATGATTGGTGAGTACCGGACACTTGCGTGCAAACCAAGAGGTCGGTGCAAAGTTGTAGTGGTGTGCACCGGCACGCTGCGTACAGACAAACGCCCGGTAAGGAGTTGGTCTCCGGCGATAGCGAGCGAGTTCCCGGTCAGTGCCGTTTCGACAGTACCAGCCAGTTAGCATGCGAGCAATTTCAGCATCACCGGCCGTTTGAGCTCGAGGGCTTCCGCCCGATAAAAAATCCCCATGCCGACGCAGCCATACATTTGCATGAAGTGATAGCGGGAAATAATTTTTCGTTAAGAATAAGCGCATTTCAAACAAGTCGAAGGAGAGCTGTACGGACAGCGTTTTTCACCGGCGGCTGTGAAAGGCGGGCGGAGGGATTTACCGGAGGAAAATTTATTGTGTGCTTTCCTCGGGTTTGACGATGCCCAGCTTGTCCATTTTGTAGCGGATGGTGTATTCCGAGATTTGCAGAGCGCGGGCAGCCTGCGACTGATTCCAGGCATGCGCGGCGAGCGCCTGGCGGATCAATTGTGCCTCCAGCGCATTCACCTGCTCCGTCAATGACAGCACGGGCGCTGGTTCTCTGTTATGCGTTGCATTCTTCTTGAATTCCCGCTTGAATTCCGCCGGCAGAAGCTTGTGCTGTATCACTCTCATTTCCGGGGAGGCCAGGGCGACCAGCCGCTCGACGAAATTCTCCAATTCCCGGATGTTGCCGTTCCATTGCCGCTGCTGCATGAAGCGCAGGAGCGCAGGATGAAAAGAGGCCGCCTGCTTGTGCTGTTGCAGGGCGAACTTCTTCAGGAAGTGATTGGCGAGCAACGGAATGTCCTGAAGACGCTCGTTCAAGGTGGGAACATAGATGGGGAAAACATGCAACCGATAGTACAAATCCTCGCGGAATTGTTGCTGCGCCACCATTTTGCGCAGCGAGGTGCTGGCAGCCGCGATGATGCGCACATCCACCGTCTTCGGCTTGTTGCTGCCCAGCGGACGAATCTCGCCCTCCTGCAGCACGCGCAGCAGCTTGGCCTGCATGTCATAGGGCAGATTGGCAATCTCGTCCATGAACAGCGTGCCGCCATGTGCTTCTTCGAACAGGCCGCGGCGCTCGTAATTCGCGCCGGTGAAAGCGCCTTTGATGTGGCCGAACAGCTCGCTCTCGAGCAAGTTTGCTGGGATCGCGCCGCAATCGACCGCCACGAACGGCCGGGACTTGCGCGGGCTCCCCAGATGAATGGCGCGCGCCACCCGTTCCTTGCCGGTGCCGCTCTGCCCTTCCAGCAACACCCGCACGTCACAGCGCGCCGCGGATTCGATGGCGCGCAGCAATTCTACGAACGGCTTCGACCGGCCCAGCATGCCCAGGCCGGCGTATTGTGCCAGCAGCACTTCCTCCGGCAGCGGCGTTTCGAAATACTCCTGAATCTGCTGCACGTTGCTCAGGAAGGGTGCGCACACCGCGGCCATCTGCTGCAGGAGCTTGAGCGCATATTCGTCGAATTGCCCTTGCCGGTTTTCATTGAGCACAAACAAATAGCCGATATCCACCCGCTGCATGCGCAGCGGCGCGCACATCACCGCCCGCTCCATGTCGTCTTCAAACAGCCCGTCAGGCAGACGGGGGTCGGTTTTCAAATCCGTGCTCAAAAAGGGCTGTTCATGCTGCCTCATCCAGCCGATCACCAGATTCTGCACCTGACGATGCTTTTCCTCTCCCAGGTCTTTGCCGCCCCGGAAAATCGTCTTCACTGTCTGCGGGGCGCCGGGATTGATCAGAATGATCGAAGCGGCGTCGGCATCGAACAATACGGCCGCCGTCAGGCTGATGAGATGCACGCTCTCTTGATAATCGCTCTGTCGCGTCAGGATCTCGGCAAGCTCCAGCAGCGTTTCGTGCTTTTGCAATTCGAAAGTCATGCCTGTTTCAGCCCCGGCTGGTCAGGGAGGGTTTTGGGTGCAGGTGTCATGAAAACTCACCTTGTCTTGAAGCAACAGCCAAGTCGTTGCGGGGGCCCCGCATCGACAATTTGCGCTTTAGGACAGTCACTAAATAATTATCGGCGGGGACAATAGCAAGGGCTGCCCAAAATTAATGCATGAACACAAGGCGGGCACGGTCTCTCTCGATCAGCGTCCGGCCGGACAGGCCGGCCCACGGCTGTGCCTGGCCAGTCAAACTGCGAGGGAGGGCGGCGGCAAGGTTCGTGTCCAATTTTCTGCTGATAGTTTCATCCTGGCAAAACTATCACAATCGCGAAGATTTTTTGAACTGCTTTTTTACACCGTCAAGGGCGCAAAGAGAATGGCATGACTGACCTCACGCGTTGGTATCGGCCTGCCAACGGTGCTGTGCTTAAAATCTGAGCGAGCGCGGTTTGCGAGTGGATTGCGAAGCATCGCCACCGATTCCATATGACGGGCAGCAAATTGATGCCGGTTACCGCGTTGAGATGCCCGTCGAAGGTTGCATCATCATTAAGAAGAATAAAGCGGTCGACAAGCTACTTCACTGTCACGTTGATTTTTGTGGCCACGCCCCCCTATGGATCGCTGCTGAAGCAGCAAAAAATTCATCTTCGAACAGCCGCCCACGAGGGGGGAACTACAGAATTCACGTTTACAGTGCACTATTGCCGACCTGCTTGAAATGACGCGACTGCCGCCGTGGGTTCTCATTGAACTGGAACGCCAAACCAATGAAAGAAGGCATACAGCGAAAGGAGAACAAGCGCAACGCACGATTGCACGCAAAAGCAGGAAGAGCTCAAAGAAATCCTTTGCGCGCCTTGCGTCCTCGCGGTTGACAGGTTTGGTTGGGGCTGTGACCGCGCTATGCCACCCTGGAGAAGATTGCCCGCACCTCCGGCAGGTTGCGCTTGTTGACCAGCGCCAAAACCACGTCACCCTCGTTGATCACCGTGCCGCCGCTGGGCACGATGAATTCCTCGTTTTGACTGATGAGCACGATCAAACTGTCGCGCGGCATGCCGATCTCAACCAAAGATTTTCCGGCAACGGCGGCATGCGCAGGCACGACGAACTCCACCAGATCCGTGTCCATGCCGGTGGGCGG
Source organism: candidate division KSB1 bacterium (assembly GCA_034506255.1). Classification (NCBI taxonomy): domain Bacteria; kingdom Pseudomonadati; order Candidatus Zhuqueibacterales; family Candidatus Zhuqueibacteraceae; genus Candidatus Coneutiohabitans; species Candidatus Coneutiohabitans thermophilus. Next base: position 330,142 of record JAPDPX010000001.1, on the reverse strand, counting down.
GGCAAACTCGATGGGATACTGGCGCCGGCGGGCCACCGGCGCATCGACCTTGAGCAGACGGGCGACCGCCGGCATCGACCACCCCTGCAGCAGCGCGGAGGTGAAGACGATGAAGAAAACAAGATTGAACAGCAGCTCGGCATTGGGCAGCCTGGCCAGCAGTGGAAAAGTCGCCAGAATAACCGGCACCGCGCCGCGCAATCCCACCCAGGAGATCAGGGCCTTTTCGCGCCAGTTGAAGCGGGAGAAGGCCAGCGTGAGAAACACGCTCAGCGGCCGGGCCGCCAGCATGAGAACGGCGGACAGCAACAGGCCCGCGCCCATCACCGGCACGATGCGCGAGGGGAAGACCAGCAACCCGAGCGTGAGGAACATGCCGATCTGGCTCAACCAGGCCAGCCCATCAAAGAAACGCAGCAGGCTTTTCTTGTGGACGAATTCACTGTTGCCCGCCACCATGCCGGCGAGATAAACCGCCAAAAAGGCGCTGCCGCCCAACAATGCGGTGGCGCCATAGATGAGCAGCGCATAGGCGAGCACCAGAACCGGATAGAATCCCTCCTGCACAAAGTTCACCCGGTTGAGCAGAACAGTCAGCAATTTGCCCAAACCCACGCCGCAGGCGGCACCCAGGCTCATTTGCAAAACGAACAACCATGCGAGCTGCGGCAGGGAAGTTGCGGGTGCGGTCAACATCTGAATCAGGCCGACGGTGAGAAACACGGCCATGGGATCATTGCTGCCCGATTCCAGCTCGAGCAGCGGCTTGAGGTCGCCACGCAGACTGACGTTGCGCGCACGCAGGACGGCAAAAACGGCCGCGGCATCGGTGGACGAGATGACTGCGCCCAGCAGCAAGCCCTCCAGCAGTGAAAACGAATAGAACAGATGCGCCACCACACCGACAATCAGCGCGGTGAGCAGAACGCCCACCGTGGCCAGACCCGCTGCCGGCCACAGCACCGGACGCACCGCCTTCCAATCTGTATCCAGGCCGCCGGCGAACAGAATGAAAACCAGCGCGATGATGCCCACCGACTGCGCCATGCCGGCATCATCAAAATAAATGCCGCCCGGGCCCTCGGAGCCGGCCAGCATGCCAATCGCCAAAAACAACAACAACACCGGCACGCCAAGATTGGCCGAGAGCTTGGCCATGCCGAGACTGAAGAGTATCAGCACGGAACCGATCAGCAGGAGATACGCTAGCGTCAATTTTTGTCCTTCGTAAATGCTTGGTCATTTGCAAAAATCCGCCGCCGGGCGCGCTTGCTTCGAAGCAACTTTTCTCGTTCACCTTTTGCGGCGATCGGGCTGGCAAAGGTTTCAGGCGACCGGCGGGTTTTTCAAATGACTGCATTCCCACCGCTCTTCCTTTGGTTCAGCGGCCATGCGGCATCGCGGCCTGTGAATTGATGGAGTAAAAGGTTGGGGGGCATGCGAGAAAGCATTGCCCGGGCAGTCCTGCTGTTTCAGGACGGACACAATTTAGGATTTGGCCGGCAAGATCAAAGCAAAAAGACGTATCGCAGCAGGCCACCTGCTTCAGGACAGCAGAGTCAGCAGCACCTGCGCCAGGATGATTTTGACGATCATGGCCAGGGGATAAACCGAGGCATAGCCGAGATTGGGGAGATCATTGCGGGTTTGTTCCAGCGCAAAACCGAGTGCCGCTGGTTGCGTCTGCAGGCCGGCGAGCACTCCGATCAAAATACTCATCGGTATTTTCAACACGCGGTGCCCGATCAACAGGGTGAGAAAGGCCACCACTAGCGTGATCCCCGCGCCGGCGGCGAACAGGGCAAGGCTGTTGCCTTGCGTGAGCATGGAAAAGAAGGCGTGACCGGAGCGTATGCCGATCCCCGCCAGAAAAAGGATCAACCCGATTTGCCGCAGGGTGAGATTGGCACTGTAGGGCATGTGCCACACCAATGGTCCGGTGCGGCGCAGCGTCGCCAAAATCATCGCCACCAGCAACGGGCCGCCGGCAAAGCCGAGCCTGATCACCACGCCGCCGGGCAGGGGAATGGGCACCAGGCCCGCCACCAAACCCAGCGCCAGGCCCAGACTGAAAGTGAGGATGTCGATTTCACTGAGCGCGCGATAAGAGTCGCCGAAAAACGCGCTCACTGCTTCCATATGATCGCGGCGGGTGAGCACGCGAATGCGGTCGCCCAGCTCCAGCACGGTGTCGCCGTGCGGCAGGAATTCGAGATCGCCGCGGCGCACGCGTGTGATCACGGCGCCGTATTGCTGCGGCAAATTGAGATCGCGCAGGCGGTGGCCGGCAACCCGGGGATTGGAAACAAAGATGCGACGATAATCGAGCTGGGAGCGGTCCAAATCCAAGTGTTCGTTGCTCACCTCCCCCAAAGCCGCCGTCACGCGCTCCAAGTCTTCGGCGGTGCCCACCACGCTGAGGAGATCGCCGGCTTGCAAACGGGTTTGCTCGCCGGCCAGCGACAGCCGGCCCTCCCGCTTCATCCGGCCGAAGACCACCTGCCATCCCTGCTGCGTTTTCAACTCCCGCAGGGTCAGGCCGAAAAAATGCGGCTGTATGACGCGGAGGGTGCGGTTCTGCAGGCGCGCGCCCAGGACACCCGACTCGCGCTGACTTGCGGCCTCCCGGGCGTAATCGATTTTCCAGAACCGCTGCAGCAGATAGATCGCCAAAAGCACGCCGATCACGCCCATGGGATAGGCGAGCGAGTAGCCGATCACCGGAGCCGTGAGCAGATGCTGATTTTCGGGACCGCCAGCAGAGCGCTTGACTTGATCGAGCACGCCGGCGAGTGCGGGCGTGTTGGTCAGGCTGCCGGCAAACAGACCGGCGGTCAGCGCCGGCGGCAGCCGCAGAGCGAAATGCCAAAACACGGTCAGCAACATCGCCAGCAGCAACATGCCGAGCACCAGCAGGTTGTTGCGCAGGCCGCTGCGCCGAAAGGAGGTGAAAAAACCCGGACCGCTGCCCAGGCCAACGGTGTAGACGAAGATGACCAGTCCGAGCAAATAGATGATCTCGGGCAGTTCGAGACCGGGATGCAGGCCGCCAAAGGCCAGACCGACAAACAACACCGCCGCCACGCCCGGACTGCTGCCGTGAATTTTGATCTGCCCCAGCGGATAGCCGATGGCCGCGACCAAAAAGAGCAGCAACAGCGGTTGTGCGAGCAAAATCTGAATCACATCATTCATGAGTCAGGCAGACCAAAAGTCGGGCTGGAAGTGAAACATCAAAACGCCCGGGGGCACCGCCGCGCAGCTCCCGGCGGGCGGGAAGCAGAGACGAAGGGCAACGCACGGGAGTGTGCCACCGACCCGAAGGCTTTTCTCTGCGTGCCCGCTGTTCTCGCGATGGTTCACAGTGTCTTCATCAAATTGATCGTCAGACATGCGAGGGCGGTGAGCCCCACGATCCCCGACAGACCAAATGCTGCCTGCGTCACCACCGCAATCACGGGCAGCGCTTCGAACACGGCCATCGGCACAAGCAGGGGCATCACCCGCAGGACAACGGCAAGGTTGCCCAGCCAAAAGGTGGCGCTCACCAGGCGCGGACTCCACACCCGCTTCTTCTGCAGGAAGCCGGGCAGCATGCGCACTGACATGCCAAAAATCAACAGGGTGATAAAACCGAGCAAATACACATGGCGGCTGGCATCGCTGCTGTGCGTCAGGGAGAAATCGAAAATCTTGCTGGCGCCGGAGAGAAGGTCCAGCAGCGCGCCCAACACCAGCCAGGAATAAGCGGCATAGACCAGTCGTTCGAAACGGCCGAACTCACCGTAGTCAGGTAGGCCGGGCCGCGTTGCCGGGCGCTGCGGGCCGGGATGAAACACGCGCTTCGCGGTCCACGGCAGGCGCCAGCGTGTCAGCAAATCCAATTGCCAGACGAAAATCAAAATCACCGCGCCCCTGGCAATTCCCCCGGCCGCCGAGAGCAACATCGGCGCGGGCGTGGGCAAAGCGGCCAGCGGCGGCAGCAGAGCAAGCAACTGCAGGCCCAGGCTGATCACATACGCATACGCCAGGCGGCGCACCGGCCAGGTGACTGCCGGCAGCCGCAGATAAAGAGGAAACATGCGCACGGAAAACGCAAACGCCACCGGCAGCAACACCAGCCCGATATAAGTCTGCATGGCGAATTCGTTCCAGGCTTGCTGCACCACAACCAGGCGTTGCACCGCCATGTGAAACAGCAGAGCGGCATTGATCACGGCATAAAGATTCCAGCCGGCGAGCATCATGAGGAAAAACGGCTTGACTTGCTCGAGTGCGGGCCGCGGGCCGGTCTGAACGGCACGTTGCATCGTTCCCCACAACAATCCGGCATAGGCCAGAATGCCGGCCCACTCCAGCACCCCTGAGACGACGACGGCCCACGCCAATGGCGTCTGCCAGGCACTCTCCTGCACATAAGGCAGCAGACACTGGCCCAGCGTGCGCAGCAGCAAACCGGCGGTCAGCAGCCAGAGAATGCGGGCGCGCCATTGCGGCTTTGTCAGTGGCATGCCCGCCAGCCGGGGAAGGAAGTGCAGGCTGATGCCAATGATGAACAGCCCGGCCCAGGAAACGAGCTGAACATGGCCATGCACCTGAATGAAGCTGTAGAAACCCGGACCGAGCGGAAAGTCAAAGCCGATGACGGCGGCCACGTGTGCGCCGAGGGCGAAGCCGGCAAACTGCGCCGCCGCCAGCGCCACCCAGATGAAATCGGGATGAAACGCGGCGTGATTTTGTTGCGGGGAGGTCTGAACCGGGAGGGTACGCATGCGTCTCCTTGCTGATGCAGTTGGATAAACGGTTTGGCAGGCTGCCGCCAGCTTCACAAGCTCCGATCCATGCACAGAAAATTTCATTGAGGAAAAGTTTTCCTTTATGAGATTTCTGTGTTGGTCCGCCGAAGCCGGCCGGCAGCCCGCCCTCCGGCTGAGGACAGCAACCCGCCTCAGTAACCCTCACCCTCGGCCGGCAATTGGGTCTTGCCGCGGAAGGCATGAAAGACATAGCCAAAGTAACCCGCCGCCAGCAGCATGCCGATGAGCCACCACACCATGCCGACACTCAGGCCATATTCCTGGGCGGCGCTGTTGAAAATGGTGAGCGCGGATTGCCGGTCGGTTGAAGCCGGCAGGAGAGTGGGGAACAGACCAAAAGCGGTGCTCGCAGCCATCCCGGCGATGAACAGGCTGGAAGCAAGAAAGGCGCGGTTGTCCTGCTGGCGGGCCTGAAAGTAGGCGCCGCCGAGCCAGCCCAGCAGGCCGAGCAGGGGAAAAATGAATCCCCAGGGCGCGTGCCGGTAGTTGTCCCAAATTTCGGGGTGAATATACCAGGTGGCCAGGAGAGCCAGCAGCGAGGTGGCGAGTGTCAGCCACCAGGCTCTTTTCGCCCAGAGCCGCGCACGCGTTTGCAGGGCATGCGTCGTCTTCATCGCGAGGAAATGTGCGCCGTGTGCGGTTACAGTCGCGAGTGCCACCACCCCCATGAGCACGGTGAACCAGTCGAGAATGCCGGCTTCGGGCACCACGGTAAAGGTCGTCCACAGGGGCGCGAAGAAATAGCCTTCGGCATTGAGCGGCACGCCGCGCACCACGTTGCCGAGCGCGGCGCCAAAGAAGATCGCCAACAGCGTGCTGGCGAATGAGAAGGTCACATCCCAAAAAGCCTTCCACATGGGATGGCGGATATGATGGCGGAGTTCGATGCCGAGGGCGCGCAACATGAGCAGCCAGAGCACGATCATCAATGGCAGATAGAAGCCGCTGAAGCTGGAGGCGTAGACTTTGGGGAAGGCGAAATAGAGCGTGCCACCCGCCGCCAGCAGCCAGACTTCATTGCCGTCCCACACCGGCCCGATGCTGTTCAACACCGTGCGCCTTTCCTCCTCATTTTTGGCGACCAGCAAATGCAGCACCCCGGCGCCGAGATCAAAACCGTCCAGGATGACGTACATCGTCAGCATGAAGCCAACCGCGACAAACCAGAAGATTTCCATTCAAACCTCCGGAGGCGAATACGAAAATACCGCGGGCGCCGTGCCGGCCGGACCGATGGCTGTACGGGATCGCCGGCTGCGCCGGAGTTTCTTCCACTACGATTGCCGGAGAACCCCTGAAAATTTTCATGTGCCTCACCGGCCGTTGCAAGGTGATCACTTCGAAGATTCACGCTTGCCAATCGCCACCACGCCAAACCGATGGGGCCGTTACCACAGGCATGGCAGCAAAGGGATCAAGCGGCAGGGACAGGGACAGCCGCCGGCTCCGGCCCGTGGAAAACTTCACGCATTACCAGGAACAGAAACAGCATGCTGAGCAGGGCATACATGCCCATGAAACCCAGCAACGTGAACAGGCCGTTGCCTGCTGATACCGTGGGCGAGATGCCCTCGCTGGTGCGCAACAGGCCGTAAACCAGCCAGGGCTGGCGGCCCAGCTCGGCGGTCATCCAGCCGGCAGTGTTGGCAATGTAGGGAAAGGGAAAGCTGAGCATGAGAATCCACAACAGCCAGCGGGTGGAGTAAAGTTTGCGCCGCCAGAGTAGATATGCTGCAACGGCCATGATCGCGATGAAAATCGTGCCCAACCCCACCATGATGTGATAGCTGTAGTAGAGCAGCGGAATGTTGGTGGGCCATTGCTCGCGTGGGAAGGCATCCAGGCCTTTCACTTCCGCGCCCCAGCGGTAATAAGTGAGGAAGCTGAGCAGCCGGGGAATGTGAATGGGATTGTCCATGCGCAACTTCTCCATGTCGGGCTGGCCGATGAGGATCAACTCCGCGCCCTCCCTGGTTGCGAACAATCCCTCCATCGCCGCCAGGGTCACGGGTTGATGGATGGCCACATTCCTGCCCTGGCCGTCGCCGGTGGGAAAAGCCACCAGCACCGATGCGACCAAACCGCTGGTGACGCCCAGGCGCAGGAACACACGGCCATATTCCTCATGGCGGTGATCCAGCAGGTAAAAGGCGCCGACAGCCGACATGACAAAGGCCGCGGTGACCACCGCGCCGAGCATGTTGTGCAGGTACTGCCAGCCCAGCCAGGGATTGAGCAGCAATCCCCAGAAGCTGTTGAGATGCACCGCGCCATCCGCCGCCACCGAATAGGCCACGGGATGCTGCATCCAGGCATTGGTGGCAATGATGAAAAAGCCCGACAGCCAGGAGCCCAGAAATACCAGACAGGCCGCGACAAAATGGCCGGTCTGCCCGAGCTTTTTTTCCCCGAAAAGGAACAGACCCAGAAAGCTCGATTCCAGAAAGAAGGCGAACACCCCCTCCATCGCGAGCGTCTGGCCGATGACGCCTCCGGCAAAGGTGGAGAACTTCGCCCAGTTCGTGCCGAATTGAAACTCCATCGGGATGCCGGTGACGACGCCCATGGCGAAATTGATCGCGAAGATTTTGGCCCAAAAACGCGCGCTGCGGTTGTAATGCTCGTCTTTGGTGCGCAGGGCCAGCCCCTTGAGGATGACAATCAGCAGCGCCAAGCCCATGGTCAACTGGGGAAAAAGATAATGGAACATCACCGTGAAGGCAAAGTGCACGCGATGCACCAGCAAGGCATCTTCCATCCGCTTCTTCCTTTCTTGTTGGAAATAAAGGTGCGGGGGCAACGCCGGCCACGGCACCTGGCCTCCCCTTTCCGAAACAAAAAAGACAGCCACGAAAACTCGCGCTGTCATGCCAGATTTCCGAAAATTTCCGAACGATTCCACACACGGTTCGCACGCAGTCCCTCCCTCGTGCTCCCAGCAGAATCAGGTGCCGCCCGCTACGGGTTCTCCGGCAGCGCGGTACAGCTCCTCGCCCAGAGCATTGCTCACCACCACGGCAATTGGGATGCCCCCTCTCACGCCCGCCGTCACGACACAAAAATCTTCGAACAATTCCAGACAGCGGAGCAGGCGCTGCTGCTCTTCGGCAACCTCCACCATGAGATGAACCGCGAGCTTGCCGATGCGCAGCCGGCCCTTCTCGTTTCGCACCAGTGTGCCGTTGACCGTAGTCTTGATATTTTTCACTTCAATCTTAGCTTTTTGCAGGCAAAATAGCAAGCTCGCGCTCAGGCAATTTCCCACGGCTGCCCCCAGCAACCGGGCCGGATTGGGCCCGCGGCTGTGGCCGAGGGGCGGGGGTTCATCCACAATCAGGGGGGCGAGTTGCTCCTGGTCGAAGATCACCTTGAACTCATAATCCTGCACCCGTTCGAGCCGGAGCGCAAAGGTTCCATTTTCTGCCATGTCGCTCATCCTCCCGCTCAATTTGGCCGCGCCGCCTGTGCTTCCTGCAGCACAAAGTTGATGGGAATCGCCATCCACACCGCCACCGGTTGATCCTGCGAAATCGCCGGTTTGAACACCCATTGCTGCACCGCTGCAATGGCGGCTTCATAGAAAATTTCGGGTCCCTGCAACGGCACCACCTTCTTGACCTGGCCTTTTTTGTCGATCAAAGCTTTGACGAACACCTTGCCCTGCACGCCGGCTTTGCGGGCAAGCTCGGGATAGACGGGCTGCACACGTTTGATGATCGCCGGCGGCGTTTGGAAGGGGACAAATTCATCGATGGCCGGTTCCTCCTCCCCAAAAAGCAACTCTTCCGCACCGATTACCAACGAATCACCGCCGCCCGTGCCTTCCCCGGCAGTGAGCGGCGCCTGATACTGCGACAACTCCTGCTGGGTGGCAATGGTGGCCTCCGGTGTGATTTGCGCATCCGGCACCGGCACCGGGATGCCCACGGAAGGCCGGGCCACCGGCGTCGATACGGCGATGGCGGGCATGGAAGAGGCGGCAATCGAGGGCGGGGGACCCAGCTCGGCGATATCTTTGATCACGCGCATGCGCACCATGCGCACTTCCGGCTCTTTCGACCACTCGCGCCCGCCAATCCACAAGCCGATGGCCACCAGGTTGAAAAGGATCGCCACCCCCAGGGCCCAGGTCAGGTAGCGATTGTAAACTGCGTGCAGTTCCGGCGCGCCGTAGGGGAAAAGCTGGTAAAGCTTGAGACTTTTTGCTGTCATCTTGGTTTCTCCTTTCCCGAAACGGGAAACGCGCTAACCGGCATTGGCCTGCAGTTTTTGCAACATTTCCAGGTCACTGGGCTTCATGGGCGCCAGGCTGAAGCGGTTGACATTGGCCAGCTCCAGCTCGTCCATGACATCCACCATCAAGTGATACTTGCTTTTGGGATCGACCTTGATCAGCGTGATCAGCTTGGGATTGGCGCGGTTGCGCTCATCGAGAAACTTGCGCAGATCCTTGAAGTCGATCTTCTCCGGCGTTTCGATGCCAAGATTCCAGTAGATGCTGCCGTCCTGCAGCACGCGCAGCGTGAGCAGGTTGGACTCCGCCACTTCGACATCAACGTTGGTGGGCGGCAGATTGATCTCCATGGTCTGCGGCCGGCTGAACACGCTGGTCAGCATGAAAAACGTCAGGAGCAGGAAGGCGATGTCCACCATCGGTGTCATGTCGATGTGGATGCCGACCCGCTGGATCTTGCGGGGCCGGCTCTCGTCTTCCACGGTTTTTTTGGCGGCTTTTTCACCAAAATTCATTGCCATAAGACTGGCCCTTCCTTCATGGGGAGCGTTTTATCCCTCGGCCGGCGCCCGTGCTCCCACACTGGCGAACGGGCAGCGGCGCTACCCGGTTCCCGCCTGTGGCGGCGGTTTCACTCGTTGTTGCGTTCGAGATTGGTCACCAGATTGAACCGGGTGAGGTTGACCTTCTGCATGATGTCCATCACTGCCATCACCACGCCGTATTCCGTGTCGCGGTCGCTTTTGAGCACGGCGCGCAGCTTGGGGTTGGCCACGCGCGCTTCCACCAGCTTGTGTGCCAGCGACTTCATTTCGATCGGTACTTCGGTTTTGAGCATGTACTCCTCGCCGAAAAGCCGGCGGCGCAGAAACTGCGAATCGACCCCAAGGTAAAGATCCCCATCCTTGGCGATGGTGATGGTCAAAACATCCGATTCCGGCAGTTTGATTTGCGAATGGGAATCGGGCAGGACGACATCCACTTCCGCAGGCGGGCGAAATTGCGTCGTCAGCATGAAAAAGGTCAACAGCAGAAAGGCAATGTCGACCATCGGCGTCATATCCAGCCGAATGCCGGTACGATGCGCTGCCATGAGACCTCCCTCCCGGGGTTAGCGTGATTCCCTGCCCTTGCCCGTCAGGATTTCGACGACGGAGTAGCTCGCCTCATCGATCATGTAGGTGAAGCGGTCGACTTTGTTGACAAAATAGTTGTAGAACACGATGCCGATGATCGCCGCCATCAGACCGCCGGCAGTGTTGATCAGCGCTTCGGAGATGCCGATGGAAAGCTGCACGGCGTCGGGGGCGCCGGCATGCGCCAGGGCGCGGAAGGCGCGAATCATGCCAATGGTGGTGCCGAGCAGGCCCACCATGGTCGCGATCGAGGCAATGGTGGCCAGTGCCAGCAAGTTTTTCTCCAGCAGCGGGATTTCCAGCTTGGTGGCCACGTCAATGGCGCGCTGGGTTTCCTTGGCGACCTTGTCCATGTCGCTGTCGGGCTTCTGGTTGACGCGTTGATAGCGTTCCAGACCGGCGCGGATGATGTTGGCCATCGAGCCGCGCTGTTCATTGCAGGCATTCAGGGCGGTATCGACATCGCCGTCCATCAGGCTGCGCTGCACCTTGTGCAGGAAGTTGACCAGCGCACCGCGGCCCTGGGCTTTGTTGAGCGACAGGGCCCGCTCCACGATGAAGGTGATGTCCATCATCAGCAGCAGCATGAGCAGGATGACCAGCGGGCCGCCCTTGTAGATGAATTCCAGACCGTAGCGGTCGTTGGGCGCGCCAAAGATGCCGTAATAAATGTAGGCTGCCACCGCAAATTCGATCAGAATGACGATCAGCAGGAAGAGATTTCTTTTCATGACTCGCCTCCGAGAAGGGGTTGATTCAAGCCGTCGCCAGGCTGGCGAGCGCTTCTTCTTGATTGGGGAAGACGTGGAATACTTCCGTCAATTTGGTGATGACCAAAACGTTTTCGACACTGTCGCGCAGGCCGCACAGCAGCAGCCGGCCGCCGCGTTGCGCATACTCCTGATGGGCCGCCACCAGCACCCCGATGCCGGTGCTGTTGAGATAGGGCACCTTCTCCAGGTTGACGATGGCGAGTTTGTTGTCCTCCTGCGCCAGGTTGTGCAGCGTTTCCCGGAGCGCAAAGGTCTCGTCGTTGCCCGTCAGCGAGGTCTTGGGCGAGATCATCACCACCTTGCCACCAGCCAATCGTTCCACTTTCATGACCTGCCTCCCTGTGGTTTGGGCTTGGGAAACTCGGCCTCCGAGTTTGGGCCCGGCCTGCAACCTTCACAGATTGTGGGCGCCCTTCTGGCAACCCCGCTATTGCTCCAGCAGCTTCAAGCCGCGGATGGCATCTTCGTTTTTCGGGTTGAGTTGCAGCACCCGGCGGTAAGCGGCCATGGCTTCTTCGCGCTGCCGGTTCAGCGCCAGGCCTTGCGCCAGCCAGAGCCAGCCATATTCACTTTTGGGCTCGAGTTCGACATGCTTGCGCAGCATCTGGATGGCCCTGCCATAGTTGCGTTTGATCAAATTGTAGAAGCCGATCTGCTTCATGGCTTCGGAGTTTTTGGGATCCAGTGTCAGCACCGCTTCATATTGCTCCTCGGCCTGGGCGATCGAATCGACCTGGGCATAAGTGCGCGCCAGCGACACTCGCGCCTCCAGATAGTCCGGTTTCAGCCGCACACTGTTGCGCAAGGGCGGAATGGCCGCACGCCAGTCTTGCAGGCCGATGTAGGCAATACCCTGGTTGAAATAGGCGCCCGGCGCGGTGGAATCCGCGCGAATCTTCTTGGCAAAGCAGGGAATGGCTTCCGCATAGCGCTTCTCGATCACCAGCAGCGTGCCCAGGTCGAAGTACACATCCGCCTGGGTGGAGTCGAGCGCCACCGCCTGCTGCAATTTGGGGATGGCTTCACTGTATTGTTTCAAACGCGTCAGGCTGCGGCCCCAGCGGGCATATTCTTCGGCCTGCAGCCCGTCGTGGTTGACCATCGCTGCGAGCCGCTCATAGGCTTTGGCGGTGTTCTCGTAGTCGCGCGTGTCGTAGTAAAGGTTGGCCAGCAGGCGCTGTGCCTCCACCGCCGCGGGATGCAACTGCACCGCCTTTTCCGCCTTGGCCAGGGCGGCAGCCGGCTGGCGCGCGGCATAAAGCGCTTTGGCCAGCAAAAAAAAGCCGGGATAGGATTCCGGCTGACGGGCGACGTGGCTCTCCAGCGCGGTGATGGCCTCCGCGTAGCGCCGCGCGGTGAAATAAATGTTGCCGAGATCGAAGTATGCCTCGGGATGATCGGGCGCGAGCCGCACCACTTCCTGCAGCTCGGTCAGGGCCTCGTTGAAGTTGCGCTCCTTCATCAGCAGCTTGCCGAGGGTGTAATGCACCTCCACCCGGTTGGGTTCGAGCCTGAGCGCCTCGCGATAGTTGTCGATGGCCAGTGTCGGCACTTTCTGTTTGGCGTAGGCATCGCCGAGCGCGACATAGATATTGGCATCGTGGGGCGAAGCCTCGCGTGCTTTGAGCAGGGTAATCAAAGCCGCATTGAGTGAATCTTGCGCCAGATAGACCTGGCCGAGCACGAACAAAAACCGGCCCGGATTCTCCTTGAGTCTGGCGCTTTCCTGCAGGACCGCCCTGGCCGCTTCATACTGGCGCAGCTCCAGGTACAAAAGCCCGAGGGCATGAACATAATCGCCCTTCTTGCTGTTCAACTCGCGCGCCCGCTTCAGCTCAGCCAGGGCCTCCTCGCGCTGGCCGGTTTGCCAAAGCGACATGCCGAGATAGTAATGCGCCTCCTCGGAGCCGGGATTGCGCTGCAACTCTTCGCGCAACAGGGGAATGGCCTCGCCGTACTTTTTGCCTTGATACGCCTCACGCGCCGCCAGCAGCAGTGTTTGCTGCGACCAAACGGCGGTGCCCATGGCCAGCACCCCACCGAGCAGGATGATTCGAATGCGAGTCTGCATGGTTCCCTCGACAGCTTTCTTCATTACGGCATGTCCCGGATGACTTTGAGCAGGTCCATGGTGGTGATGATGCCCACCACCCGCTCCCCCTGCGTCACCAGGAGCCGATGAAGGCGTCCGCCGATCATGGTATCCGCCACCTCCTGAATGGGCGTCATTTCATCCACCTTGAAGACGAACGGCGTCATGATCTCCCGCACCGTGACCAACGGCCTTTCTTCCACATGAAACGAGCTGATCTCCTCCGGCGAAAGCCGGTCCTCCCAACCGTGCAGGTAATAATCATGGGGCTCGTCCGCACGGGCGCGCATCTCGGCGAGGCTGTCATGCTGCACAATGTCCGTCAGCGAAACCACACCAATCAGCTTGCCGGTTTCATCCATGACCGGTGCCCCTGTGATCGCCTTGTCGATGAGAAATTGTGCCAATTCTTCGATCGTCCAGTCGTCCGGCACCGCGATGACATGGGGATTCATCACGTCTCTGGCGGTCAACGGCTTCATAACAGCCTCCTGATGGTGAGCACACGATGTCGTGTGATCTGCTTCATGCCCTGATTGAGCAGCAATGGTGCCAAAACTGTCAGGGCAAAACCGGGCCGCTTATGTTTTTGAATGTTATCCAATTAGACCGCACGGTGCGGCAGCAAATCATGCCGCGAAATTCTTCCTTCTCGGAAAATGACAAAGGGCTTTCGCAAACTTGGGAAAAGCCGGCAGGTGATTTGGGAGAAGGACAATGACAGGCAAGTGGCGCAGTGGCGGCCTCAGGGCAGCATCCTGGCCACCAAACGAAAACCAATATCTTGCGAGCTGTGCTCGGGCTGGAAGGCATCGCGATAGGGAAGGTACAACAGGGCCACGCTGGCACTGTACCATGAGCCGCCACGGGCCACGCGCAGCCCGGCGGCCTCCTCATGGTTGCGGTCATCATCGCGAAACGGCCGCTCACGATTGAAGGCGCGAAGGAGGGATTGCGTCCACTCCACCACGTTGCCGCTCATGTGATACAGACCATAACGATTGGGGCGAAAAGAGGTGGGAGATTGCTGCCAGCCCACGACGGTCACGGGCACATCGGGGTTCTTCTTCCAATTATACCAGGGAATCTCGCGGTCGCTGATGAACAGGCTGAGGCCGTAATCGAAGTTGTCTGGACCACGTGCCGCCTTCTCCCACTCCGCCTCGTTGGGGAGCGTGAACAACCAGCGACCGCCACCGATTTTCCTGGTGAGCCACTTGCAATAGGCATTGGCTTCGAACCAATTCACCCACACCACCGGCTGATCCGGCTGGCCGAAGCGCACATAGTCGGGAGCTTGCGGTGACAGCAAAGCGGTGGCCTGCGAGGCATTGGCCATCTTCCAGCGCCGGCCGGCGGCGGTCCAGTTGCGGTCATCGGCATAGCCGGCGGAGTCGCGCAGAAACACGCGAAACTCCTCATTGCTGACCTCAAACGGGTGAATGAAAAAGCTGCTGAGCCAGAGGTAATGCGGCTCGCGGGGATTCAAACGGTCGCCAAAGAGAAAGCTGCCGCTGGGGATGAAGACAAACTCGGGCAGCCCGGGCAACAGCCGCGGCGGATAAACTTGCGGTGCACGCCGCAGGGTAACGTAAAAGGCGCCACCGTCATCGGGGCCGGCCCGATAGCCAGCCAGCGGAACCGGGAGGTGCTGCGTGCGGCCTTGATGCCTGACCTGCAGAAAATAATTGCCCGCCGGCAGCCACATCCGGCGGCCATTGAAGGCGGCCACTCGGGTCGTGTCGTCCAGATTTGCACCGGCGCGAAACAGCACAACCTGCGCGCCGAGCTGATTGGCAACGACCAGCTCGGTTTCCCTATGTTCATAGTGAAGCTGTTCCAGACGCGCCTGCTGCCGTGACCACTGCACGTACACCAGGATGGCCGCCACCGCCGTGATCGCGAGCGCGCCTGCCGCAAAGACCTTCTTGTTCACCGGCTCCTCCACGCACTACGGCGCGCCGCGGTCTCATATATCCTGGTGCCGCAGCAAGCGCTGCGAAACCCAGAGTGGAAAGCAAATCCAGACAGCGAGACCCAACAACAACAGCGCCACGCTCGCCGTCTTGCCACCCAAAAACCGCAGCAGGGCCGCACCGGCCGCGCCAAAGATCGTGACGCCGTCAAGGATGATCAGCGCAGCCACCCGCACCATGTCCACCGGATTGCCGAACAGCGAGACAAAGAGAAAGGTGTTCGCCGACCCGCCCCGCAGCCACACCGTCACGCCGATTGCCAGCAGATCATAGAAGAAAACAAAGAAGAACCAGAGAAACAGCGCCACCCCAAAGGCCCTGGTCTTGCGCTGGTTGGCGGTGGCCACCAGTGCCGCCAGGCAAAGAAACACCAGTGCCAACAGCAGCGCCAGCGCCACGAACAGGCTGTAGCGCAGCAACCCGCCCATCCCGTTGGCCGCCACCACCAGCGCACCCGCCAGCGTGAAACCGATCAGCGTCGACAACGCCATTGATCCGAACACCCCCAGCAGTTTGCCGAGCTGCACCTCGCTGCGCAAAACCGGCTGGGAGTAGAGCAGCTCGGTCGCGCCCTTGTCACCGGTAAAGCTCAGCGTTCCCATGATGAGCGCCACCAGCGGCACGAGATAGAGCACGAGATTCAGAATGCTTGCCGAAGTGCGGGTGAAATTCTGCATGCCGGAGAAGCCTTCCGCCCGCATGCCGAAGTAGGAAATGCTAAGCACCAGGGCGCCGAACACCACCGCAAAAATCAACGTCCACCTGTTGCGGATGTTGATGGTCAACTCCTGCGTCGCAATCTCGAGAATGATTTTCCATTCCATGCCCTTTGCCTTTCGTATGAGTGAAGTCCGGCTTGGGCGTGGCGAGTTTTCGAATTTCGCAAAATCCGCTGCCCAAGTCGGACTTCGCCCTTTAAACCTCGAAAAGGAGCCGGCCACTGGCACCGGCGGCTGCACCTCGCTCCGGCTGGCCTCAGCCACCGGGCGGAAAACGCGCGAGCAGGCTGCGCGCCGCAAGCGAGTCGGCAAAGGCCACCCTGCCGGAGCCCATCGGGGTACGCATGCCGGTTTGCACGATGATGGCCTGCGCCAGCGGCAGCCAGCGCTGCGTGGCGTAATCCGTCACGAAGGCCGCCGCCACGGCTTCCTTGCCGGCGCGCTGCATGAAATTTTCCAGGCAGCGGAGATCGTCGAACTTGTAGACCTCGCCGGTGGTGGTGCGTATCTGCGAAGCAAAGGCGCGTTCGGAGATCGCCATGCGGCAGGAGGCGCAGATGTCCTCCGGAAAAATGTCCACCGGCTTGCTTTCGGAAGAACCACATCCCTGAAAAAGAAAGCAGGACAACGCCATCACAAAACCGGCCAGAGACGCGCAGCTCGCACGGAGGCGGAGAGGTTGCACGCGTTTGACCGTTTCCTTGCGCCGGCAAGGCCCGCGCAGCGCGGCTTTTTCACCGTTCTTCACGCTGATGACTTTCGACATAGTGCAAATACATGTCTTCGATGGTGCCGTTTGCCAGGAAGGTCCGGCGCAGGCTTTCAATCGATTCCTGCGCCACCAGTTTGCCACTCACAAAAATACCGACGCGGTCCGCCAGTTGTTCGGCCTCGGCGAGCAGATGCGTCGAGAAAACGATCGTTTTGCCCCGGCGTTTTTGCTCCAGAACAAATTCGCGAAAGCGTTTCACGCCCACCGGATCGAGATTGGCGGTCGGCTCATCGAGCAGCAAAACCGGTGCATCCGGCAGCGTGACCACCGCGAGCCCCAGGCGTTGAATCATGCCGCCGGAGAATTCACTCACCGTCTTGTCCGAAAAGCCGTTGAAATTGCTGCCGGCCAGCACCTGATCGGCGAGCGCCGGCGGCAGCCGCCGCACGCGGTCATAGAAACGCACCACTTCGCGCGCCGTCAGATTTTCGGGGAAGACCACGCGCTGCGGCAGATAGCTCAGCAGCCGCTTTGCCTGCTTGGGAAAGCGGTGCACGTCGATCCCTTCGATCAGGATGCGGCCGGCAGTGGGAAGGTTCAGGCCCACCATTGCCTTCATGGTGGTCGTCTTGCCGCTGCCATTCGGCCCGAGAAAGGCAAACACTTCGCCGCGTGACACGGTGAAGGAGATGTCATCGACCGCGGTGAATTTGCCGTAGCGCTTGGTGAAATGTTCGACCTGGATCATAAAACAACCCTGCCGGGATGAAAGTGAAATCCGGGACCGGCCCGTTGCCCGCCGCTCACCGCAGGCGGTTGCCGCCGTGCCCGCGCAGTGCCACCGGTCGCATCAGGGGATGCTCGTCCATTTCGCGGTTGACTGCGATGAGGGGAAAAGCCTTGGCGGCCGCCGCCAGGGCCTGCGCCGCCGGGCTGTAAAGATAGAGCCGCAAATGAGGATGCCGGCCTTCGAGATAGTCGAACACATTTTGAATCTTCATCGGAAGATCGCCGATGCCGTCGTGGTCGAGATCGTAGCCGTCGTAGCTGCTCCAGTAATTGCCCCGGCCGTTGGCGCTCCAGGCGCTGAGCGTGCGTTTGCCCACCAGCAGCAGCGGATTCAGGTTGTCGACGAAATTGTTCTCGCTGAAGGTGTTGCGCTCGGAGTTTTGAAACATCTGCAGCGCAATGTCATTGCGGGCGATGAGATTGTGGCGGAAGCGGTTGTTGGTCGAGGCTTCGAAAAACAAGCCGACGGCGTTGTCGGCAATCACGTTGGAATCGGCCACCGAATCATGGCAGTCTTGAAACAGGATGCCGAAGGAGGCAAAGCCGCGGTTGTGGAGGAAGTCATTGTGGCGCAGGTGAATGCCGCGCGAGTACATGATGGCGGCGCCGGCGACATTGTCGTAAAAACGGTTGCGCAAAAAGACATTGGAATCGGCATACATGTAGTGCACGCCATAACGCAGATTGAACACCTCGTTGCCTTCCAGCCAGGTGTGATGGGCATTCTGAATGTAAAAGCCGTCGCGCGCCTGCGTGATGCGGTTTGCGATCAGCCGGTTGCGCTGCGAATTCCACAGATGAATGCCGCTGCCGCGCTCGCCCATTTCCAGCTCTGCCCGGCCGCTGATGTGATTGCGCATCACCAGATTGTCGTGGCTGTGAAAAAGATAAATGCCGAACAGCACGTCGCGCAGCTCATTATCGGCCACGCAATTGTGATGCGATTTGATCAGAATGCCGGCGTCTTCATGCACCAGCATGCGGCCGCTGTGCTCGACCACGAAACCCTGGAACACGCAGGAGTCGGCCGTGATCAACACCGTGCTGCCGGTGCCGCTGCCCCGGATCACCGGCTTGCCCAGCCCGAGGAGTGCCAGCTTTTTATCGAGATGCAGATTGCCGCGATAAATGCCGGGCGCCACCCACAGCGTGTCACCCGG